>JANYHG010000248.1 GCA_025359165.1 Hyphomicrobiaceae bacterium
CCTCCCCTTCGTCGCGGTAGCGGCCAACGCACCGTTGCTGCAAGCGTGGTTCGCCGGCACTTCCCACCCCGCAGCTCGCGATCCATATTTCCTCTATGCCGCGAGCAATCTCGGCAGCTTCGTAGCCCTCCTCGGCTATCCCTTCCTCCTCGAACCGCTTTTCGGCGTTTCGGCGCTGAGCCGCTTTTGGGCCTATGGCTTCATCGCACTTGTCGCATGCCTCGCCGGCGTATTCGCGCTCGCACGCCGCAACGCGTCGACCGCAGCCGATCTGCACCTTTCGTCCGCACGCGCGGATTATGCCGGCCTTCGTCCCACTTGGAGCGCTCGGTTGCACTGGGTGATTCTGGCCATGGTGCCGTCGGCGCTCCTGACCGCCTTTACGACGCACGTCACCACAGATATCGCTTCGGCACCGTTACTCTGGGTGTTGCCGCTGGCGATGTACCTGTTGACGTTCGTGCTGGTGTTCCGCGAGCGGGCCGTCATACCGAGCTTCATCTTGCTGCCGCTGCATCTGGTTTTCGTCACCGCTGTCTTGCTCGTCTTGTCGCAGACCGTACACGACGGCTGGTACCTGACAGCACCGCTCGGCGCGCTAGCCTTTTTCATGTCGGCCATGGTCGCCCATCGCACTCTGTACGAAGCGCGACCGGCAGCCGCCGCACTTACCGAGTTCTATCTCTGGATGTCGCTGGGTGGGGCATTCGGCGGTACGGCCGCCGCCCTGCTAGCGCCGAAAATATTTTCCGAGGTGTTCGAGTATCCATTGCTGCTCGCGCTCACCTTCGCCTGCCGTCCCGGCGCGTTGTCGCTCGATCGCAAATGGCGCGAACAGGGGTTGGCGCTGTGGGTCGTCGCGGCGCTGGCGGGGCTCGCGATCTATTGGATTCCGTGGGCGCTGGAGCGGCTGCCGAACGCGGATCTATTTACGCGCGTGACCGATTGGGGTGCAGCCGCGCTCGCCGCCGTGACCATGGCCGCCGTCGTAGTGCTGGCGTGGCGCAAGCCGCCGCTGCAACTCGTCGCCGCAATCGGCATGGGGCTGGCGGTGGTGATGCTGCCGTCGGCCGTCCGCAAGGGCGATAGCCAGCGCAGCTATTTCGGTGTTTACCGCGTCACTCAGTCCGCAGACGGACAGTTCAACACCCTCGTTCACGGCTCGACGCTGCACGGCGCGCAACGTATCCGCGATACCGTAGGCAACGCCGTCGCCGACATCACGCCCGCCACCTATTACTATCCCGACAGTCCGATGGGCCGTACGGTCGTCACCCGTCGCGCCGCGCTCACAGCGCAGGGCCGCAAAGGTCGCTACGGTGTCATCGGCCTCGGCACTGGTTCGATGGCCTGCCATGCTGCCGAAGGCGAGCAATGGCGCATCTTCGAGATCGACCCTGTCATCGTCGGCATTTCGAGCGGCGATGAGAACTTTACGTTTCTCGAAAATTGCTTGCCGGATGCCGACATCAAAATTGGCGATGCGCGCCTGACGTTGGCAAAAGAGGCGGACGGATCGTTCGATCTGCTCGTGGTCGATGCGTTCTCGTCGGATGCCGTGCCCGTGCACCTGATGACCGCCGAGGCGATCAAACTGTACATGAGCAAGCTTACGCCTGACGGCGTCGTGCTGCTGCACATTTCCAACCGCTATCTCGATCTCGAAGCGGTGTTGGGTGCAACCGCTGCAGCGATACCAGGCGTTGCCGGCATCATTCTTAGCGACGACGTAGCCGACGGCAGTTATTCCCAGTCGGTATCGACAGTCGGCCTGTTCGCAAAATCCGCGGCAGTCCTGGAGCCTTATAAGGGGCTTGCCGAGCTCAAGTCTCTCGATGGTTCGAAAATGCGCGCATGGACCGACGACTACTCCGACATCCTCAAGCCTTTCCTCTCGAAATACCGCCGCCGCTTCTATTCCGACCCAGATGCCCCCGTCGAACCCGCGAAATGACGTCAGAGCGCTGCTCCTTTGCTATGCGGCTAGTCTGCTGCAGTGCGGCTACTTAACCAGCGATTGGCGGTCAAGCAGCGATGCCATCCTGCTGTTGCACTCCCGTTCCCTGGCCGCTATGCAGGGCGCGACGCAACTGCGAGATACTGATCCTTGGGGCCTTCCCTATGCACGTCGATGAAAAAACGGTCCGCCGAATCGCCCGGCTGGCGCGCCTGAAGGTGACGGATGCCGAGGCCAAAAACCTCGAAGGCGAACTCTCGGGCATCCTGAACTGGGTCAAGATGCTCGACGAGGTCGATACCACTGGTATCGAGCCGATGACATCTGTCGAAGCCATGACGTTGCGCCAGCGCGAGGACAAAGTCACCGACGGCAGCATCGGCAGCGACATCACCCTCAACGCCCCCATGACCGACGACAACTTCTTCGTCGTGCCCAAGGTGGTGGAGTGATCCTGTTAGCCGCAAGTGCGACATGGTGGGTCATGCTCGGCGTGTTGGTCTTGCTATGCGCATGTACGAGCGCGTTGGAATTGCTTTTTTGGTTTCGTATCGCCGTACCCTCAGCCGAGGAAGTCGAGAAAGAGACCGGGCTGTCCATACCGAACAAACGGCTCACTAAATCGATGATGTTATTTCGGCCTGCGGTATCGCTGCTGACGGCAGCCGCAGGGCTGGGCGGGCAACGATGATTATGTCCAACCAATTCGTCATGGCCGCGAAGGCGGCCATCCACGACAAGCCTCCACAATTTAATTGTCAAACGAACACGCGATCTGGATCGCGACGCAACGACGGCGGAATTCGACAACCGAATTTGAGCATTTGGCTCCCTGTCGTGGATGGCCGCCTTCGCGGCCATGACGACGATTGGGTTGGTTATCGATGACATGTAACGAAATAGATAACAGTTGGCATTCAAGGACCTAGACGTGACCGACCTCACTTCCCTCACACTTGCCGCTGCTCGCGATGGGCTGAAGGCGAAAAAATTCTCGGCCACCGAGTTGACGCAAGCCTTCATTGCAGCGATCGACAAGGCGAATCCGGCGCTCAATGCCTACGTGCTGGCAACGCCAGAGCACGCGCTGGCACAGGCCAAAGCCAGCGACGCACTGATTGCAAAGGGGCAGGCGCGGCCACTCGAAGGCCTGCCGCTCGGCAACAAGGATCTGTTCGCCACCAAGGGCATTCGGACAACCGCCTGTTCGCGCATTCTCGACGACTTCAAGCCGCCCTACGAATCGACCGTCGGCCAGAATCTCTGGGACGCTGGCGCGGTCATGCTCGGCAAGCTCAACAACGACGAATTCGCCATGGGCTCGTCGAACGAGACCAGCTGCTTCGGCCCGGTCACCAATCCATGGCGCCGCACCCGCAACGGCAAGCTCGACAATACCGCGCTCGTGCCGGGCGGTTCGTCGGGCGGTTCGTCGGCCGCCGTCTCGGCCAATCTTTGCCTCGCAGCCACCGCCACCGATACCGGCGGCTCCATCCGCCAACCCGCGGCGCTCACCGGCACCGTCGGCATCAAGCCCACCTATGGCCGCTGCTCACGCTGGGGCATCGTCGCCTTCGCCTCCTCGCTCGATCAGGCCGGCCCCATCGCTCGCACGACCCGCGACGCCGCCATCATGCTGCGCCACATGGCGAGCTTCGACGCCAAAGACTCCACCTCCGTCGACACCCCCGTGCCTGACTACGAAGCGACGCTTAAGCAGGGCGTCAAAGGCCTTCGCATCGGCATTCCCAAGGAATACCGCGTCGACGGTATGAGCCCCGAGGCAGAGAAGTCGTGGGCTCAAGGCATCGCGTGGCTGAAAGCCGCTGGCGCAACGATCCACGACATTTCCCTGCCGCACACGAAATATGCGCTCCCGGCCTATTACATTGTCGCGCCGGCCGAATGTTCGTCGAACCTCGCGCGCTACGATGGCGTGCGTTATGGCCTGCGCGTGGCTGGTAAAGACTTGACCGAAACGTACGAGAACACCCGCGCCGCAGGCTTCGGACGCGAAGTCAAAAAGCGCGTGCTGATCGGCACCTATGTGCTGTCAGCCGGTTACTACGACGCCTATTACGTCAAGGCGCAACGCGTCCGCACATTGATCAAGCGCGACTTCGATCTGGCCTGGGATACGGTCGACTGCGTGCTGACGCCGACAACGCCAAACCCCGCATTCGGACAGGGTGAAAAAAGTGGCGATCCCCTCGCCATGTATCTCGAAGATATCTTCACCGTGACCGTCAACATGGCGGGCCTGCCGGGCATCTCGGTGCCCGCTGGTTTGTCGTCCGAAGGCACGCCAATCGGTCTCCAACTGATCGGCAAACCTTTCGACGAAGCCACCCTGTTCCGCGCCGCCCAAGTCATCGAAGACGCCGCCGGCCACTTCCCCGTACCGACGAAGTGGTGGGCTTGAGCGGTGGCTCGTTTGCACGATTGCCACGGTAGGGTTCCGTTGGTAGAATTTCTCGAGCATTTATATAGGGGGCTGATGTGTTAAAACTTTTGGCGACGCTTACGATTTGGTTGGTAGCTACCATATCGGTAAAGGCGCAATGGATTAACAAAACCGATGATGATCCATTTGGAAATGACAAAAATTCAATCGCTATGACTTTGAACGGCGGTTATGGATTTGGGTTTTCGTGTAAAGGTAAAGCTGAGTACCAAATCGTCTATTTGACAACCGAAGAGACGAAGGATAGTGCAGTTGGATTAAACATTCTAAGTCCTGTTTTGAAGTTAAAAATCGATGATTCTAGTCCCGTAGATTTGCCGGCTGAAGTAGATAAGGCTGGAGACAAGCTTA
>JANYHG010000015.1 GCA_025359165.1 Hyphomicrobiaceae bacterium
CCGGAAGACGCTTTATTGACAGTCTGCGGGCGTGGTCGTAGCTTGAACTTCGCATTTGCGAGAGCTCGCAGGGCATCGTGCCGCTGTGGCGTATCCCAGATCCCAGCTTGATCAATGGAGCGGAATTCGATGAAGGTCGTAGTGCCGGTCAAACGCGTGGTCGACTATAACGTCAAGATCCGCGTCAAGTCGGACGGGTCCGGCGTGGAACTGGCCAACGTGAAGATGTCGATGAACCCGTTCGATGAGATCGCTATCGAAGAGGCCGTCCGCCTCAAGGAAAAGGGCATCGTCACCGAAATCATCGCCGTATCGGTCGGGCCGACAAAATCCCAGGAAACCATCCGTACCGCGCTTTCCATGGGCGCGGATCGTGGCATTCTCGTGGAAACCGGCGAATCCGATATCATCGAGCCGCTCGCCGTTGCAAAGCTCCTCAAAGCGATCATCGAAGCCGAAGGTCCGAAACTCGTCATTCTCGGCAAACAGGCCATCGACGACGATTGCAACCAGACCGGCCAGATGCTGTCCGCTTTGCTCGATTGGCCGCAGGCGACGTTCGCCTCCAAGGTCGTCATCGAAGGCGAAACGGCCGTCGTCACGCGTGAGATCGACGGCGGACTGCAGACGTTGTCGATGAACCTTCCGGTGATCGTCACGACAGACCTTCGCTTGAACGAGCCACGCTATCCATCGCTGCCCAACATCATGAAGGCCAAGAAAAAGCCCCTCGACGTTAAGAAACCAGCAGACCTCGGCGTCGATATTTCGCCCCGCTTGAAGGTTTTGAAAACGGTTGAACCGGCAGGCCGCAAAGCTGGCGTCAAGGTCGCCAACGTGCAGGAACTCTTGCTCAAACTCAAAAACGAAGCGGGAGTGCTGCAATGACCGTTCTGCTGTTCGCAAAACACGATAACAAAAAGCTCAACGATGCCACGCGCAAGGCGCTGACCGCCGCGAAGTCGATGGGTGGAGCAGTACATGTTCTCGTCGCCGGTGCAGGCTGCCGCAGCGTCGCCGAAGCCGCCGCGAAGTTGGACGGCGTCGAAAAAGTCTTGCTGGCCGACGCGCCGCACTACGAGCACCGCCTGGCCGAGCCGTTGTCTGCCCTCATCGTCGTTTTGGCCGGACCGTACAGCCATATCGTCTCGGCGGCGACCACGACCGGCAAGAACGTGATGCCGCGGGTTGCTGCAACGCTCGACGTGATGCAGATTTCGGAGATCATCAAGGTGATCAGCGCCGACACGTTCGAGCGTCCGATCTACGCCGGCAACGCAATCCAGACGGTGCAGTCCGCCGACGCCAAGAAAGTAATCACGGTCCGCACGGCATCGTTTCAGGCAACCGCCGACGGCTCGGCCACGGCAGCCATCGAAGATGCGGCAGCTGTCGCCGATCCCGGCAAGTCCACGTTCAAGGGCGAGGAAGTCGCCAAGTCCGACCGTCCCGAACTGGCTGGCGCGCGCATCGTCGTGTCAGGCGGTCGCGGCATGGGATCGGGCGAGAACTTCACGAAATACATCGAGCCTGTAGCCGACAAACTCGGTGCCGCCATGGGCGCGTCGCGCGCAGCGGTCGACGCAGGCTTTGTGCCGAACGATTATCAGGTCGGCCAGACCGGCAAGGTCGTTGCACCCGAGTTGTACGTCGCCGTCGGCATTTCCGGTGCCATCCAGCATTTGGCCGGCATGAAGGACAGCAAGGTCATCGTCGCCATCAACAAGGATGCCGACGCACCGATCTTCCAGGTCGCGGACTACGGCCTGGTCGGCGATCTCTTTCAGATCATGCCGGAACTCAAAGCCGAGCTCGACAAGGCAAGCTGAGCGTGTGTGAGAAAATGTGGAACGGGTTTGCGATGGTTCGCTCGCCTTCAAAAGTGCTCTGGAGCAGATTGCAATGAACGCTCCGGCGCTCGCGACGACCGACGGTATGGTGACAGACGCAAAACCTGTAACGGTGGCCATTCGCAAAATCGGCATCATCGGTGCCGGCCAGATGGGTAACGGCATTGCGCACGTCGCCGCGCAAGCCGGTTACCGCGTCGCCATCAGCGATCTCAAGGCCGAAAATTTCGACAAGGCCATTGCCACGATCACGCGCAACATGGCGCGACAGGTCAGCAAGGGCATGATGAAGGACGCCGACATGAGTTCGGCTATTGGGCGCATCGAATATGCCCCCAATTTCGAGGCCTTCGGTGATACAGATCTCGTCATCGAAGCCGCCACCGAAGAAGAAACCGTCAAACGCCGGATCTTTCAGGATCTGTGCCCGAAGCTCAAGAAGTCGGCGATCGTCGCGTCGAACACATCGTCGATTTCGATCACGCGGCTGGCGTCCGTCACCGACCGCCCGGAAAAGTTTATCGGCATCCATTTCATGAACCCGGTGCCTGTCATGGCGCTGGTCGAACTGATCCGTGGGATCGCCACCGACGATGCGACATTCGTCGAGACGCGAAAGTTCGTCGAGACGCTGGGCAAGTCGATTGCCGTGAGCGAAGATTTTCCGGCCTTTATCGTCAACCGCATTCTGTTGCCGATGATCAATGAGGCCGTCTACACGTTGTATGAAGGCGTCGGCACCGTCGACAGCATCGACAAGGCGCTGAAGCTCGGGGCCAATCATCCGATGGGCCCGCTCGAGCTTGCCGATTTTATCGGCCTCGACACCTGCCTGTCGGTGATGCAGGTGCTGCATATGGGCTTGTCCGATAGCAAATATCGCCCTTGCCCGTTGCTGGTAAAGTACGTCGAAGCCGGCTGGCTCGGTCGCAAGGCGAAGCGCGGTTTTTACGACTATCGCGGTGACAAGCCCGTGCCGACGCGGTGATGCACCAAGCATAAGCAAGCTCAATTTCATCGGCTTACAGTCGGCTCGCGCTTATACCGCGCGCCGGCCGCGCTTGATAACAACTCTGCGCAAGCCCAAC
This sequence comes from Hyphomicrobiaceae bacterium, assembly GCA_025359165.1. Taxonomy (GTDB): domain Bacteria; phylum Pseudomonadota; class Alphaproteobacteria; order Rhizobiales; family Hyphomicrobiaceae; genus JABFRJ01. Next base: position 2,939 of record JANYHG010000015.1, read on the forward strand.
GCACGCCTCAGAGACACTCATGAAATTCACGCTCTCCTGGCTCAAAGATCATCTCGACACGAGCGCCAGCCTTGCTGAACTGCGGCAGACGCTGGATCAGATCGGCATCGAGGTCGAGGGCATCGAAGACGCGAGCGCCAAACTCGCCCAGTTCACTGTCGCGCGCGTCGTCGACGCCAAGCCGCATCCGAATGCCGACAAGTTGCGTGTGCTGCAGGTCGAGATCGCGCCCGGACAGCCGACGGTCGAAGTCGTCTGCGGCGCACCCAACGCGAAAGCCGGCCTCGTCGGCGTGTTTGCGCCACTCGGCGCCTACATTCCCGGCACCAAGCTGACGCTCGAAAAGAAACCGGTGCGCGGCATCGTCTCGAACGGCATGATGCTCTCCGAGCGCGAGATGGAGTTGAGCGATGCACACACCGGCATCGTCGAACTCGACGCGACTTTTGGCGACAAGGTCGGTCACAAATACGCCGACGTGCTCGGCATGGCCGATCCGGTGATCGAGGTAAAGCTGACGCCGAACCGTCCGGATTGCACCGGCGTGCGCGGCATCGCCCGCGATCTCGCCGCCGCAGGTCTCGGCACACTGAAGCCGGAGCCGAAACTCGGCGTCGTCGAAGGCTCCACTGCGTGCCCGATCGAAATCGAACTTGAGTTTCCAAAAGGTGCGGAAAGCGCGTGCGCGTGTTTCGCCGGCCGCGCCATCAAAGGCATCAAGAACGGCCCATCGCCAGCGTGGATGCAGGCGCGTTTGAAAGCCGTCGGACAGCGTCCGATCAACGCCGTCGTCGACGTGACCAACTTCATCTCGATCGATCGCGGCCGTCCGCTGCACGTCTATGATGCCGACAAACTCACCGGTGCCATTCGCGCGCGGCTCGGCGCGACAGGTGAGACGTTCCTCGGCCTCAATGGCCAGACCTACACGGTCGACGATACCATGTGCGTGATCGCCGACGACGCGCGCGTGCTCGGCCTCGGTGGCATTCTCGGCGGCGAAGATACCGGCTGCACCGAAACCACCACCAACATCCTCGTCGAGTGCGCCTACTTCGATCCGCTGCGGACTGCCACAACCGGCCGCAAGGCCAACATCCAGACCGACGCGCGCTATCGCTTCGAGCGCGGCGTCGATCCAGCCTTCATCGAGCCTGGGCTCGATCTCGCGACACACATGATGCTCGAAGTCGCCGGCGGCAAACCATCGAAGAAGAGCGTCGCGGGCAAACCGCCGATCAAGCCGCTGACGATGGAGTTCGCATTCGATCGCGTGCAGCGGTTGATGGGCATTTCGCTCGAAGATGCGACCATGCGCAAAACGCTCGAAGCGCTCGGCTTCACCTTCGACGGCAAAGGCCCGACCTACAAAGTCACCGCTCCAAGCTGGCGTCCGGACATTCAAGGTCCAGCCGATCTCGTCGAGGAAATCGCGCGCATCGACGGCATGCAGAACGTGCCGTCACAACCGTTGCCGCGCCTCGATGGCGGCGTCACGCGCGCAACGTTGACGCCACTGCAGAAGCGTGTGCGTCGCGCGCGCAGACTACTCGCCACGCGCGGCATGGTCGAAGCGATCACCTGGTCGTTCATCGACAAGGGTCATGCGACGCACTTCGGAGGCGGCGTGCCGGCGCTCGATCTCGCCAATCCGATCTCGTCGGAAATGACGACAATGCGGCCGTCGCTGTTGCCGGGCCTATTGCTCGCCGCTGCCCGCAATCGCAATCGCGGCTTCGACGATGTGGCCCTGTTCGAGGTTGGCCAAGCCTATCGCGGCGATCAGCCGAGCGACCAATTCACCGCCGCCAGCGGCGTGCGCGCAGGTGCCGCAAAGCTCGCCGGTGCCGGTCGCCATTGGCACGAGCCGAGCGCCACAGCCGATGTGTTCGACGTCAAGGCCGACGCTCTGGCGATCTTGAGCGCGCTTGGTATCGATACCTCGAAGGCGCAGATCACCCGTGATGCGCCAGTTTGGTTTCATCCCGGACGATCGGCGACGTTGCGTCTCGGGCCCAAGCTGGTGCTTGCTCACTTCGGCGAACTGCATCCGACGACGCTGAAGCTGCTCGGCATGTCCGGCAGCGCCAGCGCGTTTGAAGTGTTCGCCTCCGACCTGCCGACCGAGAAACGCAAGGCCTCGCGCGCGAAACCCGCTCTCGCGCTCAACGATCTCAATCCGCTGACCCGCGACTTCGCTTTTGTCGTCGATGACACGGTCGCCGCAGCCGATCTGATCAAGGCCGCACAAGGTGCCGACAAAGTGTTGGTGCGCGACGTCGGCGTGTTCGACGTCTATCAGGGCAAAGGCGTGCCCGACGGTAAAAAATCTCTCGCCATCGCCGTGACGCTGCAGCCCAAGGACACGACGCTGACGGACGCGGACATCGACGCGCTCACGAAGAAAATCATCGCCGACGTGAAGAGAGCAACGGGTGGCGAAATCCGAGGCTAGAATTGCAGCGGACGAACTCTACAGCGCATCATGTAGCAACTGCAGCGCTACCAGCGTCACAGATGCACCGCCGACGCCCAGCGCCAAGCTGCTACGGCCGACGCCGTAAGCAGCAAGCCCCGCCAGTAGCGCGACGATCCGCATCCATAGCGGGACGGTCGCCAAAGTGCCTGCAGGAAACACCACGAGCTTCATCACCAGCCCCGAAACAAGTGAGGTCGCCACCGCGCGCACCCACAGAAACATTTCACTGTCGGCGCTGAGATTGCGCCCCAACAGAAAGCCGAGCCAGCGCCACGGCTCGTGTGCGACCGCGCAGATGGTGAGCAGCACCAGATAACCGCCATAACCGTCGTGCAGGCCGGTACTCATTCCGCCACCCGTCCGCAAAGATAGGCGATCGTGCCGCCGACCAACCCGGCGATCAGCAGATCGAGGCTCGGGAGCCAGAGATAGAGAAGCGGTGCCAAGGCACCGCCGAGCACCACGGCGAGTTGATCGCGTCGCGTGACCGCCGACGCCAGCGTCGAGAGTAAAAAATACGCAGGCGTCATGAACAATAACGCGGCCTGAATGAGCAGCGGCAACTGCGCCGCCAGTAGATAACCTGCGACAGATCCGACAGTGGTAGCCGCCATCATGCCGAGGCCGATGCCGTAAAAATGGCTGAGGCGCAGCGCTTCTGGAATGTGCGGCAGTCGCCGGTTGCCTTCGATCCAGGCCGTAATGGCGATGAAATGCACAGCCAAGATACGCGGCAACACATATGAGTTCTTGTCGCGTAGATACGGCAACAGCGACACCGTCATCGGCAGCAATCGTACCGCCGTCAGCGTCACCGCGATCGCGACGGCGAGCAGCGTCGCGCCGCGCTGCAGTTGATCGACGACCATTACCTGCGCCGGCAGCGCATACATCACCAGCGAAAGAAACAGCGCATGCCCCATCGTCATGCCGGCATCGCGCACCAACGTCCCGAAGCCCAAAGCCGTGAGAAACAGAACCGCGCCCGGCGTCGAAACCATCACTGTGAGGCCGCGCGCAAATGCTGTCGTGCGGGTCGCACCGACACTCCACGCGGGCTGATCAAGCATGATCGAACCAGCTCTCTTTCGCCACGGATGTAACCTCGTCGATCATGCGGCAGATGTTGCGTCGGCGCGAACACGACTGACCATCGAGGCAAAGCCATTGGAGCGCTGCGGTGTCAGATGCTCGCCAAGGCCGAGTTCCGCGAATGCCTTGTGCGGGTCGGCGGCAAGAATATCGGCTGGCGCGCGATCTTGAACCAACACGAACAGAATCGCTATCAATCCGCGCACCAGTTGCGAGTCGCTGTCTCCATCGAAGTGCAGGTGACCGTCGACGGGCTTGCTCGCAACCCAGACCTGGCTTGCACATCCGCGCACCTTGTTCACCTCGGTGCGCAGCGTTTCATCCAATGGCGGCAGCGCACGACCGAGTTCCATCACGTAGCGATAACGGTCCTCCCAATTATCGAGGAAGCTGAAATCATCGCGGATGCTGTCGTATGTAGGGAGCGCTGCCATAAGTCTGATCTGGCGCAGGTCGCGCCGCGATGCAAGACCCATTGCCAGAGACTATAAACAAACAAGTGGCCAAGGGTCGGCCCGCTGGCAATTACGCTCGGGCTAACTCACCCGCGTTTGCGCCGACGAGCTGCTGATAGATGTGCTGCATGTCGCGAGCCATGCGCACGGGCGTAAATCGCTCTTCGACTTGCCTGCGACCATATTGGCCCATCTGCGCACGCAACTCCGGCTGTTTGATCAGGGTCACGATATTCTCGGCTAGATGCTCGATGTCCTTTGGCAACGAGAGCAAACCAGACTTCCCATGCTCGATGATTTCCCGCGCCCCACCATTGTCGAGGGCGACGACCGGTTTTCGCAGCGCCATGGCCTCGAGGTAGACCATTCCGAAGGGCTCCTCGAAACTCGGCATCGTGTAGATATCGGAGGCCGCCATGAGTTGCGGCACATCGCGTCGGAAGCCAGTGAAGATGATGTGCTCGGTCAGGCCCAGATCGATGCTGAGTTGCTTCAACTCGGCGGAGTAGCTTCCGCCGCCCGGCGTAGCCCGCGCATCGTCCTCTCCGACGAGCAGCAGACGGAAGTCGGGCACCTGTTGCTTGACGAGCGCCAGCGCCTTGAGCAGCTCTGTATGGCCCTTCCACGGCGTAAGCCGAGAGACGACCGCCAATAATGGCACATTCGGTGCCAAGCCGAACTCGCGCCGGATCGCACTGCCGTCATTCCCGTCACTCCAAGGATCGGCATCCAGCTTGCCGTCGTCTTGATTGTTCCAGCGCGACAGATCCAGAGCATTGAGGACCGAGTAGGTTTTCGTCGCCGGGTAGCCGAGCGCAACGATCGAGCCGGCGACGAAATCTGAAACTCCGACGAGGGCATCGGCGTGTTTCATCGCCCATCGCACCTGCGAGCGAATCCAGTTCTCGACCTTGACGTGGAGATGGATCACACAGCGCGCACCGACGGCCTTGGCCACCAACAAGCCAATGAGCACATCGCGCGGCTTCTCGGTGCAATGCACGATATCGATACGCTCGCGGCGGGCATAGTTGACCAGCCCGGTCAAACTCCCGAGCGTGGCCCCCGAGCCGGCGATCGCCTCACGCAACACCTGCGCGCGGTTGCGTGACGTGACGCTGGGGCCGAACTGAGTGTGCCGCAGCGAGATGTCAGGGATGCTGGTCAGAACTTTGTAAGGCGCCGGCCGATCGCCCTCGCTACCGTGATTGCTTGCCACATGCACCGTGAACATCGAGCGATCGAGGTAGCGCATCAACAGCGTATGGATCATCGAGTCGGCACCGAAATAGTCCTGCGACTGCATAAACAGGACGTTTATCTTCCGCATCGCAACTCTCCCTCACGCTGGTTCTCCGACGCCGATCGCCAGCGAACCTGCGCTCGGAGCTATCAGCATTTTTCTGCAGCTCACACTGCAAATCGAAACACGGCAGATCCGTCCCAGCCAAAGACGCGGCCCGACACTGAACCAACAGCGTCGCGCACAAATCCACTGAAATCACGGGAAACTGTTGCCGAGGTTAATGGGCGCTTCTGATTTTCAAGGCACACGCTGAGCCAAGTCTGCGGCTCTACCCTATTCGCAATTCGCTACTCGCAATTCGCTCTCTACCTTCCGCTACTCGCTACTCGCTCTCTGTCTCACAAACACCACTACCGGCCCCGGGCTCGGCCCGTGCCGTTGTTGAAACTGTCGCCCCATACTCGGGGAGCAGAGCGCGGCCGAAGCCGGTTATTCTGCGCGACCCGCCGCGCGGCGGGCCAACTCCATCCTTGCGGATGGAGCGTAGTGCGGCATCAGCCGCGCTCCACTGACTGCGTTTGTTTTGCTCTCGACGGAGAGTTTATGGCGTAGCTTCCGACCACTCTTCATGGTCTACCGTCGGTCGAGCCGTGGGTCCGAGGGGTTTACGTCTCACCCAGAGCTATCCACAGGTTTCGCAGTATCCACCGCTTAGATCTCGACGGTTCTAGACCCGCCCCGATCGGTGGAGTG
>JANYHG010000029.1 GCA_025359165.1 Hyphomicrobiaceae bacterium
CGTAGCCGTTCGAGACGGATTTGCAGACCGTCGCGCGGCTTGGGGATCGGCCACATCTGCCACGCGGGGCGATAGCCGTCGGCGATGCCGACACGGCTCGTCGTCAGCAGATGGTAGAAAAAGATTTTGGCCTGCATGTAGGCGAAGTGCAGCCCCAGGCACATATGCGCGCCGCCGCCGAACGGCACCCAGGCGTACTTGTGGCGGCCCCGGACGGCCTCATCGGTGAAGCGCAGCGGATCAAATTCTGCAGGATTGGGCCAGACCGACGGCATATGGTGGGTGAACAACGGATTGATGCCGACGCCCGTGCCGGCAGGGATATCGAACCCCTTGAAGGTGAAATCACGCATTGCGCGGCGCGGGATCGACGGCACCGGCGGTACGATTCGCATGGCCTCCTTGAAGGCCATCTCCAGCAACTCGAGATCGCCGAGACGTTCGTAAGGCAAGTTCGCACCCGGCGGCAAACCCAGCGAAAGCATTTCAGCACGAAGCTTGTCCTGCCACTGCGGGTTCTTCGCCAGTTGATAGACCATCGATGTGACCGACGAGGTTATGGTGTCGTGCGCAGCCATCATGAGAAAGCTCATGTGGTCGATGATTTCCTGCACGCTCAGCAGTGCGCCGTCTTCCTTCGTCGTGCGGCACAATTCGGAAAATAGATCCGATCCGTTGCCGTGACGGCGTTTCGGAATTTCTCCTGCGAAGAACGCGGCAATGAGTTTACGCCCGTTGACGCCGCGCCACATCTGGGTACCCGGAACGGGTTTGCGCACCACGCCGACCGAGGCCGCCACCATCTCGACGAAGGCACGGTTGACGTCGCGTGCCTGCTCGCCCAACGCGATGCCGAGGAAGGAGGTTGCGGCTAAATCGAGCGTCAACTGTTTAATGTGCGGATAGAATGCAAAATCGACGCCGCTGCCCTGACCGCTGCCTTCGAGATGCCACTCGGCGACACGGCGCGAAATGCCGTCGTTGAGGGCGTCGTGGTAGGACTTCATGGGACCGGACTTGAACGCCACGCCCAGTGCTTTGCGATGCAGGCGATGCTCCTCGAAATCCATCAGCATCAAGCCTTTGGGAAACACCTGATCGAGCACCGGTCCCCAGCCTTGCTGCGACGAGAAATTCTTGTCGCGATCGAACAGGACAAGTTCGTTACCCTCGGGTCCCAGCAGCGAAACGTTGCGATAGCCGAACGCGCGGCTGCGATAGACCGGGCCGAATTTTTCGTGGAACTCCTGCACCGTCCCGACAGGGTCGCGCAGCAGACGCAGCGTGTTGCCGATGAGCGGCCAGCCGTCGTCGCCGGGAATATGGGCGAGTGCGTGCTTCTGCCCGGGAACGCGCACGTTCGGAGCCGTGATACTGGCCGGCGATGTCATGGCGGGTGCCCTCAGTGTTGGTAAACCGTCGCAGATCTCACCATAGCGTCAATCACGGCGATGTGAAACGTTGAGGGCGAGGCTGCGTTGACGCTCGGGTGCGCGCCGCATCTTCGCATTATTAACACTGACGGATCGGGCTCCCCCCAATGCAATCGCTCGCGCTCGGCTTGACGTTCGTTCTGCTCATCGCGGGGTTGAGCGTCGTCGCACGGCGGACGCAGTATCCGGCGCCGCTGATCATGCTCGCCGCCGGTTTTGCCGCATCGTTCGTGGTGCCGACCGTGACCCTCGATCCAGATCTCGTCATGCTGCTGCTGCTGCCGCCGCTGCTCTATTCATCGGGCGTCGGCATGAGCTGGCCTGGCTTCAAAGAGAATCTCCGACCGATCCTGTTGCTGGCGATCGGATGTGTCGTTTTTACAGCATCCGCGGTGGCGGCGGTGGCGCATTACGCGTTCGGCATGTCGTGGCCGGTGGGATTTGTGCTGGGCGCGATCGTGTCGCCGCCAGACGCGGTCGCCCCGATGGCGATCGCACGCCGCTTGGGCTTGCCGCATCGGATTTCAGTGATCATCGAGGGCGAGAGCCTCGTCAACGACGCGACGGCGCTGGTCATTTTCGGTCTGGCGCTCGGTGCGGTCGCCACGGGGACATTTTCGCTGAGCGAAGCCGCGCTTCGTTTCGTCGCGATCGGTGCCGGGGAACTCGGGTTTGGCTATCTGATCGGTTGGCTGACGCTCTGGGTCCGCCACAAGGCCGCCGACCGGCAAACCGAGTTGCTGCTGGCGTTGGCGACGCCGTTCATCGCGTTCTGGCCGCCGCATCACTTCGGTGGCTCCGGCGTCATCGCCTGCGTGACGTGCGGGCTTTACGTTTCCTGGCATGGCCGGACCTTGATCAGGCCGGACACGCGCCTGCAGGGTTATTTCATCTGGGGCCTGGTCGTGTGGGTGATCGAGGCGCTGGTATTTTTGTTGACCGGGCTACAGGCGGTCCATTTCGGTCCGATGCTCAGCGGCAACGGCTGGCCACGCCCCTTGTTGGCTGGCCTGCTGATCAGCCTGACCGTGATCGTCATCCGCTTCGTGTGGGTGTTTCCGGGGACGTATCTGCCGCGTTGGATCAGCCGCGCGATGCGGGAACGCGATCCTGCACCCGGCTGGCAAGTTCCTTTTCTGTTGAGCTGGACGGGCCTGCGCGGCGTCGTCAGTCTGGCGGCGGCACTGTCGATTCCGCTCAGCCTGGGGGCCGGACCGTTCCCGGATCGCGACCTCATTTTATTCGTCACCTTCTGCGTCATCGTGAGTACGTTATTGGGGCTGGGCACGACATTGCCGTGGATGATCGAGACGCTGGGTCTTGCGCGGAGTGGTCGCGCCGAGCGCGACAAGGACAAGATCGACGAACAGACCGCGCGCATTGCCGGTGTCGATGCCGCCCTTGCCGCGATCGACCGTGCCGAAAGCGCCGGACTGGTGCCCGATGCCGTGCGTTCGCTGCGCAAACGCCTGATCGACCGGCGCACCAATCTCGCCGTGACGGCGGATGCTAGCGAAGCGAATCCGGTCGCCGACACCAGCGCGCTCGAACTCGTGGTGGTTACCGCCGAGCGGGACGCGATCGCGGAGGCCTATCTGGCCAAGCGGCTGACGGACGCGGCGCGCCGCCGCATCGAACGCGAATTGGACCTCGAGCAGGCGCGTATCGAGCATTTTGTGGACAGCGCCACCGACGAAGACTTCGATGCACTTGAACTGGAAACAATCGCCATGACGGCACACCCGGATCGAGAGCCGGTGTAGCTGTGGTTAACTGACCTGGACTGGCGCTGATCCTGAGGCTATCCCTTGCCACACGCTTTGCGTGTGTTTTCCCTGGTCGCATTTGATCAAGGACGGGCGATCGCCGCGTCCGGCTACCCACCTAGCCAACAAAATTGAAACGGCTCAGCGGTGATTTTAGACGGCAAAGAAACGATTAACTTTGATTGTCCAGTTAGGGCGGTAATTTAGCATCGCAAAGCGGGCGAACCGTTCAATTCGTTAACATCGGTCGGCCACCAGCTGTTGCGATGCTTGACATCAGCCCCCGAGTTCCGCCACCCACTCGCCATGACCGACGATCGGCTGTTAACTGGCAAGAAAAAAGAGGCGGACGCCTTCGAGGCGACAATCCGACCGCAGACGCTCGACGATTTCACGGGACAGGAGCAGGCCCGCGCCAACCTCAAAGTCTTCATCCAGGCCGCCAAGTCGCGGGGCGACGCGCTGGATCACGTGTTGTTCGCGGGACCGCCGGGGCTGGGCAAGACCACCCTCGCACAGATCATGGCCAAGGAGATGGGCGTCGGCTTCCGCGCCACGTCCGGTCCCGTTATCGCCAAGGCCGGCGATCTGGCGGCGCTGCTGACCAATCTCGAAGAGCGCGACGTATTGTTCATCGACGAAATTCATCGCCTCAGTCCGGCAATCGAGGAAATTCTCTATCCGGCCATGGAGGATTTTCAGCTCGATCTGATCATCGGTGAAGGGCCGGCAGCGCGATCGGTGCGCATCGATCTGTCGAAGTTCACACTGGTCGGGGCGACGACGCGCATCGGGCTTTTGACCAATCCGCTGCGCGACCGCTTCGGCATTCCGATCCGGCTCAACTTTTATACCCATGCCGAACTGGAGTTGATCGTCTCGCGCGGGGCGCGCGTGTTGGGTGCGCCGATCGTCAAGGAAGGTGCCATGGAAATCGCGCGCCGCAGCCGTGGCACGCCGCGCATCGCGGGGCGACTGCTGCGCAGGGTTCGCGATTTCGCGGCCGTCGACGGCTTCGCCACCATCGACGCCGCTGTCGCCGACAAGGCTCTGAAGATGCTGGAGGTCGACAGCGAGGGGCTCGATGCGCTCGACCACCGCTACATCAACATCATCGCGAAGGGCTACGACGGCGGCCCGGTCGGCATCGAGACCATCTCGGCGGCGCTGTCGGAACCACGTGATGCGCTCGAGGAAACCGTCGAACCCTATCTGTTGCAGCAGGGCTTTATCGGGCGCACGCCGCGCGGCCGCGTTTTGACCCCGCGGGCGTATCGTCACATGGGACTTTCGGCACCTGTTCGTATGTCGTCGCCGCAAGCTAACCTTTTTGAAACCGACGACGACTCTTATGGACGTTGAGAATTTTTTACCAGCCTGCGAGCCCCGACGTTTCATGAGAAATCGACCGAAAGTGTCCGCTTTGTCGGGAGATTCGCGCAGCATCAGTCGGCGACGCGTGCTGCAAGGGGTCGGCGCAATGCTCGCCACTGGCTTCGCCACAGCCGCCTACGGCTTCGGCATCGAAGCGCCCTCGACGAAAGTGACCACCTACCGCCTGACTCCGCCGGGCTGGCCGAAGGGCTATAAGCTGAATGTCGCGGTGCTCGCCGATCTCCACGTCATCGAACCGTGGATGGGCCTCGCGCGGCTCAGGTCGATCGTCGACACGACCAACGCCATGGGCGTCGACATGATTTTGCTGCTTGGCGACTATGCGGCGGGGTACCAGATCAGCCGCCTCGGCACCGTTATCGAACCTGCGGCCTGGGCGGCCGAATTGGGCCGGCTGAAAGCGTCGCTCGGCGTGCACGCCGTGCTCGGCAATCATGACTGGTGGGACGATCGCGCAGCACAGGCGCGCAAGGCCGGCCCGACGTTCGCCCATACCGCCCTCGCCGCTGTGGGCATTCCAGTCTTCGACAATAAAGCGCAGCGGATCAGCCATAACGGCGGCGCGTTCTGGCTCGCCGGCCTCGGCGACCAGTGGGCCTTCCCGATCAAAGGCCGGCAGAAACTGGGGCGCGGGCGCGGCTTCGACGGCACCCACAATCTGCCCGCGACGATGGCTCAGATTACCGACGATGCGCCCGTCATCCTGATGGCGCACGAGCCGGATATCTTCCCCGAGGTGCCGGCGCGCGTGTCGCTAACACTGTCAGGTCACACGCACGGTGGCCAGATCAGCGTGTTCAACTACTCGCCTCTGGTGCCGTCGAAGTTCGGTGCGCGCTATATTTATGGACATATCGTAGAAGAGCAGCGGCATCTCGTCGTTTCGGCAGGTCTCGGCTGTTCGCTCGTTCCCTTCCGCTTCGGTGCCCCACCCGAGATCGTCAAACTGCAGTTGGGCGTTTGAGGCGGCTCTGATCGAACGATCCGACAGTCGGCTACATCGCTGCAATCTGATAGCTCACCGCCAGTCGGTGCTCCGTGCCCGGCGCGATGGTGACAGCGCTGGACCAGACGTTGCCGCTTTCGATGCAGGCGAACTGCCGCTCGGTCCCGGGCGTCACATCTCGAAGCGGCGCGAGGTTGGATCCAGGATGCCACGCGACCGTGGACCGGCCGCCGTCGCGGCGGATGCGAATGCGGCGGCCGAGCACCGGGTCTGCGATCTCGGCGGTGTCGGGCGCGACTTCGAACACGGCGATGGTCTCGCGTGACATCGGACCATGACCGGACCATGATTTTTCGCGCCCGCCGTCCGTGTTGTCTCGATACCTGTAGCCATTGAGGCCGTGGATCTCGGCGCGCCTGATGTCACCGACGTGAAAATAAGTGTGTAAGGCTTCGGTGACGACGAGCGGTTCGGTACTCGAGTTACGGGTCGTCAGGGCGACATGCAGCGTCGCACCGGCCACGACGTCGAGCCGCAGCCGCGCGCCGAACTTTTCTACTTCGAAGGCGATGCGGATATCGTCGCCTAGCTCGCTGGTCTCTGTAAGCCGCCAATCGACCGTGCGCACCAACCCGTGCTGCGGCTGCGCGGGATCGCTGGGGTGGGGGCCGAACCACGGCCAGCACACGGGAATTCCGCCACGGATAGCTTTTCCCGTTGCCACGGGCGGCAGCGGCGCGCACCACAACAAATCAGCCTTGCCGCGCGGTTGCCAGCGCAGAACCTGGGCCCCCTGCAGGGCGACTTCCGCCCGGCACGCCGCCGTGTCGATGGCGACGACGGGGTGACCGTCGCGCAGCTTCACCCGCACGCGCTCGGCGACGCGGTAGGTGGCATCGAGTTCGGCGATGTCTGTTGTCACGAAGATGCAACTCCAGTGCTTGTAAGGGCTGCACGATATAGGGCAGTTTGCGCGGCGGCGCGAAGATGCCGCCTGATGACGTCGCCGGGACATGGAACCTATGATCGAACCTCAAGCGCCGCAACCGTCGACGGTCGAGATGTTGCAGCAGAACCGTGCAGCGGCGTCTCCGCCGCGTAAAAGGCGTCGGCGGCACGGCTTCCACGGCATGATCCCCGACGGTGTGCCCGACATGACGGGCGCGCGGGCATTCGTGACCGCGGTTTTCGTTGTGCTGGGAGCCTCGTTCGTCGGCTGGACTGCGTCTTTCATCTCCGAGTTTCGCGATCAGGACTGGCTGGCGCTGCTGCTGCTGCACAGCCACCTGTTCGTATTCTATCCGACGCTCGGGCTGGTGGCGCTCGTGGCCTTCCATCTGCCTGCCACCGTGTTCACGCACATGTACTGGACGCACATCACGCACGGACGCATCCGCTACTGCATCGGGATCGTCGTCGTGCTCGCGCTCAGTTGGGGATTTTCGTCGCATCTGCTGACGACCGGCGCGCGCGAGGTGTGGGAGATCGCGCCAAAAGTTCTGGCGGTCGATCGCCCGGAGCCGTCGACCTGTGCCGATGGTCGCCAATCGTGCCGCCGCGTTGCCCTGCTCGACGGCGTGGCCAGCGTACGGACGGCGGCTCAGCAGCGCTTCAGCATGTCGAAGTTCGCGCGGGTGTGCCGACCCGATCCGCTGTTGGAGGTGCCGGAAGATTTCAATCGCGAACGGTTCTGCTTTGCTGCCAACGGCAAATTGAGCGGCGAAGCCTGCTGCCTGGCGCAAGCGCGCTACGCCAGCCACCTCGACGAATTGTGGGCCAATCCAGCCAATCGCTCGCGCACGGACCAACTCGACCAGATCGCACTGCCGCTGAAAACGTTTTTCGTGCTCGTCGTCGTCACCATCGGCGTGCTGCTGGTGATCTGGCGACGGCTGTTGGAAACCGAATACAAATTGATCGCGCCAGCCATCGAGCGGGCGCTGCTGATCGGCGCGGTGGCGATGTTGCCGTGGCCGTTCATGGATTACGCCTTTGCCAGTGCGATGCAGACGTTGTCGGGTCGCTGGTCCTTCGCGCCGCAACTGCGTCTGAGTTTGGTGATCGCACCGTGGGCGCTGCTGCTGCTGGTGTTCTTCCTTGGGCGCATGAGCCGCAAGATCGAGCGGATGGGTCAACTCGCCGGTGCCGTCGTCAGCTCGGTCGCGCTGCTGCGCTACGAGGAACTCAACGACGTCGCCGTCCGCACGCTCGGCGTTGGTGCGCCCACCTGGATCGTCGTCGTGCTGCCACTGCTGTCGATCGCCTGCCTGACGGCCCTGCGCTGGCCGAGCCACTTGCAGAAAGGAATGAACGGCGTGTTCGGACGCCAACCCGAGCAGCCGACGCCGCCGTCAACACAGTAGCGGGCCGGCGAGGCACGCTGTGATCCGTTTCGGATGAGGCTGCGTTTTCAGCGGGCCGGCGCCTTGGCCGGCCGCCGCCGCTGCGGATGCTGATCATCGCTGCGGCCTCCACATAGGGTTTTCCGTTATGAGTAGTCTCAAACTTCTGACCGCCGGCATCGCTTTAGCTGGATCGCTTTTTGCCGGAAGCGTGTATGCGCATGCGGCCGACGATATCGTCGATACTGCTGTAAAGGCTGGCTCGTTCAAAACGCTGGTCACAGCCGTCAAGGCTGCCGGCTTGGTCGATACGCTGAAGGGTCCGGGCCCCTATACCGTATTTGCCCCGACCGACGCAGCCTTTGCAAAGCTGCCCAAAGCAACGCTCACGTCATTGCTCAAACCCGAAAACAAAAAGAAATTGGCATCGATCCTGACCTATCACGTCGTTGCCGGTAAGTATGATGCCGCCCGCATTACCGGTTCGGGTAAGAAAAAGTTTGGCTTGAAGTCGGTTCAAGGCAGCAATATCGCCGTCAACCTCACTAACGGCGTCAAAGTGTCGGGTGCGAAGGTTATCAAAACTGACATCATGACTTCGAACGGCGTCATTCATGTCATCGATACCGTCATGTTGCCGCCAAAAGCTGCACCCAAGCATCATTGACGCAATTGCCACGCCGGAGGGCGTGATCAATCCGTTGCGCCCTCCGCATCACTACCCAACCACCATGAACTCGTGCTTATATGTCGAGCTTCCGCAATCGTCTGACGGATTGACAGAGGCACAGAGTTCATGACCAGCGATAAGCTGCCCGATGTACCCCCGATTGGTCACAACCTGCCGGGCGAAAAGCCGCTCGGAAAAAAGCCCGATCAGACACACATCGTGCTGTCGTCGCATCCGCGCAAAGGCAACGTCAGTGCGCCGGAGATTCATTGGGGCGCGGCCACGGCCAAGGAGCGCGGCCCGGTCATCGGCAGTCAGGGCAATCCGCAACAGCGCAACGTCATCGGCGTGCACTCGGGTGCCTACGGCGTCTACCGCGCGCTGGCCATCGCCGCTGGCAAGCTCAGCCCCGTGCATCGTCCGGATCTCACCAACACGTTTCCATCGGTCGACATTCCGCCGCAGCCGCAGTGGCAGGGCAGCGAGCGCATCGTCTCGATTGATCCGTGGGGGCATCTCGTCGCCGCCGAGTTTCGCGACGAGATCGCCGCAGGCTTCGATATCCGCCCGACGATCGCCATCACCAAGGCCCGCATCCAGATGCCCGAGATGCAGGCCGCGCTCGCCAGTGGACGCATCAAAGCCGATGGGCACATCCTGCTCGAAAACGGCGACGCCAACGTCGTCAAAGCCGCTATCGAACCGGTCTGGTATCTGCCTGGGATAGCCAAGCGTCTCGGTATTTCCGAGACGCAGTTACGACGCGCGCTGTTCGAGCAGACCGGGGCGATGTTTTCGGATCTGATTACCCGGCATGATCGCAAGGTTTTCCTGCCGCCGATCGGCGGCATCACGTTGTACATTTTCGGCGACGTGGCAAACCTCGCGACGGGCAAAAACGAGATCGCCTGCCGCGTGCACGACGAATGCAACGGCTCTGATGTGTTCGGCTCCGACATCTGCACCTGCCGGCCCTATCTCGTGCACGGCATCGAGGAATGCATATTGTCCGCTCAACGCGGCGGCTCAGGTCTCATCGTCTACAATCGCAAAGAGGGCCGCGCGCTCGGCGAAGTCGTCAAGTTTCTCGTCTATAACGCACGCAAGCGCAATCCGGCTGGAGATACGGCGGCGGCTTATTTCGAGAAGACGGAGTGCGTGGCGGGGGTGCAGGACGTGCGCTTCCAAGACCTCATGCCCGATGTTTTCAACTGGCTCGGCATCAAGCGCATCGATCGATGGATCTCGATGAGCAACATGAAATTCGACGCCATGGCCCAGCACGGCATCGAGATCGTCAAGCGCATTCCCATTCCCGACGACATGATTCCAAAAGATGCGTCGGTCGAAATGGATGCGAAGAAAGCGGCAGGGTACTTCACAGATGGCACGTCGTCGGCAGCCGTGACGTCGGACGATCTGGCCGACACAAAGGGGCGCGGCCTTGACAAGTATTGAAACTCGCGCCGCCGACGCAGTGCCGACGATAACGTCGTTGCTCACCGCCGACGCAGTACGCACCCGCGCGCGTATGATTTTCGATGCGGGCTTGCAAGGCAAACTAGACCACTTCACCCTCAAGCTCGACGCGCTTCCCGTTTGCGCAGCCTACGTCGCCGAAACCATCAGACATTATTACCCGACTTTAAAGGTCCCGCCGCATTCGCGTTGGCGGCACCTCGATGCCAACGGCCACAGCTGGGCTGATCGCCTCGGCGATCGCCTGTCGACCGAACCCCACGAACGCGCCCACCAGCGCATCGAACTCGCTATCACGAGCGTGCTGCTCGACGCCGGGGCCGGGCCGGATTGGAAGTGGCGCGACCCAGTCACTGGCCGCGATTTCGCACGCTCGGAGGGTTTGGCGCTCGCGTCCCTGGAGGCTTTCCGTGACGGGTTGTTTTCGTCTGATCCAAAGCACCCCTGTCGCGCCGATGCTGAAGGCCTCACGAACCTGTCAGCAGACCGGTTAGCTGCCGTTTTCCAAGTGCGTGCCGATAATCCCATCATCGGGCTCGGTAGCAGGGCCGCGCTGCTCAGGCGGCTCGGTGTCGCCATCGCCAAACACGAAAAGATCTATGGCGCGCCAGCCCGTGTCGGCGGCGTGTTCGATCATCTCCGCACCATCGCTCGCAACGGCGAAATCAACTTGCCGCAACTCTTTCAATTGATACTGACGACACTCGGCGACATCTGGCCTCAGCGGCTTGTTCGCGATGGCGTGGAACTTGGCGACACCTGGGAGCACCCGTCGATCGATGTCGAAGGTCCGACGCACAACCTCGTTCCCTTCCACAAACTTTCGCAGTGGCTCACTTATTCGCTCATCGAACCCCTTCAAGAAGCAGGCTTCACGGTTACCGACGTGGACGCCCTCACCGGCCTTCCCGAATATCGCAACGGCGGATTGTTCATCGACATGGGCGTGATCGTGCCGCGCGATCCGGCGCTGCTGACGACACCAATGACGCCGGACGCCGAGGCCATCGTCGAATGGCGCGCGCTGACGGTCGCGTTGCTCGACGAGATCGCGCCGCTGGTTCGCGCCGAACTCGACGTCACCGCCGCTCAAATGCCGCTCGCTTCGATCTTGGAAGGTGGCACATGGGCTGCGGGGCGGCGCATCGCCAAAGAGAAGCGCGCCGACGGTGGACCGCCTCTCACCATCATCAGCGATGGCACGGTTTTTTAGCGATTTGCGTAGGTTCAATAGGCCATTTGAGGCCGTGTTGCACCGCCAAGCATGTCTCTGGTGCACTACGCTTCGCTCTTGCACCCTACATCCACCACCTACCAAATCGAGCTCCCCATGCCCCATCTCGACCACCCCACGCTGACCGTCGTCGATCATCCGTTGATCGCGCATAAGCTTTCCCACATGCGGATGGTGGAGACGTCGTCAAAGGGCTTTCGCGAACTGTTGCGCGAAATTTCGCTGCTGCTCGGCTACGAGGTGCTGCGTGACCTGCCGACGGAATTGCGTCCGATCGTGACACCGGTCGGTCCGACGGACGCGCCGTTCCTGATGGGCAAGAAGCTGGTGTTCGTGCCGATCCTGCGTGCCGGACTTGGCCTGCTCGACGGCATGCTGGAGTTGGTTCCGGGGGCGCGTGTCGGACATATCGGGCTCTATCGCGACCCGGAAACGCTTGGTGCGATCGAGTATTATCTCAAGCTGCCGGAAGACATTTCCGAACGGTTGACGGTGGTGTGCGATCCCATGCTGGCCACCGGCAATTCCGCCATCGCCGCCGTCTCGCGTCTGAAAGAGCAAGGCGCGCGCGACATCAAGCTCGCCTGTCTGCTCGCAGCACCCGAGGGCGTCGCAGCGTTGGCGTCTGCCCACCCGGATGTGCCGATCTTCACCGCCAGCCTCGATAGCCGGCTGAACGAACACGGCTACATCGTGCCCGGCCTCGGCGACGCCGGCGACCGCATGTTCGGTACGAAGTAAGCCCGTTGGAGGTGTGCAACATTCGGGTCGCGCCGAAGCGTCAGGTTTGCCAAGCTCGCACCCATGAACAAGCAACCCGCGACGACCAAACGACTAGCCGCGCTCGACTGGACCCGCATCGGGATGGAGTTGGACGCGTTCGGCGTGGCGAATGCCGGGCCGATCCTGACACCGCTTGAGTGCGCTCGACTTGCAGCGCTGTATCCTGACGACGCACACTACCGATCACGCGTCGTGATGGCGCGGCACGGCTTTGGCTCCGGCGAATACAAGTATTTCGACTATCCGTTGCCACCACCGGTCGGCGCGCTGCGCGCGGCTTTCTATCCGCACCTCGCCGCCATTGCCAATCGCTGGGTCGCATCTCTCGGCAGCGACGATAACTTTCCCGACACGCTCGACGCCATGCTTGCGCGGTGCCACACAGCTGGGCAGACGAAGGCCACGCCGCTGATGCTGAGCTACACGGCCGGCGACTACAATTGCCTGCATCAGGATCTCTACGGCGCACACGTCTTTCCGCTGCAGGTCGTGGTGCTGCTATCCGAACCCGGCCGCGATTTCGACGGCGGCGAATTCGTCGTCGTCGAGCAACGGCCGCGCATGCAGTCGAAAGCCGAGGTCGTTTCACTCCGGCAAGGCGAGGCCGCAATCTTCGCCACCCGCGAGCGCCCCAAGCAAGGCACCAAAGGCGTCTACCGCGTCCAACTCCGGCATGGCGTCAGCCGCCTCCGCCACGGCCATCGCAAAACCCTCGGCCTGATTTTCCATGATGCGGGATAATCGTCCAAGACGGTGAGCGACGGCCTGTGGGACCCATCCGCGCATTCCGCGCTTCCCTCCTTCGCCACAGCCGCTATGCTCCGCGTCAGATCCCACACTGTCCTGTGAGCACAGACCCGATGGCCAAGAAATCCTCCACGCCTGCCACGCCTGCCAAGCGCAAGTTTCGTTCGGCGGCGTGGTTCGACAATCCCGACAACGTCGATATGACCGCGTTGTATCTCGAGCGCACGATGAACTTCGGCATCAGCCTGGAAGAGTTACAGTCGGGCAAGCCGATCATCGGCATCGCACAGTCGGGGTCCGACCTGTCCCCATGCAACCGGCATCACATTTTTCTAGCCGAGCGCGTCCGCGAGGGCATTCGCGAGGCCGGCGGCATCTGCTTTGAATTCCCGCTGCATCCGATCCAGGAAACCTGCAAGCGCCCGACCGCCAGCCTCGACCGCAACTTGGCCTATCTCGGCCTCGTTGAAATTCTCTATGGCTATCCGCTCGACGGCGTTGTGTTGACGACCGGCTGCGACAAGACCACGCCGTCACAGATCATGGCCGCCGCAACCGTCGATATCCCCGCCATCGTGCTGTCGGGTGGGCCGATGTTGAACGGTTGGCACAAGGGCGAGCGCACCGGCTCAGGTACAATCGTCTGGAAAGCCCGCGAGATGCTGGCCAAAGGCGAGATCGATACCAAGGGCTTCAACCAGCTCGTCGCCTCGTCGGCACCGTCCGCCGGCCACTGCAACACCATGGGCACGGCATCGACCATGAACTCGCTGGCCGAAGCGCTCGGCATGAGCCTGCCGGGGTGCGCGGCGATCCCGGCACCGCACCGCGACCGTCAGGAGATGGCCTATCTGACCGGCAAACGCATCGTCGAGATGGTTCACGAAGACCTCAAGCCGTCGCAGATCCTCACACGCGCCGCGTTCGAAAACGCCATCGTCGTCAACACCGCCATCGGCGGCTCGACCAATGCGCCCATCCACTTGAACGCGATCGCCGCCCACATTGGGGTCGAACTCAACAACGACGACTGGGAAAAGCACGGCTACGACATTCCGCTGCTCGTCAACATGCAGCCTGCCGGTGAATATCTCGGCGAGGAATACTATCGCGCCGGCGGTGTCCCCGCCGTCGTCGCCGAGTTGATCGCCGAGGGCAAGATCGACAAGACGCACCTTACCGTCAACGGCCAGACGCTGCACGACAACTGCAAGGGCAAACTCACCTGGGATCGTAACGTCATCAAAGCCTATGACGCGCCGATGAAAACGCAGGCCGGCTTCCTCAACTTCAAAGGCAACCTGTTCGACAGCGCCATCATGAAAGCGTCGGTGATCTCGGAGGAGTTCCGCAAGCGCTATCTGTCCAACCCGAAAGATCCGATGGCGTTCGAAGGCCGCGCCATCGTGTTCGATGGGCCCGAAGATTATCACGCGCGCATCGACGACCCGAAGCTGGCGATCGACGAGCATTGCCTGCTGTTCATGCGTGGTGCGGGCCCGGTCGGCTATCCGGGTGCCGCCGAAGTCGTGAACATGCGCGCGCCGGCCTATCTCTTGAAAAAGGGCGTCAACTCGTTGCCGTGCATCGGCGACGGCCGCCAATCGGGGACGTCGGGATCGCCGTCGATCCTGAATGCGTCACCAGAAGCGGCGACCGGCGGCGGGTTGGCGATACTCAGAACCGGCGACAAGGTGCGCATCGATCTCAAAAAACGCACCGCCGACATTCTCATCGCAGACGCAGAGGTCAAGAAGCGCTTTGCCGAGTTGGCCAAGGCGGGCGGTTATAAATATCCCGCCAGCCAGACGCCCTGGCAGGAAATCCAACGCGGTATCGTTGGTGAGCTGGCGCAAGGTATGGTTCTTAAACCCGCCGTCAAATATCAGAAAGTCGCCGTCACCAAGGGTATTCCCCGCGACAATCATTGAGCGTCGTTTCCGCGCCTAGCTTGCCGACCACATTTGCCGGCATTCATCCGACACGTGTCAGAACGGTTGTGGTGGCCCAAATCGTCGACGCAGTTGCCGAC
>JANYHG010000046.1 GCA_025359165.1 Hyphomicrobiaceae bacterium
TACTCATGCGCGACGCGCTCGAACGGGCGCGAACGCGAGGTGCAAATCTGGTGCAGCTGACGACAGATCTGCGTCGGCCGCATACACAACGCTTTTATGAGAGGCTCGGGTTCGTGGCGAGCCACGCCGGAATGAAAGTGATGTTGTGAGCCGCCCTGAGCCTGACGCCCAGGGCGTAACGGTATTACTTCTCGTCGTCGCCGGTGGCTTCGTCGGCTTTGACCATGCCTTTCAGCGTGGCCAGCATGCGCGCATCTTCTTCTTCGGCGGTTTCTTCGGTCGCTTCCTTCGCCTTCGGTGACATCAACTCGACCGTCGGCTGCGGACCGAGGCCCGGAACGGACTGCTCGACCGGCATCAAGGTGGCGCTCTGGCCTTCGCCGGCCGGCACACGCTTGGCCGACTTCTTTACTTCGGCGTCGAGATCGGTCTGTGAGCACAGGCCGAGCGTAACAGGATCCTGCGGGATGAGGTTCCGCGAGTTCCAATGGTTGCGTTCGCGGATGGCGGCGATGGTCGGCTTGGTGGTGCCGACGAGACGCATCACCTGCGCGTCCTTCAACTCAGGATGGCTCTTCAGCAGCCACAACACGGCGTTCGGCCTATCATGACGGCGAGATACGGGGGTGTAGCGTGGACCGCGTTTCGTCTTGACGGGGGGAGCGGCGACTTTGCTCTCGGCGATGCGAAGGATGTGCTTGTCGTTGCGTTCGCCACGCGCGATTTCTTCGCGGGTGATTTGCGAGTTCGTCACGGGATCATGACCCTTGATGCCCTGCGCCACGTCGCCGTCGGCAATGCCTTTGACTTCGAGCGGATGCAGTCCGCAGAATTCGGCGATCTGAGCGAACGACAGCGACGTATTCTCCACCAACCAGACAGCGGTTGCTTTGGGCATCAATGGCTTGCGGTCACTCATGAGTTTCTCCTTGATCCAAGCGGCCATTCCGGCGGCGCTCGAACCCGATGTGACTGAAGGTAAAGGGGACACCATCCTATAGCGCGGAAGCATGCCGACTTGCAACACCGTCATCCAATTGGGCATCGTTCAGAAGAAACATAATTCCACGACAAATCGTGCCTAAGATAGACGTCCGTGGGCGCGAACCCCGCTTTTGGTCCTGCGGTCAGTGTGATAAGGAGCCGCGACTGGGGTGGGACGCTTGAGCGCCGTACAGATGTCGGTGCAGGCCGCGCGCGTCGCTCGCGTCGCTGCCGCGACCTGGACCTGCGGACAAGCGCGCCGAAACAGACTGAAAAACAGACTGAAAAACAGCCGAGAAAGATTGCCGCATGGCCGAACGAAAATCGAGCTACGACTACGAAGACCTGCTGCGCTGTGGCCGTGGCGAGTTATTCGGTGCGGGCAATGCGCAGTTACCGCTGCCTCCCCTGCTGATGTTCGAGCGGATCGCGTCGATCACCGAGACGGGCGGTGCATTCGGGAAGGGGCAGGTCGTGGCAGAGTTGACGATCAACGGAAATCCAGCTTGCGACTGGATCTTTTCCTGCCACTTCCACAACGATCCGGTGATGCCGGGATGCCTGCCACTCGACGCGTTGTGGCAGCTTACGGGCTTCTATCTGGGGTGGCTCGGCGCGCCGGGCAAAGGCCGCGCCCGGGGTGCCGGTGAAGTCAAGTTCACGGGTATGATCACCCCGAAAATAAAAAAGCTCGAATACGTCCTGGATTTCAAATCCGTCGTGTTGCGCAAGTTGAAGATCGCGACCGCCGACGGCGTGGTCAAGGCGGACGGTGAGACGGTCTATACCGCCACCGATCTGAAAGTGTTCCTGGAGCCGGTTGCGGTCGCGAGCTGATCGCGCCGCGCGCCTGCCCGCCGCATTATTCGTTGTCGAGGATGAAGCATGAGACGTGTCGTCGTGACTGGAATGGGCATCGTTTCCTCCATCGGAAACTCGACGCAAGAGGTGACGGCCTCGCTCCGCGATGCCAAATCGGGCATCAGCCGGGCGGAGAAATATGCCGAGATGGGATTCAAGTGCCAGGTGCACGGCCAGCCGCAGCTCGATTGGGCCGCCGCTGTCCCGCGTAAGCCGAAGCGCTTCATGGAATCCGGCGTGGCGTGGAACTACATCGCCATGGAGCAAGCGATCCGGGATGCCGGTCTTGAGCCGAAAGATGTGGTCAACGAGCGCACCGGCATCATCGTCGGCTCAGGCGGACCGTCGACGCTGGCCATCGTCAATGCCGCCGATGTGACGCGCAGAAACGGCGCACCGAAAAAGATCGGGCCATTCGAAGTGCCGAAAGCGATGTGTTCGGGTCCGTCGGCGGTGCTGGCGACGTCGTTCGAGATCAAGGGCGTGAACTATTCCATCACGTCGGCCTGTTCGACAAGCGCGCACTGCATCGGCAACGCCGCCGAGCAGATCCAGTACGGCAAGCAGGACGTGATGTTCGCTGGCGGCTGCGAGGAGCTGGAGTGGACGCTGTCGGCGTTGTTCGACGCCATGGGTGCGATGAGCTCGCGCTTCAACGACACGCCGCAACGCGCAAGCCGCGCCTACGATAAAAACCGCGACGGGTTCGTCATCGCCGGCGGTGCGGGGATGCTGGTGCTCGAGGAACTCGAACACGCCAAGGCACGCGGTGCCAAAATCTACGGCGAACTCGCTGGCTATGGCGCCACGTCGGATGGCTTCGACATGGTGGCACCGTCGGGCGAGGGCGCGATCCGGTGTATGCGTCAGGCCCTGCAAGGTTTCGATGGTAAAGGCACGCCGAAGGTCGACTACATCAATCCGCACGGCACCGGCACGCCGGTCGGCGACGAGCGCGAGATTATGGCTATTCGTGAAGTCTTCGGCAGCGACAAAGCACCGTATATCTCGTCTACCAAGTCGCTGACGGGGCATTCGCTCGGGGCCATCGGGGTGCAGGAAGCGATCTTCTCGCTGATCATGCTGAACAACGGATTCTTGTGTGAAAGCGCACATATCGACGAGCTCGATCCGGCCTTCGCCGACATGCCGATACTGCGTGCCCGCAAAGACGATATCGCCGTCAACTGCGTGATGTCGAACAGCTTCGGGTTTGGTGGCACCAATGCCACGTTGGTCTTCAAACGTCACTGACAGGTCGCTTGCCAGTTCAACCCGCCGGTTTGGTCTTCTACGTTGAACAGGCTCATAAATTGCATCCGGTCGGGGGTTCGCCCGACTGGCCCTTAAAACTGAGAGAAGCATTCATGACGACGCGAGATATTGCAGCCCCTGGCCCGATCATGGCCGGAAAGCGTGGCCTGGTAATGGGGGTCGCCAACAACCGTTCGATCGCCTGGGGAATTTCGCGTGTTCTTGCTGGTCAGGGTGCAAAATTGGCGTTCACCTACCAGGGTGGTGCATTCGGTCGGCGCGCCATTCCGCTGGCTGAAAGCCTGAACTCCGAAATCATCGAGGAGTGCGATGTCACCGACATCGCCAGCGTCGACAGGGTTTTCGACAAAATCGGTAGCGCATGGGGCGGACTGGACTTCGTCGTGCACGCGCTGGCGTACTCCGATCCGAAAGAATTGTCCGGCCGCTATTCCGACACCACGCGTGAGAACTTCGTCAACTCGATGGTCATCTCGTGCTTCTCGTTCACGGAAATTGCCAAGCGGGCGGCACCTTTGATGAAAAACGGCGGGTCGCTTCTCACCTTGACCTATGGCGGATCGACCCGGGTGGTGCCTTCCTACAACGTCATGGGCGTGGCCAAGGCGGCGCTCGAGGCCAGCGTGCGCTATCTGGCGACCGATCTCGGTCCGCACGGCATCCGCGTCAATGCACTGTCGCCCGGCCCCATGCGGACGCTCTCCGGTGCCGGTGTGTCGGATGCGCGCGTAATCTTCAATTTCCAGGCGGCAAACTCGCCCCTGCGCCGCACACCGCACCTCGATGATGTCGCGGGCTCGGCCTTGTACCTGCTGTCCGATCTGGGTGGTGGCGTTACCGGCGAAACCCATTTTGTCGACTGTGGCTACAACATCATTTCCATGCCGACACTGGACGCCATGAAGGTGCAGGACGACGCCGTAGCCTCGGTTGCGAAAAAGTAATCAGCGCCCGTAGATGAGTTGCCGCTTTGTGGCCGCGATCGCAGCCCCTATTGGCAGTACACTGTCGGCCAACTTGGAACGCATCGGAGCATCCGGCGCGTGCGAGGCGACCGTGATGCGAGGGGACTAGTGACTCGAGGGGAATTCGAACATCGTCTCGGCGAGACCCGAACGCACCTGTCGCTGCGGCTGGTCGGTCTTGGTCGTTACGAGAAACGTGCGCTGCTGGTGGCGTGCGACCTGGTGGTTCTTTACGCCTCGCTCTGGGTTGCTTTCGCGCTGCGCTACGGCGTCGGCTACCGCCCCGAAAGCTGGAAGTTTGCGGCACTGACCGCCATGGTGCCGCTCCTCGGTGTGGCAGCCCTCGGTCAGTTCGGCGTTTACCGCATGGTGACCCGCTTCATCGGTGGCCACGCCATTCGCCGTATCGCGACATCACTGTTGTTGTCGGTGCTGCTGTGGGCGCTGCTCATCATCATGTCCGGTTTGCTCGGCACGCCGCGGACGGCAATGATCATCTATTGGGTCTTTGGTTCGTGCGGGACGTTGCTGGTGAGACAGGCAGCAGCCTGGCTGCTCATTGTCGAGGGCGGAACACCGTTGGCAGGGGAGCGCGAGCGCGTTCCGGTGCTGGTCTGGGGTGCTGGTCCGGTAGGGCTGCAGCTAACCGACGCCTTGGCGCACTCGGATCGATACCGGACGTGCGGCTTCGTCGACATGAACGCCAGCCTATGGAATCAGTTCGTCGGCGGTTACAAAGTTTATCGGCCGGATCGACTTGCCAGCTTGATCGAGCGGCAGGGGATCAAAGAAGTGCTGTTGGCGATCCCGCACGCGACGCGCCAGGAGCGTGCCGAGGTGTTGCACCATCTCGAACAATTGTCGGTCGCCGTCAAAACTCTGCCGCGGCTCGAAGACATTGCGTCGGGCCGCGTCACGGTTTCCAACTTGCGTCCCGTCGAAGCCGAAGACCTGCTGGGGCGGGATCCGGTGCCGGCCGATCCTGAACTGCTGGCGCGCTGCGTGCGCGGTAAGAGTGTGATGGTCACGGGCGCTGGCGGTTCCATCGGCTCCGAACTGGTCCGCCAGATCGTTCGGCAAGGCCCGCTCGCTCTCGTGCTGTTCGAAGCGTCGGAGAACGCGCTCTACGAGATCGAGAGTGAAGTTCGATTGCTGGCGTCGGCGTTACCACTGACCGTCGATCGATTTTCGATCGTGCCGGTCCTCGGCTCGGTGCTGGACGCCGATCTCGTCGCGCGCGTGATCAGAACCCATGCCGTCAAGACGATTTATCATGCCGCAGCGTTCAAACACGTGCCGATCGTCGAAGCCAATCCCGTCGTTGGTTTCCGCAATAATACGTTCGGAACCCTGACTGTCGCCGATGTGGCCGAACGCGAGGGCGTCGAGCGTTTCGTGCTGATCTCCACCGACAAGGCGGTGCGTCCCTCCAGCCTGATGGGTGCGAGCAAGCGCCTCGCCGAAATGGTTTTGCAGGCCCGCTCCGACGAACCCGGTCAAAAGACCATCTTCACCATGGTGCGTTTCGGCAATGTGCTGGACAGTTCCGGGTCGGTGGTCCGGCTGTTTCGCAAACAGATCGAACGCGGTGGCCCGCTGACTGTCACGCATCCCGACATGATCCGCTACTTCATGTCGATACCGGAAGCGGCGACGTTGGTTATTCAGGCAGGGACGATGGCGTCGGGGGGCGAAGTCTTTGTGCTCGACATGGGCGAACCGGTCAAAATCGACGATCTGGCACGTTCCATGGTCCGGCTGATGGGCCGCGAAATACGCGATGCTGCAAATCCGCACGGCGATATCGAAATCCGATACGTGGGCCTGCGGCCCGGCGAGAAACTGCGCGAAGAACTGCTGATTGGTGGTAATACGTCGGGCACGGAGCATCCACGCATACAACGGAGCCTTGAACCGTACCTGAGCCTCGAACAGCTCGAACCAGAAATCGAACAACTGCAGCAAGCATTGCAATCGGGAGAGCCGGCCGCGTTGCAAGCGCTGCTCTGCAAGACGGTCGAAGGCTATCACGTTGGTGGGCCGATCTCCGAAGAAGCCGCCGTTGCCCACGTCGAGTGGCATGTCGGCACCACGACGCTGCATTGACGTTGCAGGCGAACAGCAGCATTCAGCGTCAGGTGCCGCGTTAGATCCCGATTGCCGCCAGCGCCCATGTCCGACACGCCGACAAAACTTGCAGATCCCGCCCGCACGTCAGGCAGGGCGCACGCCGGCAGCCGACAAACGGCTGTGGTGCGTCTGGCTTGGCTGTTCGGCGATCGCGGTGACCTGATGTTGCTGCGCAGGCCACTGTTGGCTGAAGCTGTACGCCGCCGTCACCGTGTGCTGGCTCTCGCACCCGGGCTCACGCCGGCAGACCAAGCCCTGCTCGAACAGGACGGGATCGAAAGTCGTGCGCTCGCACCAGTCGAAGAGGGTTTTGCATTTTTCGGCGCGATCGTTGCGCGCCGACGCCTGGCGCTGACGCTGCTCGGCTGGCAGGCCACCGCGCTGATCATCGAGGACGGGGATCAGATCGCGTTTGCAACCCGCGCCGCCCTGCAGGCTTGTATCCCGTCCATCTATCCGATCCTGCCGTCGCTCGAAGGTGGCACGCGGCCGAAGTCTCACATCTCGTCGCGACTGCGTCCCGCGCAAAGCTGGCGGCCGGCTTTGCGATCGGCGACGGCGGTGTTCCTGCCGACACCCAACGATGCACGTCTGCTCGCCGAGCCATTGTCGAAGTTGGCGGTGCCGCACCACCAGATGCCGCTCGCTTGCCAAGACCTTGATGTCGTCAGTGCAGCACCGCTGCCGCCGCTCGACGGAGGGTTCATATTCCTCGCCATCGGCGATGCCGAGAGCGCCGATGGCACCTTCGCTCGCGCGGTCACAGCGTTCGACGCGCGCGGCACGCGAGCACGGTTTCAGCTTGCTCGGGTCTTGCCGACTGCATCCACCGGCGCGCTCGAGGCACTCGCGTTGGAGGGGTGTGTGGCGACCGCTTTGCGGGCTCGCGTGTCAAGCGCTCACTGCATCGTCATCGACGATGTCGGACCTGCGCACACGTTGTTGCTGGTTACGGCGCTGGCGATCGGCCGACCAGTTCTGGTGGTCGATCATGCCGCCTACCGCGATCTGGTCGATGTCGGGGCCAATGGTTGGCTGGTGCCGGCGACCGACGCCACTGCCTTGGCCACGCGCATGACCGCAATCCTCAAGCGTCCGGATCTGTTGCCCGGTATGGCGCGCGCGGCGCGGCAAAAAGCGGAGCGTCGCCTGGACCGGCGCATGGTTGCGCGTGTGCTGTTCGGTGCACTCGGCATGTCCGATCTACGCGTCGTGGCTGCCTAATACCGGCGGTCAGAATTTTCGGGCTCCAACGCAAATATCGAGGCGCCGGTTTTTCTCTGTTGTTTGCGCGCGGCCGCCCCACCAACCCCGCGCGCGTAAACCGACGGTCATAAGTCAGTAATTACGACCGTCGGTATAAGTCGTTTCGGAAGCGCGCGGCGGCCCCACCAAGTTGAAAACCCGCTTTCAGGCCAATAATTTATCATTCTTGCTGAAACCTTGCCGGCTGCCACATTTCCGATGCGTTGCGAATCAATTCTCGTTCATGAACAGAGTGGGGATCGTTTCAAGTTTATCCGGTGGCTTAGCCGACTGCAGAGAATCGGCGGCCGGCCATGTGATTGTGTCTAATCGCGGCGGCCTGGGTTGGGTTCAGGGGCGCAGATGATGTGGTGGATGGTCGTGTTGATGAGTGCCGGGTTGATTGGCCTCGGCGTCGGATTGTTGGTCCGCGACGTGCTGCGCCCGGCTGACAAGTCGACACAAAAGTCGCCGCAGAAGTCGTCAGAGCGCACAACGGCGGCCCAGCCCTCGAACGCCGCCCCAACCTCGAAATTGGCGAAGATCATGACACCGTTTACCGGCATGACTGCCAAAGGTGACGGTAAGCACAACTCGAAAAACAGTACCGCGCCTCCTGCATCCGAAACTTCGGCAGCGCCACCCTCGAAGCTCGCGAGCGCGCCGCGTCTGCCTGCGGTCGAGAAACATTGGCCACGCCTTCGCCCTGAAATCGAGGCGGCGATTGCGGCGGTCAATCAGGCGATGGCCCCCCTCGGCTTGTCGATCGGCCCGCCGGGTGATGCGACCTGGAGTCTGCACAACCAAGGTTTCGGAGACTATCGCCGCGTGCTGATCGATCGCGACAGCATCGGGTGGCTGCGGATGGAGCTCGGAGCGGATCTCACTCTTTCGGCGCGGCTGCGTGCCCACGACGCCGAGCACACCCACTTCAGCCGCGATTGCATCGTCCCGGCACGGCGATCACCGGGTCTTCTCGAGCAGGGTCTGACCGACAGCCTTGCCGGCGTTTTCGAATTTGCGGTTGCCCGCCATTCGGACAATATCAAAAATCAGTCGATAGCGCCTCAACTCGCGTCGGCCCCGATGCCACCACAAAGTCAACCATCACAAAGTCAACCGCCGCAAAGTCAGCAGTCGCCGCCGACGCTGGTGGCGCAACCTGTACCGTGGCACCGCCCCGCACCTCCCTCGGCTGCGGCCCTGCTGGTGGACGAGGCCATCGCGTTGGTCAATCGCGCTTTCGTCGAGGCCAGTGCCGAACTCGTGACCGATCACCGTCACGGACCGGGCGCGTCGCCCGACGACCGCGCGTTGGCGATCGTCGCACGTGGCGTCTCCGTCGGGCTGATGTTCGTTGAACCGCACGCCGATCGGATCGAGATTTCCGTCGGTGTCGCCGATCCCGCCAATTTCCACGTCGCGCGTCGGCAGACGCAACCGACGGCCGGCTTGACGGTGCAAGTGTTGGCCGAGGCGATCGCTACCAACGCCTGGCCGGCTATCGCGGCCGCTTCGGTGCGATAGCGGTCGGCGCGATACGAGCTGCGCACGCGCGCCAGATGCGGTAGCGCCCGTCGTCAGCCAGCGTCTCCACGGTCTCGAACATCTGCGAAAGCGTGCGCTCAAGGGCGATGCGACGTTGTACGACCATCAACAGCACGCCCTGTCCAGCGAGATGCGCCGGGGCCATGTGGATGAAGCGATCGAGTGGTGCCAGATCTTCTTTGAAGCCTGTGTGCAGCGGCGGGTTTGAAACGATCAAATCATAGCGCGCGCTGCCCACCACATCGAGATCGGCCCCGAGCAATTGCGCTGTGCCGAGCACATTTTCCGCTGCCGCGACGAGGGCGACCGCATCGTTGTCTATCAGCGTCAGCCCGGCATTCGGTTGGCGCAAACGTATGGCCGCGGCGATCGCGCCGGGGCCGCAGCCGTAGTCGAGCACGCTCGCATCATCGGGCAATTCAGGCAGATGCTGTAGCAGCAGCGTGGTGCCGGGATCAGGTATGCCGCCCGCGAACAG
The DNA here is from genome assembly GCA_025359165.1 of Hyphomicrobiaceae bacterium. Lineage (GTDB taxonomy): Bacteria > Pseudomonadota > Alphaproteobacteria > Rhizobiales > Hyphomicrobiaceae > JABFRJ01. The sequence continues at coordinate 9,487 of JANYHG010000046.1, forward strand.
TCCGGGGTAACTCACCCATCCGTCGCGAGATGTCGCGCGCCACTCGGCGAGCGTCGGTCGGATTTGCGCGTGCACGTCCTGACGCCGCAGCTCCAGCACCCGCCCGTGCCCGCGCGCCGCCAGCGTCGTCACCGCACCGAGATCGGCGAGGCTTTTCTGGAACGTGCGGATGCCCTCGTCATTGCCGCCATAGACAAACACTCTGCCCGTCGGCGTCAGTGCACCGAGACACTGGTGCGCCGCCAGCATCTGTTCGTCGCGCGATTTCGGCAGCCGCAGCAGCGCTGAACTGAACGAGCCGGCAGGCGGATCGGCCGACACGAGGGCGGTGGGTGCGCTGCGACGGCTCCAGGGCACGATGGTTCGTTCCGTCGCTTCAAGATGCGTCGACAGCGCTTGTGTGCCGCCGGCCTGCAGCACTCTATCGCCCAGTTCGAGCGTCTCCAGCGTCGACACAATTAGCGCCAGCGCTGCGGCTTCCGGTTCGCTCGCCCACCGCGTCATGACGAGACCTGCGCTCGGCTCAAGATTGGGCCAGGGCGGCGCGCAGCTTGTCTGCGTTGGCTTGAAGAATGTCGGGCTTCTCCATCTGTCCGGTATGCGGTTTGAGGGTGACGCCGGTATGCCGCGGCAGCACATGGTAGTGCAGATGAAACACGACCTGCCCGCCCGCGCTTTCGTTGAATTGCTGGATCGTGATGCCCTCGGCGGCGAACGCGATTTTAGCAGCGTGACTCATCCGTTGCACCGTGGCCATGCAGGCCGCCAACTGCTCGGGCGATGCGTCGAAGACATTGCGGGCGGGCGTTTTCGGGATCACCAGACAGTGCCCGTCGGCGCGCGGCATGATGTCCATGATTACGAGGGTTGCCGCGTCCTCATAGACTTTCTGCGCCGGCAATTCGCCGCGTAAAATCTTGGCGAAGATATTGTTCGCGTCGTAGGCGGGTGCAGGGCTCGACATGATTAATCTTTTTAGTGGCGCTTCGGATGCCACTATAGTAGCGCTTCGGATGCCCACAAGCATCCGCGCTGTTTAGTGGCGCTCCAGATGGCATTATAATGGCGCTTCGGATGCCCACAAGCATCCGCGCATGGATGCCAAAGGCGTCCGATCACCCGCCCACCTGCGGCTTGGCCGCACGTAGCCGACCGGCGTCGCGCGGTAGCGCGCCCCGGCCGGAGCGCGACCAGCGCGTGAGGCCCGACCGTGAGGCCCGACAAACTTAACGAAGCACTAGGGTCTGGCCGTTACGATGGCGTTGCAAACACGACGTCATAGCCAAACTCATCCGGACCTTAGGGCTGATCGTATGTCTCAGTTCCCCCGCAGCAGCGGATCCCGACGCATCGAAACCGAGTGGATCGGCGCTGCGGAAATCACGTCGTTCAATGGCGTGCTGGCCAACGACAACGGGCCTGGCACCGGCCGCCGATCGCGCCCGCGCAAATCTGCGACGTGGGCGCTGCCCGCCGCCGCCTTTGCCAGCGGGCTGACCGCAGCGCTGGTGGTGTCCGGCCTCGGCGAATGGCTTGGGTTTGCGGGCTGAGACGCGATCTCTGTAAGCACCATCAACCACACCGGCCTTCGCCGTGTGGTTTTAACACTTCCAGTCTCACTCCTTGCCCCCAAAACAGGGGCGGAACGTGATGCTCGCGTGATCGGAAAATGATGCCTGAGCATCACGTCCCAAT
>JANYHG010000054.1 GCA_025359165.1 Hyphomicrobiaceae bacterium
CGGGCGTTCCGGCCGGCGCCGGCACGTGCGTGTTGTAACCATGGATATCGGCGCCCAGCGTGGTCGGAACGATACCTGCGGCGATCGCCTTGCGGGCCAGGCGGTAGGAAAAGTGGCTGCCATGGCCGACGTCGATCTTGAGCCCTTTGTCCATCGCCGCGCGGATGAAAGCATGAACCTTGCCGTTTTTGTCGACGAAGCCGCCCGGATGTCGCGTGAACGGATGCGCCAGGATATCGCCCGGCCGCATCAACTTGGCGACACGCTCGACGATGGTGTCCACATCCTCGCCATTCAGCCCCGACTCCGGCAAGGCCCAAAGTTGACCAAAGTGGATGTAGACTGGAAGATCGGCTTCCCGGCCGATCTCGGCGGCAAGTTCCATGACCTTCGTGCCCCAGCGGGCGAACCCGCCGATCTCGGCATGCGCCTTGATCCCTTTGACGATGTCGCGGTTGGCCTGCGCGGCAGCCACCGTCGCTTTGACATCGACTCCAGTGGGAGAATAAAGTTCCGGGTAATAATGGCCTTCAAGTCCGCCGACGACGTAGGCAGAAATGAAAGCGTAGCAACGCGAAGCCGATTTTTCGGCGATAAAATGGCGAAAGCCCGGCAGCGTCATGCACGACGGGCCGCCTTGGTCGATCAGGGCCGTTACTCCGCTGTCGATGCCGACCATGTCGGGGTTGAGACCGAACCGGCCGGAGACATATTGATACACGTGCGCGTGGGTGTCGATCATTCCGGGCAACACGAGCTTACCTTTGACGTCGGTGACCTCGCGCGCCGTGCTCGGCAGGATATCGGCTGCTATGGCGGCGATCTTCCCGCCGGAAATGGCGACGTCCATCACGCCGTCGACTTTCGAGGCTGGGCAGATCACACGCCCACCTTTCAGGATCAGATCGTGGATCGGTGCGGTGCTCATAGCATGTCTCCTTTTCGAGAGTACGCGTTATTGATTGGTCAATTGACCGGAATCGCATCCGATGTGCCGAGGTAGGCGCTCTGTACGTGTGGATCGGCGAGTAGCCCGCGTGCAGGGCCACTCAACGTCATGTGACCTTGTTCCAGAACGTAAGCGCGATCCGACAATTCAAGCGCGGCATAAGCGTTCTGTTCCACAAGCGCCACTGTCGTGCCTTCGCTACGGATCTGCCGGATGATATCGAATGTGCGTTCGACGATGTTGGGTGCAAGTCCGAGCGAGGGCTCATCGAACAGCACGAGTTTCGGTCGCGACATCAGAGCCCGCGAAATCGCCAGCATCTGTTGCTCGCCGCCGGAGAGCGTGCCGGCCGCCTGCGTACGGCGTTCGAGCAATATAGGAAAACGCTCATACAGCCGTGCCTTGTCGGCCGCAATTCCTGCTGCATCACGCCGGAGAAAACTGCCCATCTCAAGATTCTCTTCGACCGACATCTGGGGAAACACCCGCCGCCCCTCGGGACAATGGGCGATGCCGCGAGCCAGTATTTCGCGCGGCGACGCACCCGTGATGTCGACGCCTTCGAACAGTATCCGTCCAGCCGACGGTTTCAACAGTCCAGAGATCGCCTTTAGTGTGGTCGACTTGCCCGCCCCGTTCGAACCGATCAAGGTCACGAGTTCGCCCTTGGCAATCTCGAGCGACAGCCCGCTGACAGCGATGACTTGACCATACCGGCAATCGAGATTTTCAATGGTGAGCACGAGCGAACCCCTCACCCAGATAAGCTTTGATGACCTCGGGATTGCGCTGCACCTCTGCCGGTGCGCCATCGCAGATGATGCGGCCCTGGTTCAATACGACGACCCGATCCGACACGCCCATTACCGTCCGCATGTCGTGTTCAACCAGGACGATCGTGATAGCGCGCGCGCGAATGCGCCTGATCAGCCCCATGAAGCTTGCCTTTTCCGCAGGGTTCAGGCCGGACACGGGCTCGTCCAGAAGAAGCAGCGAAGGCTTGGCGGCCAAGGCGATGGCAACGCCGAGTAAGCGCTGCTCACCGTAGGGCAACGCAGATGCCAATTCGTGCGCTCGGGGTACGAGACCGACAAACGCCAGCATCTCTATGGCTTCATCGGTCAGTTCACGTTCCTCGCGCGCAACGCTCGTGAGCCCGAGTAGAATTGAAATCGCTGTTTGACGAGACCGCAGATGCAGCCCCATCAGCACATTGTCCAGTACGGTGCGACCGCCGAACACGCTGGTCTTCTGAAAGGTGCGCACGACGCCGCGCGCCGCAATCGCATTCGAACTAAGACCCAGCAGCGACCGATCTTTGAACCGCACATCGCCTGATGTGGGTTTCAGGTAGCCGGTGATCGCATTGAACGCCGATGTCTTGCCGGCACCGTTCGGACCGATCAGAGACACGATCTCACCGGCGTTGGCATCGAACGTCATGCTTGCGATCGCCGTAAGTCCGCCGAAGCGGATCGACAGATCTCGCACCGACAGCAAAGCGTCCGGTTTCGCTGAATCGCGGGCCGGGTTCATGAACGCGCCTTCGCTGCTACGACGAGATTTCGCAGGGGGGATGCCGTGGCTTCGCCCGCCCCCCACCGTTCATTGATCGCCGGCACGATCCCGCGTGGGAGGAAGTAGACGACGAGCACCATCAGCACACCGTAAGCGATCCACTGCACCTCGGGCGGCATCGCCATTGCGCGCAAACTTTCAGGCAACAAACCAAAAAGCACGCCGCCGACGATCGGCCCCGCCAAGGTCCCCTTGCCCCCGGTGACGACCATGATCACCATCGTAACCGTGTAGATGAACAGGAAGATGTCAGGGTCGACGATGCGCACATAGTGCGCGTAAAGCGCACCCGCCGCACCGGCAATGGCAGAGGCGACCACGGTCGCCAGTACGAGGTACGCCGTCACGTCGATACCGACCGAGGTGGCCAGCGACTCGTTTTCCCGCAGTGCAATCATCGCACGGCCGGCGCGCGATTGGACAAGCCGCCGGATCAGCACGTACGACAGTACGGCGACCGCGAGCACCAGCGTGTAGACCATCGGCTTCTTGAGAAAAGATAACTCGAGACCGGCTGCGCCTAACTTCAAGGCAGGAATATTGTTGAGCGCCATCGGGCCTTGCGTCAGCTCGACCCAATTGAGCGCGACAAGGCGAACTACTTCGGCGAAGCTGATCGAGACAATCACGAAATAGGCGCCGCGCACCCGGAACGCGAGTTTTCCGATGGCATAGCCACACACGGCAGCCGACGCGATGCCTCCGAGCATCGCGAACCAGACGGGCTTAGGCAGTACTTTGACCAACAAGCCTGGTGCAATATGTGCCTCGAACCCAAGCGACAACAGCGCGCTCGCGTACGCTCCGATGCCGAAGAACGCGACGTGACCCAGCGAGAGTTGGCCGGTATAGCCCAACAACAAATTGAGGCTCATGGCGGCGATGATGAAGATGCCGGTCGTGATCAGAATATGCAGGATATAATTATCGGTCATCCACAACGGGACCGAAGCCAGGAACAGGACGAAAAGATGCGGGAGCCAGCGCGTCAACTGATCCGCTCCTTAAGTGCGAACAGGCCGGTCGGACGTACCAACAGTATCAGAATGATGAGCACAAACCCCATAGCGTCCCTGTATCCCGACGAGATGTAGCCGCTGCCCAGTTCCTCGGCGAATGCGAGGATGAAGCCGCCGACCGTGGCACCGACCACGCTCCCGAGCCCACCGAGAATTACGATCGCGAAAGCCTTCGAGGCTGCAAGATCGCCCATCGTCGGGACGACCACGAAAACAGGCCCGAGCAGTGCGCCTGCGGCGGCCGCAAGTCCCGAGCCAAGCGCGAACGTCGCGGTGTTTACACGATCTATCCGCACGCCCATCAAAGCCGCCGTATCCCGATCCTGGAATGTCGCCCGCAGCGCTTTACCGAATTTGGTCCAATTCACCAGATAATAAGTGCCGGCAATCAGCAGTGATGCGACCGCGAACACGAATAAACGATTCCAGGATACAGACAGCGCGCCCCAGACCAGCGGCTCGGGAGGGAACGGATTCTTGATCGAGTGCGCAACGCCGGTCCAGGCGAGTTGCTCGGTGTTCTGCATTGCGATCCAGGCACCGATCATCACCAGCATAGTCGTGTCGATATCCGCATCGCGGAGCCGACTCAGAAGTAATAACTCGATCGCAGCCCCAAGCAGAATGCCCAGTGCCATCGCCAGCACCAGCGCCACGAAAAAGTTCACACCCAGCGGCATGACCAGGGCGAACATGACATAGGCACCGAAGGCGTAGACTTCGCCATGGGTGAAGTTTACGACCTTCATGATGCCGAAGATGAGCGTCAAGCCGATCCCGAGCAACGCATAGGTGCCGCCCAGGATGATCGCGTTGAGCCCATGCTGGAGAAGTTGATCCAAACTAAATCTCCGCTGGTCCCGATCGAGTGCACCGGGCCGCATGCACTTCTGGCAACGGCAAGCCAGCTTGGTGAGCGTTGCTGACTGAATGCCGAGCGCTCGCCCTGGTGGCGCATCGGCCTTCCCAAGGGGCGAGCCTCATGCAGTTCAGAGCCCCAATTTACTGACCTTGCCGTCGGTGATCGTCACCAGATGAACGCTCGGAATGTTTTGGCCGCTCTCTTTGCCTGCGGGGCCCTGCTTTATGAAGGCGATATCTCCATAGATGCCCTTTACCTGAACACCCCACAAAGCCGCGCGCAACGCTTCCGGCTCGGCTTTGCCCGCGGCCTTGATCGCAGCAACGATGGTGAAGATACCGTCATAACCGCGGAATCCTTCGGTCAGGCCGCCGACATTGTGTCCACGCTTTTTCCACTCGTCCATATAGCGTTTGGCGACGTCGGGGTTCTTGGTCACTTCAGGAAACCACGGTGGGAAGAAAACCGTATGGAATGTGCCGTTCGCCGCCTCGCCCGCTTGCTCGATCAGCTGGTCTGGCGAGTTCGAACCGCCACAGGAAATGACGCGAACTTTCAGTTGCTGGTCTTTTGCTTGCTTCAAGATCAGCGTCAGTTGCTCGACAGCAGTCGTGACGATCAGCGTATCGCCGCCGGACGCTTTTATCTTCGCAAGCTGGGCAGAGAAGTCGGTCGCCTTCGGATCCATCGTCTCGGAGACGCCGACCTCGACCCCGTTCGCCTTCAACATCTTGGCGTACTCCGCACCCGACCCGATGCCGAAATCGTTGTTGGTGAAAAGGAAGTCGGCTTTCTTGATACCAAGCTTGGCAACCAGCGGCTGGAAGGCTTTGGCTTCCATTTCAGAGGTCGGGCTGATGCGGAAAATGAATGGATTGCCGGCCGTCGTGATCTTGCCCGAGGACGATGTCTCCACCACCATCGGTACGCCGTATTCTTCCAGTTTCGGCATCACAGCGAGCGTGAGCGTCGAACTCCAGGCGCCCATCAAAATTGGAACTTTATCCTTTTGCGTCAACTTCTCGACCGTGCTGACGGCCTCTGTCGGGTTTGATTTATTGTCTTCGATGATCAGCTGGATCTTGCGACCAAGCACGCCGCCGGCAGCGTTGATCTCGTCCTCCGCGATCTTTGCGCCCTGTGCCACATAGTTTCCCGACGCGGCGAAGGCACCCGTCAACGGCTCCGAGACGCCGATTTTTATCGCATCTTGCGCCCCTGCTGCGGAGCTGAACAAAAGCGGCGCAAAGATTGCGCACGTCCTGATAATTCTGCCGAACTGGATGCTCATGGATCCCCCGATTGCACTCGTTGTGTGCTCGAACACTTGTCGCTACGTGAACACTCGTCGTTGCGTGAACACTCGACGTTGCGTGAACACTCGTCGTTGCGTGACGCTTTGGCGCTACCGGTAAAGTGGTACTAGATATAGTCAGACTTACCAATCATGATTGTCAATCCGCAAAGTCGAAACCGTAGGCAAAGAAATTCAAATTGCGAAAAAAATGAGCACCAGATCCCGTACGGACATATCGGCAGTGCCGTCGCTTAGGGCTGCGCGCGAGCCACGCATGCCGCGTTATCTTCAGTTGGCGGCGGTTCTGCGCCATCGGATTGAAACCGGCATCTGGTCTGTCGGTGAGCAGATTCAAACAATCGATCAACTCGAACGCGAGTTCGGTGTCGCACGCGTAACGGTGCGTCAAGCGATCGAGTTGCTGCGCGAAGAGGGTCTTTTGCAGTCGCAGCAGGGCCGAGGAACCTTCGTTGTCAAAACGATCGAACGCGACCGCTGGCTCGTTCTAGGCTCGGACTGGAAGTCACTGCTCGCACCCATCAAGGGCAACGTGCCTTTCCCACTGCCGAAAAACGGGGCCGCAACCGCGCCCACGCTCGAGCCCGGCGATGGCGAGCCTGCCGATTCATACGTATTTCTGAATACTCTGCAAAAGCGGGATGGTGTTCCCTACGCACTTGCTCGCGTGCACATCGCCAAACAGGTTTACGACCGCGCACCAGCCTCGTTCCGCAGCCGTATCGCGTTGGCCGTCGTCAGTTCGATGAAGGATCTTTCGATTGAGCGCGCATGGCAAACTTTGATTGTCGCAGGGGCCGATCCCGAAACAGCGCATCAACTCGACATCGCCATAGACGCGCCGATTGCAAAGGCGCGAGTCGTCGTCAGGGGGCGGGGCAACATCGTGCTTTATATCGGCGAGATCACATACCGTGGAGATTGTGTGCGCATCAGTATCGAACTCACGGACGCGCAGCGCTAATGACCGTTTGCGATTAGCGCTTGCGACAACCATCGGACTGCTTCTACGACTGCGACGACTTGCACGATCGAGATTTATCTTTTTGAGCGGTGATCGATGAACATCGAAGACAGGCCCCGTAACGCAGGTATAGGTGCGAGCGTTCTGCGCAAGGAAGACGACCGCTATCTGCGCGGCCAAGGCCAGTTTGTCGGCGACATCCGCTTGCCGCGTATGCACGACGTCGCATTTTTGCGCAGCCCCGTCGCACACGGAACAATCGAGCGCATTCGCATTCCCGAAGACATCAGGCCATTCGTATTCATTGCCGAGGATCTCACGGGTGTCGCAGCAATCCGTGCCGACACGACACTTTCCGGATTCAAGTCCTCGGTTCAGCCCATACTCGCCACCGGTAAAGTTCGTTATGTCGGCGAGCCGGTCGTCATGTGCATCGCGCCGACGCGGGCCGAAGCGGAAGATGTCGCTCAGCGGATCGTTTTGGAAATCGATGAATTGCCGGCCATTCACGACATGCTCGAGGGACGCGCTGCGGGCAGCCCGTTGGTCCACGATCATTGGGGAGACAATCTTTTCCTGACCACGGACGTCGACGCAAACTTCATCACGCTGACAGCGGGAGCCACGCATAAGGTTACACGCGAGTTTCGGACGGCACGCCAGGTCATGAGCCCGCTCGAAGGGCGCGGCGTCGTCGCTCAATGGGATAGCCGTGCCGGGCAGCTTGTCGTCCATAGTTCGACGCAGCAGCCCCATATCGTACGCACGGGACTTGCCGAATGTCTCGGTCTCGACGAGGGACAGGTCCGCGTCATCGCGCCGGATGTCGGTGGCGGTTTCGGCTACAAAGGGGTGCTGCTCACCGAAGAAGTCGCGCTCGGCTGGGCCACTCGCAAGCTCGGCATCCCACTTCGCTGGCTGGAAGACCGGCGTGAAAATCTCACCGCGGGTGCCGACTGTCGTGAACATCATTACGTGGTGACGGCCTACGCGACACAAGGTGGCCAGTTGCTCGCGCTCGATTGTGAGGCGACGGTCGATTCTGGTGCCTATTCCGCCTATCCGTTTTCCGCCTGCCTCGAAGCCGGACAGATCGGCTCGCTCCTGCCGGGACTTTATGACTTCCAGCATTATCGCTGCAAGACATACTCGGTCGCCACCAACAAACCACCGATCCTACCTTACCGCGGCGTCGCGCGTACCGGCGTGTGCTTCGCCCTCGAAGTGACGCTCGACGCATTGGCGCGCGAACTTGGCATCGAGCCGGCAGCGTTGCGCGCCAACAGTCTCGTGCGGCCGGAACAGATGCCGTTCGACAACATCGCGAAGCGGCATTTCGATTCAGGCGACTATCCGGAAGCCTTGAGACGCGCCGTTACCATGATCGGTCTCGACGACGTGAGACTGCGGCAGCGCAAGGGTGAAACGGACGGTCGGCGGATCGGCGTCGGCTTGGCTATGTACTCGGAGCAGGCAGGACACGGCACCAGCGTCTATGCCTCCTGGGGCATTCCGTTCGTTCCCGGCCACGAACAATGCATGGCGCGGTTTACGCCTGACGGCGCTTTGGAATTGCGGATTGGCGCGCATAGCCATGGACAGGGATTGGAAACAACACTTTCGCAAGTCGCTCACTCGATACTGGGTGTGCCGCACGACCGCATCAAACTCGTGCACGGTGACACCGCTTTGACCCCCTATTCCACTGGCACGTGGGGCTCCCGCTGCATGATCATGTCGGGCGGCGCGGTCGCGGCCGCCTGCGACGAGTTGGCGATCCGGCTGAAGCATGTCGGCGCGAAGCTTCTACAGACGGCGGTGACCGACGTGCATTTGAAAGACGGGGCGGTGATCGGACCGCGCGGCCGCATCGGTGTCGCCGAGATCGCGCGGACCTGGTACCGGCGGCCACAGGATTTGCCGGTCGACGCCGATTCCGGCGGTCTCGAGGTGACGGCCGGCTACAAAGCAAAACGCGACACCGGCACCTTCAGCTATGCAGCGCACGCCGTCGTAGTTGCAGTCGCGCCGGATACGGGTGAAGTGGAAATTCTCGATTACGTCGTCGTCGAAGACGGTGGTGTTCTGGTCAATCCGATGATCGTCGATGGACAGATCATCGGAGGCGTAGCGCAAGGGATCGGCACGGCCTTATACGAGGAGATGGCTTACGATACACGTGGCCAGCCGCTCGGCTCGACCTTCGCAGATTATCTGTTGCCGGGACCGACCGAGATGCCGGCCGTTCGGATCGATCATATGGAAACGCCGTCACCTTACACGCGCTTTGGCCAGAAAGGTCTCGGCGAGGGCGGTGCGATTGCTCCACCAGCGGCGATCACCAACGCCATAAACGACGCGCTCAAAGATCTCGGCGTCGAACTCTCTGTGTCTCCCATCACGCCACGCCGCATTGTCGACGCTGTGCAAGAAGCGAAGTCACGACGTGTCGCACCGAGGGCTGCCGTATGAAGCCCGTCGCATTCGACTACATCCGCCCGTCGTCCATCGCCGAGACGATCAAGATTCTCGGCGAAAATCCGGACGCGAAGATCATCGCCGGCGGCCAGACCCTTGGCCCCATGCTAAACTTGCGGCTGGCACAGCCGACGATTTTGGTCGATATTACGCGCATCCCCGATCTCGTTCGCGTGGACGATAGCGACGACGCGCTCACGTTGGGCGCTTGCATAACGCACGCTGCGATCGAGGACGGTCGCGTCCCCGACGCGGGCGACAACGTGCTCGCGCGCGTCGCGCGGGGCATCGCCTACCGTGCAGTCAGGTCGCGCGGCACGATCGGCGGTTCGCTCGCCCACGCGGACCCGGCCGCCGATTGGCTGTCGCTTCTGACGGCGTTGCGCGCGTCCGTTCTCCTTCACGGGCGCGGCGGCGAGCGCACGGTGCCGCTGGCCGCTTTCGTCTCCGGACCCATGATGACCAACCTCGCAGCCGACGAACTCGTTGTCGGAATTCGCATTCCGAAGCTCGGTCGCAACGGCCGGGTCGGTTACAGCAAGATCTGCCGCAAAGTCGGTGATTTCGCCGAAGCTATCGGCGTCGCAGTCTACGATCCCGAACGCAAAGGACTGCGTTTGGTGGCGGGTGCCGCCGGCGGCGCGCCGATCCTAATCGACGACTTGGCTGCGCCGCCCTCAGGCCAGAGCGGCGCGCGCAGCGCATGGTTCGACGACCTGCGGTCGCGGCTCCAATCTACAAGTCTCGGCACCGATGTCTATGAACTGAATACGCATACGGCAACGCTTCGACGCGCCCTCGATGAGGTCATTCCTGCATGACTGCGATAACACTGACGGTCAACGGTCGAGCCCTCAGCGCTGATACGACGCCGCGCACGCACATGGCTGACTTTCTGCGCGAGTCCCAAGGGCTGACAGGGACGCATATCGGGTGCGAGCATGGCGTCTGTGGTGCCTGCACCATCGAGATCAACGGCGAAATTTCGCGGGCCTGCATCACCTATGCCGTCGCCTGCGAAGGGACCGAAATCCGCACCATCGAAGCTTTCGACGACGACGCGCTCATGATCCGTCTGCGTGCCGCCTTCACCGCCGAGCACGCGCTTCAGTGCGGCTACTGTACGCCGGGTATGCTGATCGCCGCGCGCGATCTTATCCGCCGCCGCGGTACTTTGACCGTGCCGGAGATCCGCACCGAGATGAGCGGCAACCTGTGCCGCTGTACCGGCTATGCTGGAATCATACGTGCAATCTCCCGTGTCATGGTCGAGGTCGCCGACGAGACGTCGTCACCTATACGCGGCAACGGCTGGCTTGGCCCGGCGCCCGGCCCAACCAGCCGCGCCGCGATTCCCCCTGCACATCGACAAGACGCAGACCGTAAGCGAATGCCGGCAGCTTCGAGCGCTGCAAGCCACACCCTATTGCCGTCGCGCGAGATCAAGGTGCTGACCGGCCCAATTCGCATCGACGGCGCAACGACAAAGGTCACACAGAGCTTCGTTGTCGAACAGCCGATCGCGCGGGTTTGGTTGCTGCTTACCAACCTCGAAGCAGTGGTGCCTTGCATGCCCGGCGCAGTCCTCGATGGCGGCCCCGGAGCCGACGGCACCTTCAGCGCACACCTCGCGCTGCGTCTTGGACCGATCAGAACTACTTTCGCCGGTGACGGCAAATTCACCCGCGACGACGCGGCGAGAAGCTGCCGCATCGAAGGTCGCGGCCGCGATCGTAGCGGACCGTCGTCGGTCATTGGCGACGTGACCTACCGCGCAATCGAACTGAGCGAAACGTCGACCCGTGTCGAGGCTGACATTGGTTACAGCTTGAGCGGCCCGCTCGCCCAGTTCGGCCGGCCAGGCCTGGTCCATGGTCTCGTCACTCACGTCGGCGAGACATTCGCGCGAAATCTCGATGCCGCCGCCGCCGGCCGTGCGCCGACATCATCAAAGGACAACGAGCTTGGGGCCGTGTCTTTGCTTTGGAGCCTACTGACCGGCTGGTTCCATCGCCTCACGACGCGAACATGACGCGCTGATCAGTCCGCCCCTTGACGACCGCCCGCAGATGCGCAGCTTGCGCCCGCGGTCGGTTTCGGCAGCGCCGACTGAGCCCGGCATTCGTCCCGGCCTACGTTGCTTCCGCCGCCTCTCCACAACACGCGCGGAAGAAAAGAATTCGCAACTACTCGGCGGCGATCCGTTTGCCGATGCCGGCGTTGACGGCGGGAAGCACTTTTTCGGCAGCGAGAACCATGGAGCGGCGAGCGAGGTCGCGGTCGCGCCAATCGTGGCCGGCGTAAAGCAGAGTGCCGAAATCGCCGACCTGCTCACGGAACGCCAAAATCTCGTCGGCGACCTTATTGGGCGACCCCCAGATCACCAGCTTGTCCATGATGTAGTCGATGGTGACCTCGCTATCCGGCATGTCGCGTGAAGTCTTGAACAATTCGGCGCGACCGTTCTTGATCAGCTTGGTTGCGAGCGACTGGTAATACTGGCGATAGGGGCTGGTGGCATCGAGCGCATAGGCCCGCGCGGTCTTGTCGTCGTCGGCGACGAACACGCTTTTGGCGACGCGCCAGTTGGCCGCGTCTGCGGGGCGGCCCCCCTTCTCGCAGCCCTCGACGTATTTCGGCCAGTGGCTTTTGACCCACCACGGCATCAGGAAGTTGGCGGAGATCGGATCCCAGCCGCGCGCCGCCGCTTCCGCCACGCCCTTCGAGAACGGTGCCACGGCCGTAACAACGATCGGCGGATGCGGGCGCTGCAGGGGCTTGGGCACGTAGCCCTGGCCGATCTCTGGAATGAACTGCCGCTCGGTCGAGATGGACCAGTATTTGCCCTTCAAGTTGTAAGGCGGCTCCGAGGTCCACAGCGCGATGATGTGATTGATCGCTTCCAGGAACATCTCGTTGCGGTTGGCATCGAGGTTGCCGAAGATTTCCGCGTCCGACAGCAAGCCGCCGGGGCTGATGCCGAAGATGAAGCGCCCATCCAGCAGATGGTCGAGCATGGCCATGTTGGCCGCCACTTGCGCAGGGTGCGCATTCGGCATGTTGATGGTGCCGGTGCCCAGTTTGATGCGCTTGGTCGCGTCGACCAGCGTCGCGATGAACATCGCGCACGAGGTAATATTCTCGGCGCGGTCGGTGACGTGCTCGCCGACGTAGCCTTCGGTGAAGCCCAATTCGTCGGCCAGGATGAAGGCCTCGCGGTCTTCGCGCAGGCAGGCGCGCCAATCCTTATCTAGAGGATGGATCGGCATAGTGAAAAAGCCGAGATTCATAGGCGGCCTCTTTGGGGCGAAGGACGGAATGGTGCAGTCTCTACGCCCGTTCTACCCGACGAGACCCATCTATAAAAATCATAAAAACAGCACTCCGGCATCGGTTTTTGTGATGCAGGTGTTAGAGCGCCGTTCGGACAACCAGATAGACGCCGAGGAGTAGCAGGCCCGTGAAGAACCATCGTCGAAACGAGCCTTCGGGCAATCGGAGGCGGACGCACTGACCAAACCACATGCCGCCGCACGCCAGAACCAGTGCGGCGCATGTCGTCCCGGCCATCGAAAGGCTAAGCGCTCCGGCACCTGCGACGTTGACGGCCAGCGCCAGCGTCGAGACTGTAAACGACAGCCCGAGGGCTTGGACCATGGCCTCTTTCTCGAGCCCGATCGCCTGTAGGTAGGGCACGGCGGGGATTACGAAAACGCCTGTTGCCGCCGTGATGACGCCAGTGATCGCACCCGCCACGGGACCGAGCAGCGCCTCGCGATACCCAGCAATCGTGAGGCGCACGGCGGCAAGACCTGAGAGGGCGTAGAGGATCAAGGCGCAGCCCAACAGCGTGGTGGCGTAGCGTCCGGTCGTACCCGTCATCAAGCCTGCGCCGACCCATGTGCCGATGCACACCGCGAGCAGCATCGGCCAGAGCCGCCGCACGACCAGGCCAAGCGACGGTCCCGCAAGCATCTGCCAGATGTTGGTCAGCAGCGACGGCAGGATCAGGATTGCGGCTGCTTCCACCGGCGGCATCACGACGGCAAGGAGGCCCATCGCGATCGTCGGCAGCCCAAGCCCGATGACGCCCTTGACGAAGCCGGCAAGGACAAACACGACTGCGATGAAGATGTGGGTGGAGGTGATCATCGCCGCAACTCAATTGTCGTCCTCACCCGCGCCGGCCAAACAGGCGCTCGATGTCGGAGAGCTTTAACTCGACGTAGGTGGGGCGACCGTGGTTGCATTGGCCGGAGAACGGCGTGGCCTCCATTTCCCGCAGCAGCGCATTCATTTCGGGCGGCGTCAGGCGACGGCCGGCGCGCACGCTGCCGTGGCACGCCATGCGCGAGGCGATAGCTTCGAGACGCGCCTTGAGCGCCGTCTTGCCGCGGTCGGCGGCGATGTCGCGCGCGAGATCCTTGACCAGGCCCTGCACGTCGGTTTGTCCGAGCAGCGCTGGCGTTTCGCGCACGGCAACGGCGTCGGCACCGAATGCTTCGAGCGCCAGCCCGAGTTCGGCCAATTCGTCGGCGGCGTCCTCGAGCGCGCTCACTTCGTAGGGCTCCAGCGTGACGATCTCGGGGATCAGCAAGCCCTGACGCTTGACGCCGCCTTCCGTCAGCGCCGCCTTCATCCGCTCGTAGACGAGACGCTCGTGGGCTGCGTGCTGATCGACCAGGATGACCGAACCGCGCGTCTGCGCCACGATGTAGGTCTCGTGCAGTTGTGCGCGCGCGGCACCCAGCGGGCGATCCAGCAACTCGGGTTCGATCGGCACGCCAGCGGCGCTCGCGTTGGCGCTCGGCATCGACAAACCGGCGAGCGGAGCCTGCATTGCTTCGCCGAACCCCGCAGGCGCAAATCCGGTAGGGGCGAAGCCCGGCTGCGGCGGCGGCATCCAGGCCGCGTGCGCCTGCTGCATCTGATTGGCTGCAACGCCACGCGCGAGCGTATCGATGGTCTGCTGGCCGCCGTAGACGGAGGCGCGATGGCCCGCCGCTTCGAGAGCATTGCGGACCGCGTTGATGACCAACGCGCGAATCTCGCCGCCTTCGCGGAACCGCACCTCGGCTTTGGCCGGATGCACGTTGACGTCGACACTGTCGTTGGGCACGTCGAGAAACAGTGCGAATACGGGATGCCGCCCCTTCGGCACGAGATCGCCGTAGGCTGCACGGATTGCGCCGAGCAGCAGCTTGTCGCGCACCGGACGATTGTTGACGTAGAGAAATTGCTGGCCGGCATCGTTGCGATGCAACGTGGGCAACGCCGCAAAACCCTGGAGTTGATAGGGTCCGCGCAGGCGCTCGATGCGCAACGCGTCGTCGAGAAACTCGCGCCCCATGATGCGTGCGAGCCGCTGCAGATGACCCTCGGCACCGAACGGTTGGGCGGGAAAGCGCAGCGGCTGCTTGTCGTCGGTGACGAGTTCGAACGCCACGGTCGGATGCGCCATGGCTATGCGCTTGACGATTTCGACGATGGCCTGCGTCTCGGCGCGTTCGGTGCGCATGAACTTCAGCCGCGCCGGTGTCGCCGAAAACAGTTCGCGCACTTCGACGACGGTGCCGGTGTTGATGCCGGCGGGGCTGACCGCGCCCTTGGCACCGCAGTCGACGACGATCGCCAACCCGGGCGCGCCCTCCGCCGTGCGCTGACGCGACGCGATGGCCAGACGGCCGATGGAGCCGATCGACGGCAGCGCTTCGCCGCGAAAGCCCAGCGTCGCGATGTTGAACAGATCGTCGTCGGCGAGCTTGCTGGTGGCGTGGCGCTCGACCGCCATGGCGAGATCGTCGCGGCTCATGCCGGAGCCGTTGTCGGTGATGCGCAGCATGGATAAGCCGCCGCCGACCGACACGATCTCGATTGCGGTCGCGCCCGCATCGAGCGCGTTTTCGACGAGTTCCTTGACGACGCTGGCCGGGCGCTCGATCACTTCGCCGGCCGCGATGCGGTTGACAGTTTCCGGCGAGAGTTGGCGGATGATCATGTCTGCTCCCGACCGAGCGCAGCCGACCAATTACGCATCCACCAAGCCGAGCCGATTTTCGATGCGGTCCAGCCGCACGTTGACGCGGTCCAGGCGAATGGACTGCTCCCCCGCCTGCACATGCAAATCGGCGACCGACCGCTCGACGTGGCCCAGCCGAGTGACGACTTCGCCCATCGTGACGCGGACGCCGTCCAACCCGGCGCGGATTTCGCGGAGATGATGCAGAAGCAGGTTCTCGGGTTCGGTCGCCATGGTGATCCTCTCGCCCCTATTCATAGCAGAGAAACGCAGCATATCGACGAAAATTACCCGATCTTTACACAGGCGACAAACGTGCGCGCGTTAAGGTCTTGGCGAGTTCGACAGCGGGTTGATCGAAGGCGTCGACGCCGAGCAGGTGGGCGGCGAAAATCGTTTCGAGCATGAAGTGCATCAACAGCGCCCCGAGCGCTGCCTCGTCGAGCCGGGCGATGTCGAAGGTGCGCACAGGCCGGCCCGCCCGCGTCAGCGCCTCCGGCACGGCATGAGCCTGAGCGGCGACCAGATCGCTGATCGGCCGCCCCGCCATGAAACCGATGCCGGCGAGCTTTGCGAGGTCGGCGTCGATCGGCGGCGTCGGCTGGTGCGGCGCGACCCGCACGATGCTGATGAGGTGCTCGTGCGGGCCATCCATGAACAGCTGCAACTGGCTGTGTTGATCGAGCGGTCCGAGGCAGGCGACCGGTGTGGTCCCCTTGCCGTCCTTGCCGAGACTTTCCGCCCACAGCTGCACGAACCATTCGCCGAAGCGGCCGAGACGGTCGGAATACGGCATCATCACTTGCGACGACACGCCCTTGGCTTCGCGCAGTGCGACGACGATGGCCGCACCCAGCGCGGGTGCGCACTGCGATGGATGGTCGGCAGCGATCGCGCCGGCGACGACTTCGGCGGCGCCGCGCCGCAACGCGCGCACATCCACGCCACGCACGATGGCCGGCAACAAGCCGACGTTGGTGAGAACGGAGAAGCGACCGCCGATCCCGGTGTGATGTTCGAGCATGGGAATTTGATGCGCGTCGAACAGGGCCCGCAAGCCGTTGACGACTCCCGGCTTGGCCGGTTCGGTGACGCCGAGAAACAGCTCGGGAATGCGCGCGGTCAACCCTGCGGCTTTGACAGCGGCGAGGGTCGCGACGGCCTGCAGCAAGGTCTCGACCGTGCCGCCCGATTTCGAGATGACGACGAAGCGCGTCGAGGCCAGATCCAACGTCGACAGTGCACCTGCGAGAGTCTCGGCATCAAGGTTGTCGTAAAAGCGGGTGCGCGGATGCTTCAGCGGCGTGTGCCCGGGCGTGCTCTGCTTGCCCAGACCGGGGATGTTCCAGCCGGCGAACTGCGCCAGCGTCTGGCCACCGAGACCGGACCCACCAGTACCGAAGAAGACGATGGTGCTCGCGCCACGCGTGAGTTTCGCGAGCGCAGCTTCGGCGGCGTCGATGTCGGCGGTATCCTCGGGTAGACGTAGCAGAGCCACTCGCTGCGATGCGTAATCTGCCCGCAGCGCCGCCAATGCCGGGGTCAGGCGATCCAAAGCGCGCGTCAGCGTCGGCTGATCGAGCCCGTGAACGTCAATCGCAGCGTCGAGACAGCCGTCGACGTTTTGAGAATAGCGGGGTGAGCCCGACTGGGTCGGCGAGGGCGCGGTCATCATCGGTTACTCGTCTGCCGATACTGGTCCAGGGATTTGCAAAAAGTGTGGGACGATTCGTGTTGTGTCCACAAGATGCGGGGTGACGTAAGCTTAACAATCGAGCGCAGCTTTTAGCTCCTGCAGCCCGCAAATGAAAGCAGCCACCGACGCTTGCGCGCGGGCGGCTGGGTGCATTGCGTCTCCGTGTGCTCAGCCTTTGCCGGGCACCAAGCCGACGGGCTTGCCGACGACGGTCACGAACAAGCCGTCGTCGATCAGCAGGCGCTTGGCAACGCGCTTCACATCGTCGAGCGAAACAGCGTCGATTTCGGCATTGCGACGGTCGACATAGTCGACGCCGAGATCTTCGACGTTGAAATACAGCAGTTGGCTGGCGATCTTTGCGTTGGTGTCGAAGCGCAACGCGAACGACCCGGTGAGATTGCTCTTGGCACCCTCGAGTTCCTTGGCCGTCGGACCGTCGGCCGCCAGTTTTTTCAGCTCACCTTTGATAATATCGAGCGATTGGCCCATCTGCTCGTTCTTGGTGGCGACGCCACCCACGAACATAGAGGCGGCGTCGAACGGCTGCAAATAGCTGTAGACCGAATAGGCGAGGCCGCGCTTCTCACGCACCTCTTCCATCAGTCGCGCCGAGAAGCCGCCGCCACCGATGATGTGATTGAGCACGAACGCGGCGATGAAATCCTTGTCCTTGCGGCCCATAGCACCAAGACCGAAGCGGGCGACGGACTGCGGTACCGGCATGTCGACGATCTGCAGCTTTTCGGACGGCTTCGGTACGACTGCAGCAATGTTGACGACGTTGCCCTTGGCAGCGAGACCGCCGAACACGTCGTCGATCATGGCCGCCGCGTCGGTCGCGGTAATGTCACCGACGACGACGATGCGCAGGCTGTCCTTGGCGAACACGTTCTTGCGATAGGCTTCGAGGTCGGCAGGCGCTATGGCCTTGAGGCTGACGGTGGTGCCGCCGCTCGGACGACCATAGGGATGATCGGGGAAAGCATTCCGCATGAAGCGCTCGCCGGCGACCGAATCGGGATTACGCGCGGCTGCCGCGAGGCCCGACAGAAGTTGAGCCCGCACGCGATCGTGGGCATCGGCATCGAAGCGCGGCTTGTTGATCGCCAGCTTCAGCAGCTTCAATGTTTCGACGCGGTTTTCGGTCAACGTTTCAAACGAGCCATACAGCTGGTCCTTGCCGTCTTCGAACGACATGCGCATGGCGAGTTCTTCGACCTTGCCCTGAAACGTCTGCGCGTCGAGATCGCCGGCACCTTCATCCATCATGCCGGTGAGAAAGTGCGCGATGCCCTCCTTGCCGACGGGGTCCTGGGCGCTGCCACCCTTGAACGCGAAGCGCATCGCCATCAACGGCACGGTATGCTCTTCGACCAGCCACGCCTTGATGCCGCCCGGTGTCGTCAGATCTTTGATTTTCATGGCTTGGGCCGCCGTCACGAAGGGGGTTGCACATAAACTCAACAGCACCAGTGCAGCACTTGCACCACGCCGTAGCCGGGACACGTTCGCGATCATGGATCAGCCTCGATTGGGACGCTTCTGCGCAACCGGGCTCCGCTGTCATAGCGGATTACGCCGGATCAAGCGCGACAAACTTTGGATGCGAATTCAGATGAGATTTGGGGTCAAAATTTCTGACCGCCGAAATTTTACCGTTCGTCATGGCCGTCTGCGCGGCCATGACGCAAGTTGTAGTTTTGATCGGTCGGAATTTCTGGCCGTTGGTATCAGACGCTCAGTTTGGCGGATCAGGACTTCTTGTCCGGCATCGACGCGACTGGCGTCTCCACCGTATCGGGCATCAGCGTACCGGTGACAGAACGCTTGAGGTCCAGATGTTTGATCGCAGCATCGCGAATCTGTTCCGGCGTTACCTTGGCGATCTCTTTCGGCCACGCGTCAATCTGCGCGATCGTGTTGCCGACGACGAGACCCCAGCCATAGCGACGCGCCATGGTCGACTGATTGTCGCTCTCGTAGATGTATTCGGCGATATAGGATTTCTTGGCGCGCTCGAGTTCGGCAGGCGTCACGAGATTGGCCTTGAGCTCGGCGAACACCGCATCGATCGCAGCTTCGACCTTGGCAATGGTCGAGGTATCGCCGACGACGGCGGAGACGCCGATCTTGCCGCTGTCCATGTTGCTGCCCATGTAGTAGCCGCCGGCCGACGACGCGATCTGATCGTCGACGACCAGCTTCTTGTAGAGACGGCCCGTGGTGCCACCACCGGCGATCTTCATCAACAGATCCAGCGCTTCGGCTTCCCCCGGCTTGCTCGTGAGATAGCTGGGCGCGAGATACTGGCGCGAGATCGTCACGCGGCCTGCACGCGCATCTTTCAACTCGACGCGGCGTGGCGCACGCTGCTCGGGTTCGCTCGGACGCACGCGCGGCGCGCCGACATCCGGGTTGGCTTTCACCTTGCCGTAGGTGGCCTCGGCCATCTCTTTGACGCCCTCGGGGGTGACGTCGCCGGCGACGACGAGAATGGCGTTGTTCGGCGCGTAGTATTTTTTATAGAACGACAGCGCATCGGCCTGCGAGAGCTTGGCGATCTCGTGCATCCAGCCGATGACAGGGATGTGGTAGGGGTGGTTCTGATAGAGCGCCGCCGACATCTGCTCGTCGAGGATCGAGGCCGGGCTGTTTTCGACCCGCGAGCGCCGCTCTTCGAGGATGACGTCACGTTCGGTCAGCACTTCTTTTTCGGTGAGCTTGAGGTTGACCATACGGTCGGCCTCCATCTCCATCATTTTCGGCAGCCGGTCCTTGGCGACGCGTTGAAAATAGGCTGTCGCATCGTTGGAGGTGAAGGCGTTGTCGTTGCCGCCGAGGCGCGCCACGATCTTGGAAAATTCGCCGATGCCAATCTTCTCGGTCGACTTGAACATCAGGTGCTCGAGAAAGTGTGCAATGCCGGAGCTGCCGTGCGGTTCGTCGGCGGCACCGACCTTGTACCAGACCATGTG
>JANYHG010000251.1 GCA_025359165.1 Hyphomicrobiaceae bacterium
GCGGTCGACCGCGCGCCGGAAGCCGGCATCGGCGATCCAGTGCAGCGAATGGGTTGCGACCGGATTGTAACCGCGCGCCAACTTGTGCTCGCCCTGTGCGCCGGCTTCGACGCGCGGCAACCGGTGTGCGATCGCCCATTCGATGGCTTGATAATAGCAGAGCTCGAAGTGCAGGCACGGATGATGTTCCGTCATCCCCCAATAGCGACCGTAGAGACAGTCTCCGCCGATGAGGTTCAGCGCGCCCGCGATCGGACGTCCGTCGCGCTCGGCGACGATCAACAGGCACGTGTCGCCCATACGCTCACCAAGCAGGGTGAAGAACTTGCGATTGAGGTAGGGCTGGCCCCATTTGCGGCTGCCGGTATCTTTATAGAAACGATAGAACGCATCCCAATACGCCTCGGTGATCTCCGCGCCGCGCAGATGTTTGACGACCAGCCCGGCTTCGAGGGCGGTGGTGCGTTCCTTACGGATTGTCTTGCGCTTGCGCGACGAGAGCGCCGCGAGAAACGCGTCGAAAGTAGCGTAGCCGGAATTGTGCCAATGGAATTGCTGGTCGGTCCGCTGCAAAAACGGTGGCTTGAGGCCGCTGCCGAGTTCGGTCCAGGTCGCTTCGTCGACGAACGTGGCATGCAGCGAGGACACACCCAACTGTTTACCGACTTCGATCGCGGCGATGGCGAGCAGCCGGCGGAGCTCAGCCGCATCGGGTCCATCGCCGACCAGAAAACGCGGACCGGGCACGGGCGTGAACGGAACCGCGATTTGCAGTTTGGGATAGTAGTCGCCCCCAGCCCGCTGATAGGCATCGGCCCAGCCGTGATCGAAAATGTATTCGCCCTGGCTGTGCATTTTGACGTAAGCGGGAGCGACGCCGAGCGTGCTGCCGTCCCGCTCGAGAACGATGTGCCGAGGCGTCCAGCCGGTGCGCCCGCCGACCGTACCTGCATCTTCGAGCGCTTGCAGGAACGCGTGCGTCACAAATGGATTGAACATCGCCGCCGCCGGATTGGCCAAGCTATTCCAGATCGTAGCAGGAATTTCTGCAATGGTCGCCACACTGCGGGCCGACGGAGCGCTTATTTGAGGGGTATACGCTGGACTCATGAAGCGAGTGCCTCGATGCCTGATCGCGATAAGTGTAATTCGGTGCCCTCGGTGTGTCTGCAGGTTTCAGGGCCTCGGAAAATTGCAAATCGACGCAGACAAGTTCGCGCGCTTGCCGAACGAGCCTGCTATGAACTTTCGTGAAATCGGGCATGGCCGACGCCATGACGCGGGCAAGGGGAGAGAGTGACATGGCTTGGGGCAAAATGACTCGGGGCAAAACGACTTGGGACAAAATGACTTTGGGCAGGTTGGCTTGGACCACTACGATCCAAGGCCGGAGCCATATCCTGGCCGCCGTCATGATTGCGGTCGTCTGCCTGAGCGGTGGCGTGCCGCTCGCTGCCAAGGAGCCCGATGGCGTCGTCATCCGCAACAAATCTTTTTTCCGCTATGCCGTGTCCGCCGATACGATCGAGCAGCAGTCCGGCGTTCAATATGACGAGATGACGCGTCAAGCCTCGAGCAAGCGCGCGTTGTTGCCCGCCGACAATGCACAAACCATACGCATGCGTGAAATCGCCAAACGACTCTTGCCGTTCGCGGCCAAGTTCAACGAGCGCGCGAAGGATTGGAAATGGGAAATCAACGTCCTCGATAGTCCGCAGATCAATGCGTTCTGCATGCCCGGCGGCAAGATCGCGGTGTTCACCGGGATCTTGAACAAGTTGCAGCTGACCGACGACGAGGCGGCGCTCGTGATGGGCCACGAGATCGGCCACGCACTCTATGAGCATGCCCGCGCCCGCGCAGGCAAGCAAATGGCGCTCGGTGCCGGTCGCGCCGTCGCGGGCTTGATCTTCGGCCAGCTCGGCGATCTCGTCGGCGCAGGTGCTGGATCCCTGGCATCGCTGAAGTTCAGCCGTGGCGACGAAACACAAGCCGATCTGATCGGCTTGGAACTGGCCGCCCGTGCCGGTTATGATCCACGTGCTGGCGTCACGCTGTGGCAGAAAATGAGCAAGGCTTCACAAGGCGCACCACCTCAGTGGATGTCGACCCATCCGTCTGGCGAGACGCGCATCGAAACCATCAAGCAGCATATTCCGGAAGTGATCGCGCTTTACGAGAAAGCGAAGCTCGAACGTAAGTGACCCGCGACCCTCCTCGTCGCCGTCGGCGGTGAGGTAGAGGGAGGGGTATTATAAGCGCAGCAGATAGACGTGCGAACCCTCCAGGATGCGTTCCTGGCGCTGATTGATGACCAGCGCGGCCATCGTGACTATGCCGGTGGTGCGCTGGCGTTTCAGTTCCGTTATCTGAAGCGAGGCAAACAGCGTGTCGCCGGGATAAGCACTCTTCAAGATGCGGGCGTTGACTTCGATCATGCCAAGCAGGTCGTCACCGATTTCGTGCGGGAACGTCCCAGCACCCGCCGCCGTGAAGCACAGCACCTGCAACCCGTGCGCGAGGGGGCCGGGATGACCGAGTGCTTTGCAATATTCGGCGTCGTAGTGAATTGGATGATTGTCGAGGCTGACCGCCTGAAACGCACTGAAATTGCCGTCGCCCAGGGTACGTGAGGGCAGCGGATAACGGTCGCCGACCTTTAGATCGGCGAAGCTTTTGGCAGGTGCCAGGCGGTGCGAAGCATAGATTTCGGGCAGTGGCATTAGCGTGTCCGGGTTGGCTGGATGAAGGGTGTCACAGCATAGCTGAACGCATCGGCCGAGCCATCGACAATTCTGCCGGGTGCCAAATTTGCCCACGACTGCGATCGGTAAACACAAAGTGAACGTAGACGTGGACTGACAGCGGTTCAAGCATTGCGGAACCCTGTGTTCGCGGAGCAAATTGTGATAAGAAACTGTCGAGTGCACCAGTCCTCTGGGCGTCGACTAGATGCGTTTTGCCCACAAGTTCGGAATATGACCATGGCCCAAACATCGACAGCGAGTGCTCTTAAGCCAGAGATCAGCAATCTGGTAAGCCATGACCCGATCTGGGCGGCGGTACGCCACGAGGCGGAAGCGGCGGCACTGAAAGAGCCAGCGCTGGGCGGCTTTCTATACGCCACCGTCCTAAGTCATACGCGTCTCGAAGACGCGGTTTGCCATCGCTTGGCGCAACGTCTCAACCATTCCGATGTCGACGCCGGGCTTATCGGCCAGACGTTCGAGCAAGTGTTGATGCAGACGCCGCAGCTGGGCGAAATCTTCCGTGCCGATCTCGCCGCCGTACACGATCGGGACCCCGCCTGCACGCGCTACATCGAGCCGCTGCTCTATTTCAAAGGGTTTCACGCGCTCGTCACCCACCGCTTTGCGCACGAGCTCTGGAACCAGGGGCGGCGCGATTTCGCCCTCTACCTGCAGAGCCAATCATCACGGATTTTCAGCGTCGATATCAACCCGGCGACGCGGATGGGCCGTGGCATTATGCTCGACCATGGTACCGGCATCGTTATTGGCGAGACGGCTGTCGTCGGCGATAATTGCTCGATCCTCCAGAACGTGACGCTGGGCGGCAACGGCAAGGAGACGGGGGACCGGCATCCAAAGATCGGCCGCAACGTGCTGCTCTCCGTCGGGGCGAAAGTGCTGGGTAACATCACGGTCGGCGACTGTTCCAAGATCGCTGCGGGTTCGGTCGTGCTGACCGACGTGCCCCGGAACAAGACCGTGGCAGGAGTGCCGGCGAAGATCGTCGGCGACAGCAATTGTCCCGAGCCCGCGCGCAGCATGGACCATCGCGTCGGCCCGGACGATTGCGGCTGCTGCGGCTGACGTGGCGTTCCGACGCGAACCCTGATTACCCCTTCACACGCGCCGGATCGCGCTTTAAGCCGTGGTTTCTCCTGAACCGTGGCTACCCAATCTCCCCCGTTCGAGCACAGGTTGTCGATATGGTCGATCAATTCACCCCTGACGTCATCAACAAGCTGCAGGCCTACTTGCGCAAGGCTTTCGGAACGCAGGCGCTTTCTGTCCGCGCGCGTCCAAAGAAGAGCGAAATCGCCGATGTGTTCGCCAACGACAAGCCGTTCGGCGTCATGACGTTGGACGAAGAGGACGGTGAATTGACCTACCAGTTCAACTGGACGCTGGCCGAGAAGCCAAAGCCGCTATTGCCGGCCGAAATGCAGCGAATCCAGGCACACTTTCGCGAGATGCTAGGCGCTAAAACCTTGTCGATTAGAGGCCGAGGCAAGCTCAAGGACAGCGCCGAGGTTTTCGTCGCCGAGGAGTCGCTCGCCATCATGTCGGCCGACGACGATGCCTACCAGTTCCAGATGGCGATCCTCGAAATGGATCTCGACGATATCATCTGAACTGACGTTTGCTTGGCCGTCACGCGTCGCGATCGTGGAAAAGATTATTCGAGGGCTAAACGATGTCGCTGTACGCGTTGGACAACCGAAAGGTCGTTACTCCGGAAAACGGCCGCTTTTGGGTGGCGGACAACGCCGTCGTCCTCGGTAACGTCACCCTCGAGGAAGACGTGAGCATCTGGTTCAACGTCGTCATGCGTGGTGACAACGAGCCGATGCGAATCGGCGCCCGCACGAACATCCAGGACGGTTGCGTGCTGCACTCCGATCCGGGGTTTCCGTTGACGATCGGCGAGGATTGCACGATTGGGCACATGGTCATGCTGCACGGCTGCACCATCGGCGCGGGATCGCTCATCGGTATCGGGGCCATCGTGTTGAATGGCGCGAAAATTGGCGAGGGATGCCTGATCGGTGCGGGTTCGCTGATTGCCGAAGGCAAGGAAATCCCGGCCGGGTCGGTCGTGTTCGGATCACCTGGCAAGATCGTGCGCCAACTCACGGACGAGGACAAAGCGCGCATGCGCCGCGGCGCTGCCCATTACGTCACCAATTCGCACCGGTTTGCCAAAGGCTTCGTCAAGCAGAACTGACGCTGCAGCTTTGCAGCAGACGGTCGGTCGCATCGGTCAGTTTGTCGTTCTGCGCATCCCCGCAACGGGCATCGGCACCGACGGCACGGCCGTGGCCGGGTCCAACGACATCCATACGCGCGCGTTCAGGTACGATTGGCGCATGACGAAATGATAGGGCGTCTTGCTCCAGAGTTTGAGCGCGTCGGTCTTGTTGTCGAGGATATAATCACCGTCCGCCGTGCGTGCCGTCAGCACCGCGTGGCCCTCGTTTTTTTCGTCAAACACGACGGTCATCAACATCGAACTGACCGGCCAACCGGCGCGGATCAGGCGTTGGCGCTTGAGCAGCGCATAATCTTCGCAATCGCCTTTGCCGCTCCGTGGCAGCGTCCAGTAGTCTTCGACGCCATACTGAACCATGTCCGTCACCGGGCGTATCTCTGCGTTGACTTGGCGATTGACGCGATCGAGTTCGGCCAACGCCGCAGGCGTTCCCGCCCGCCGCGTCTCCTCGAGAACGCCGTCACTGCATTCCGCTGGTTCACGCATGCAGAAATCGACGTGTCCGTACGGCGGAGGCGTCACGCCGAACACCCGCAGATACGGCGACGTCACGTCTTGTGTCGCGTTCAATGTGATCGCGCGCGGCGAGGGCTGCACGACGCGGTCGTACGCGCCGGCATCGCCCATCGTCACGGCGCAGAACGCGACCGTGAGCGCTACTCGCGCGAGTACTCGCATGAACCAACTCCACTCAACTGGAAAGCGCAACAAAAGCAACGTACTAGACTGAACGGCGGTAGTGACAGGCAACAACTGAAACGGTTAGGCGTAAGATCAGCCGAAATAACGGCGCAGGGCGTTCGGATTTTGGACGTCGATGAATTCAAGCGCGATACCACGGTCGTGATGCCGGACGACGCGTGCGGAGAGGTTACCGAGTTTCACGGTCGCGCCCAACGCGGGCCGCGCGGCAGTAAGGATAGATGCACCCGAGATCGACATGTCCGTCACGTCGCAGGCGATCGTGAGGCCTTCGGTCAGAGTCAGCGATTGTGAACGGGATTGAAAGGCGATCCGCTCGTGACGACGTGCTTCGATCCCGGGCTGCTGGTCCTTGTTCAGCATGAACATCAGCGTTGCCGCCAATTTTTCGCGTTTGTGCGCGGTCATCGTGAACTGCATCGCAAAACCGCCATCGAATGTGCGCGCCACGGTGCCTTCCAACCCACCGAGTTGGTCGAAGTAAGCGATCACACGCTCGCCGAAGTCGAGTTCTGCGGGCGACATCAGGGCTGCGCCACCAACCGAGACGTCGATCAGCTTGCAGGGATATTCGTGTTTGGAAGCCCGCATGAAACGTCCCAGCAGCACGACGGGAACGCGATTGTGCACGCGACGATCTGTAACGACGCGCGGCGAGACGGGTGCGGGAGGGCTGGCGGTGTCTATCATCGGGCTCGGCATTGCATGTCCTTGGCTTTCGGGCGGAACCTAACCTGCCCTGGTTGACAGCTTTGCGCGCTGCACACCGCCGCGCCAAAGGACTATGCGTTCGTGAGTTTAAAGAACCTCTAACCGCCGACGTAAATCGGCACGCTTCAGGATCGGTGACCCACCGCCGTCCGACAACCCTTGCGTCGCTGTTCCAGTTCCCTCAACATCCGGCCGAGCCGCGAAAGGCCGTCGTACAGGAGCGCACCCCAATGGCCATCGAAAGCGTCGTAGGACTGGATCATGTCGTGATTGTCGTGCGCGATCTGGATGCGGCGGCCCTTAAATGGCAAAAGCTCGGTTTCACGCTGTCGCCGCGCGGACTGCATAGTGCGCACATGGGCACGGCGAACCATACGCTGATGCTCGGCAGCGATTATCTCGAACTGATGGGTGTGGTCGCGCCTACCGAACGCAACGCAACGACGCGCGCCCTGCTCGAAAAGCGCGAGGGGATTGAGCGGGCCGCCTTTACAACTCTCGATGCGGCGGCGGGTGTAGCTGCCCTGCGGGCGCGCGGGCTGACGAATGCAATAGGTCCCACTGACTTCAGCCGGCCGGTCGTGCGCGCCGACGGTCAGCAGACCGAGGCGGTCTTTGCAACGTTTCAATGGCCGCTGGACGAGCGTCCTGGAGGTCTCCGAATTTTTGCCTGCCAGCATTTCACGCGCGATGCCGTGTGGTTGCCCGAACTGCAAACTCATGCCAACGGAGCCCATCGGATCGACCACCTGGAGTTACTGAGCGCGGATCCAAAAGCGGCGGCAGCCCACATGAGCCGGATGACCGACATGCCCGTCACGACAGATGGCGATGGTGCGCCACGTGTCGAAAGCGGCGCTGGCCGTGGCGCGTTCGTGTTCATCGATCGGACCCAATTGCTGATGCGTCATCCCGGTATTGCCCTGGACGGTCTGCCGGACGAGGGCGCGGTCGTTCTGTCACTGCGGGTCGAAGATGCCGAAAAAACCGGAGCAGCACTTGCTGAGGCCGGCATTGCGACCGCGCCCGGTGTCGTCAAGGTTCCACCGATGTTGGCGAACGGCGTCCTTGTGGAATTCGCCGAAGGCTGAGTTGCGGCCCGGGCTCAAGCCGGTGCCGCGCCCACAGCGAGCGCCGACAGACGCCAATGTCCACCGACCGGTTCGAAAATCATTTCGAACGCCACCGGAGACGGTGCCCCCGGCAGGATGCCGACCAGATGGAGCTGCTTTTCCGGCGTGATCACAGGCGGGCGCGTCAGCGAAGGCATAATAACGGCGGCCGGTGCGAGATCGACGGTGCCACGGATTTTCTGGAACGCGATCGCCAGATCGGCTGCCGAGTGGCGTTGTTGGAAAATCGGGCCCGCCGTGTCGCGCAGTACGGTATAATTGCCGGTTCGATTAGCGTTCTCGAGCAGGAGAAGTGTCGTTCGGATCAGATAGAGATGCTGCGCCGATGGCTGTGACTGCGTGGGCTTTTTAAGCGCATCTGGCCGGGTTCGCTCGGCGAGCGGCGGCGCTGGGATACGCGGTCGCGGTTGGGCGACGCGGTCGTCGGCGACCGCTGTGACGACGGTTGCCGAGGCCAGCGATACGAGCACCAAGCCCGTAGCATACAGACACTTCGTCGACGTTGATCGGGACATCGGCTGCTCCAGGATGGCGGTGGGGTTGCTGCGACGGCTGGCGGCTGCTTATTTCCACGTGAGTTGTGCGCCCACACGGCCACCGACGTTTCCGTGATTGGTGCCGACGCTGATCCCGCCGCCGAAAGAGAGCGTTTCGCCGCCTCCGAACACGTTGCGGCCCGCGACGCCGAGCGCTGACAGTCCGATGGCGGTGTCAGAGCCGTAAGCGCCAGCACCAAGTTTGATGCCGAAGCTGTCTCCCGGCTGTAGCGTCGGATCCGAGAGCGCGAGCGCTACCGCTACGCCTTCGAGCGCCTTGGTGCTTTTGATGTCGAGGTCGTCGATGCGGCGGTTGGCGCGTGTCGCCTCCGACAACGCCGTCGCCGAAGTCTGTTCCGCCCCGGTGATGCGGTTGTCGAATGTGGCAACCGTGTTGGACAGTGCAGTCACCTGTCCGCGCGTCGTAGCGATGTCGCGGGTGTTGGTGTCGGTTTGAGCTTTGACCGTCACGACGTCTTTTTCGACGCTTCCGACCCGAGTATCGAGGGCGGTCACCTTGTTCGTCGTGTCGGTGATGCGGCGGTCGAATGTGCCGACTGTGGTCTCGACGGTGCCTACGCGCGTATTTAGCCGATCCACGGTGCCCTCGGTCGATGTCATGCGCGTTTCGACGCCGGTGATCCGATTGTCGAACCCGCCGACCGTCGTTTCGACCGAGGTCATGCGGTTGCCGAGCCCGTTGATCGCCGATGTGTTGGAGGCTGTCTGGTTCTGAAGCGTCGATACGTTCGTCTGCAAGGTCGAGACATTGCCTTCGACCGCAGTCATCCGTGACCCCAGGCCATTGATTGCGGATGTGTTAGTGGCGGTTTGGCTTTGCAACGTCGAAACGCTGGACGTCAGCGAGCCAACGTTCGTTTCGAGAGTGCCGACGCGGCCATTCAAGCCGTTGATGCCCGCCGTATTGGCGTTGACCTGCGTCTGCAGCGCGCCGTTGTCGCCGGCGACGTTGCCGCTGGCATCGGTCGTCAAAACTTGCAACGGGCCGCTTTGCGTGGCGCGGCTGGCAGCAGTGCCGACGCCGCTCATCGTGTAGGTCGACGCAGTCGTGCCCAACGAGATTTGTCTGGCGCGTGATGTTGCGGCACCCGCACCGATTGCGGTTGCATCGTCTTGGCCGGCAGTGGCACCCGCTCCAAGCGCACTCGAGCGCGCACCGGTCGCCGAAGCTGCGTTGCCGAGGGCCAGAGCGTTGAGGCCATTCGATGCCGCGTTCAAACCAAAGGCCGCGCTCCCAATCCCTGTCGCATTTGCGTTTGCACCCATCGCGGTGGCGTTGGTACCGAGCGCCTGTGCACTGAAGCCGATAGCGGTCGAATACTCGTCCTGGGCCCGCGTTAGCGCCCCGAGCGACGTGGTGCCGACGCCGGTCGCGCGCGCACCTCGACCGATGGCAGTGGCGTTCTCGGCTTGCGCCGTGGAAGCGCTGCCGATGGCAGTGGAGTTCAGCCCTTGCCCTTGGGCTGAGGCCCCGATCGCGGTGCTGTTGGTGCCTTGTCCCTGCGCGCTAGATCCCAGGGCCGTGGCATTGGTCGATTGAGCCTGTGCGGACGCACCGACAGCCGTCGATGTCGAGCCGAAGGCGTATGAAGACGCGCCAACAGCAACCGAGTTGGCCCCCTCGGACTGTGCGGAGGTGCCGAGCGCTGTTGAATTTTCGCCGTTGGCTTTCGAAAGCGTGCCGTAGGCTGCCGCTGCGGTGCCACCTGCCTGTGATTGCGATCCGACGGCGGACGCCCCGGATCCGCTGGCCGTCGCGGACTGGCCGCAAGCCAAGCTCAAGGTGCCCGCTGACGAGCCGCCGCCGAAGCCTGCGCCACCGTATTGCTGACAAACGAACTGGGCGGAAGCCGCGTGGGGCAGCAGGATCGCATTGATGGCGACGCTGGCTACGGAAGCCAGCAGCTTGGCTCGCAGGTTCGAACGAGTGTATTGGGTGCCTGCCAGAACTATTTCACGCGACGGCGACGCCGCCGCAACCTCGATTTTTTTCATGTCACAACTCTTACGCAAACAAACGCATCAGTGACGTCGTTAGGTACCCCGAAGAAGGTGTCGCCAAACGTTGTCTGACAAGATCATGTAACCTTAGATTGCTTTAAATTAGGTTAACTCTACCTTTGGGTGTGCTCGCACTTGACGTTCTGCAATGCGTCAATCACAACGCCGCCAGCACCCAATTTGGCCGGCGGAAAACTTCTTCATGTTTGATTTGACAGGCAAGACGGCGCTCGTAACTGGCGCAACGGGCGGCCTCGGTGGAGCGATTGCGAAGCAGCTGCACGCGCGCGGCGCTACGGTCGCCATATCAGGGCGACAGGTGGATAAGCTCGAAACGCTCAAGGCCGAACTCGGCGACCGCACTGTCGTCGTGCCTTGCGATCTCGCCAGCAAAGAGCAGGTGGGCAAGTTGATCGACGAGGCTATCAAAGCCTTGGGTGGACGGCTGGACATCCTGGTCAACAACGCCGGCCTGACCAAGGACAATTTGTTCATGGTCATGAAAGACGAGCAGTGGGACGACGTTATCGCCGTCAACTTGACGTCCACGTTCATGCTGATGCGGGCGGCGGCTCGCCATATGATGCGCTCGAAAACAGGTTACGGACGGATCATCAATATTTCCTCGGTGTCCGGTATTATCGGCAATCCCGGCCAGGGCAACTATGCTGCCTCAAAAGCCGGCATGATCGGCATGACCAAAAGCCTCGCACGCGAAGTGGCCTCGCGCGGCATCACAGCCAACTGCATCGCTCCGGGGTTCATCTCCACGCCGATGACGGAAGCGCTCAACGAGAAACAGACGGCGGCGATCAAGGAGGCGATCCCGGCGCAGACCTTTGGTACGCCAGACGACATCGCAGCTGCTGCGATCTATCTTGCGAGCACGGAAGCCCGCTACGTGACCGGCATCACACTGCATGTCAACGGCGGTATGGTTATGATCTGACAGCGTTTTTGCTGCGCTGCGAAAGCCGAAGGGAACCTCCTCGGAAGTTCCAAGTGGCTGTTGGCAAAGCAAATCGAAGTATGTTACCAGCCGATTGGATTTGAGTCGTGTAGCCAACTCGGCGTCGTGCCTGATCGCCAACCCGGCGTCACGCGTACGCCCGGCACCGCGCATCAACGTCGGCACAGTGCGCTCCTGCAAGAGGCGTTGCCTGTGTGTAAAACACGTCTCGTGCCGGTGATGGCTGTCGCAATCGGAGCGAATCGAACACAAACGGCAGCAAGTGAATTCAGACCTTCCGCAAGGGGACACAGATGAGCGACGTAGCAAACCGGGTGAAGAAGATTGTCATCGAGCACCTGGGCGTTGAAGCCGAAAAGGTCACGGAAACCGCGAGTTTCATCGATGATTTGGGTGCCGACAGCCTCGACACAGTCGAGCTCGTGATGGCGTTCGAGGAAGAATTCGGCTGCGAAATCCCCGATGATGCCGCCGAGAAAATCCAGACCGTCGGACATGCCGTCGCGTTCCTGGAAAAGGCAACCAGCGCAGCTTGACGCCAGCTTAACCGGTCCCGTGAGTGCGGGATCGGTATGACTGAGGTCGGCACGCGCCGATGGTTGCTGCGTTTGTCGTTGCGACCATTTTGGTGTGTGCGGCCGTTGAAGACAATATTTGTCACGTGACCCTTTTGGGGCGCGCTCACGTGATCTGATCTCATAAGGATGCGGTTGGATGCGGCGTGTCGTCGTCACTGGTTTGGGCTTGGTTACGCCGTTGGGTTGCGGCGTCGAAGCGTCCTGGTCCCGCCTGCTGGCTGGCGAGAATGCCGCGCGGCGTATCGAGGAGTTCAAGGTCGACGATATCGCGGCGCAGATCGCCTGCTTCGTGCCGCGAGGATCGTTGGCCGACGGCAAGTTCAATCCTGACGACTGGATGGAGCCCAAGGAAAGCCGCAAGGTCGACGATTTCATCGTCTATGCCATGGCGGCTGCCGAACAAGCGCTGAAAGACGCCGGCTGGGTCGCCGATACCGTCGAAAAGCAGGAAGCCACGGGCGTGCTGGTCGGCTCCGGCATCGGTGGCTTGTCGGGTATCGCCGACACGGCATTGCTGCTGCATGAAAAAGGTCCGCGCCGCGTCAGTCCGTTCTTCATCCCGGGCCGATTGATCAATCTGGCGAGCGGGCAGATTTCGATCCGCCATCAGCTCAAGGGGCCCAATCACTCTGTCGTGACGGCCTGTTCGTCCGGGGCGCACGCGATCGGCGATGCCGCGCGGTTGATTGCGCTCGGTGATGCCGACGTCATGGTTGCGGGCGGTGCCGAGAGCCCTATCTGCCGCATCTCGATGGCCGGCTTCGCCGCTTGCCGGGCCTTGGCGACGGACTTCAACGACCGGCCAAAACAGGCGTCGCGTCCCTATGATCGCGACCGCGACGGCTTCGTGATGGGCGAGGGTGCCGGTATCGTGGTGCTCGAGGACTACGCTCATGCAAAGGCGCGCGGTGCCAGGATCTATGGCGAAGTGGTCGGATATGGTTTGTCCGGTGACGCCTACCATATCACCGCACCCGCTGAGGACGGCGACGGCGCGTTCCGCTGTATGCGCGCGGCGGTGAAGCGGTCTGGACTGGACGTCGGCCGCATCGACTACGTCAACGCACACGGTACGTCGACGATGGCCGACGGTATCGAATTGAAGGCAGTCGAGCGGCTGTTCGGCGCGGTGGCGAACAAGGCGGCGATGTCGTCGACAAAATCGGCGATCGGCCATCTGCTCGGTGCGGCGGGCGCGGTGGAATCGATCTTCTGCCTGCTGGCCATGCGTGATCAGATCGTGCCGCCGACGCTGAACCTCGACAATCCCTCGGTCGAAACCGTCATCGACCTGCTGCCGCACAAGGCAAAAAAGCGGAAAGTCGACGTAACGCTGTCGAATTCGTTCGGGTTCGGTGGCACCAACGCATCCGTTATGTTTGCACGCGTGTAACTGTGTGACCTGCAGCCAACGGTGTTTTGCCATAATTTCCTGTAGACTGCACAACAGTGTCGGCGGGCTGCCGACTGACAGCCGCCTTGACGTTTCGACCGGCTCTGATGCACGGGTCTATCATACACCGATCCGAGAAACAGTTTGCCCAGTGAACCGGTGAGCCTGTGAGGAACAACCGATGAGCGAGCGCCGCGGTCCCGACGACACTGGTCGCCCGCGCCCGTCTGCTGCTAAGAAGGCCGCAGTAACCAAGCGTCGCGCAAAGACTGCCGTGGTGGCGGATGCAGCGAAACCCGGTGTGGCCACGCCCGAACCGGTTGTGCAGAACGCGACCCGGACACTTTTGAGCTCGCAAGGGCCGCGTACTGTGCCGCAGAGACCACGTTCTAGAGGCGACGAGGGCGGCAATGGCAAGAAGGTCCGACCGGTGTTGAAACTTCTCAATGGTCTGCTGACACTGCTGGTCGTCATCGTTCTTGGCGTCGTCGGCACTGGCTATTACCTGAATGCGGCAGTCGATGCGGAGGGGCCGTTGAAGGAGGCCAAGCTGCTCGTCATCCCGCGCAACGACGGCACGCAGCAGATCGCCGAAAAGCTCGAAAAAGAAGGCATCGTCGGTGACAGGCGCTTGTTCCTGGCAGGGCTGTACACGCTACGCGGCACGTCGCTGATGCCGGGCGGCCGCACGCTCAACCTCAAGGCCGGTGAATACGAGATCAAGCCGGGCGCATCCATCCGCACCATCATCGACACCATGTCCGAGGGCCGCTCCGTGCTCATGCGCGTAACCGTTCCCGAGGGGCTCACCAGCTTTCAGATCGTCGAGCGGCTGAAGAGCGACGCGGGCCTAACCGGCGACGTCAGGGACATCCCGATCGAAGGCTCGCTGCTGCCGGAAACCTATTCGCTGCCGCGCGGCAGCACACGCCAGACCCTGATCGAGATGATGCAGGCGGCGCAGAAAAAGCTGATCGATCAGCTGTGGGCGGAGCGTTACGATAATTTGCCACTCAAATCGACGGCCGAGGCGCTTGTTCTCGCCTCCATCGTCGAAAAGGAGACCGGCCGCAACGACGAGCGCGACCGGGTCGCAGCCGTGTTCGTCAACCGCTTGCGCAAGGGCATGAAGATCCAGTCCGATCCGACGATTTTATACGGCTTGGCGTTGGGCAAGGTGCAGTGGGGCAAGCCCATCCTGCGTTCGGAAATTCAGTCGCGGACGGCGCACAACACCTACGTCATCCCAGCGCTTCCGCCGACGCCGATCTGCAATCCCGGCCGCGCTGCCATCGAGGCGACACTGAAGCCCGCCAGCGTCAACGACCTGTTCTTCGTCGCCGATAGCAAAGGCGGCCACGTCTTCGCTGAAACCAATCGGGACCACGAAATCAACGTCGCCAAATGGCGGCAAGTGGAGCGTGATCGTGCCAGCGGCGCTGCTGGAGCAAGTGGGCCGACTTCTGCACCCCAGACTCCGGCCCCAGTCACGTCGACCATCAATGGCAAAGGCGCACCAGCCCCGCTGGCTCCAACCGGGAAAGCACCCGTGAAGGGAAATTGAGTGGCTCGAACAACGCGCGAGCTTGGGGTGCCTTCGTCAACGGAAAAGCGGTCCTCCCTCACCCTCGCACCCTGCTTCCCCACAAACTGAATAGCCCAGATGCCGTTATGACGGCGCTGCCTGCGAGCGACCACGCATCCGGGAACTGCCCCCAAACGAGATAGCCCGATACCAACGCGGCGATCAGGCCGACGTAGCGGAACGGCCCGACGACACCGATGCGGCCTGAGCGCATGGCGACTACCAGCCAGTAGTTCGCAATCGCCAGAAATAGTGCCGAGACCATGATCTCGGCGACCAGCAACGGAGAGGGCGGCACCCAATGGTCGAACGGTGCGAACGCCAATCCGCCCGCTATCATGGCAAGCTGTGAGGTTCCTGCGATGAACGCAGGCGGCCAGCGCGACGGCAAACCCCGCGTCAGGAGATCGCGCGCCACCTGGAACACGACGGCGGCACCTGCCAGCACAGCGCCACTCGCGGCAATACCTGTAGCGCCGGTAGGCATCATGCCCGGTCGGATGATGAGAAGTGCGCCGCACAAGCCGACGAATGCCGCCAGCCAGCCGCGCCAGCCGATGCGTTCGCCGAAGACGACGGCGGCCCCGGCGAGGATGGCCAGCGGGATGATTTGTTGCAGCCCCGCCAGTTCGCCGATTGGGATCAACTGCAGCGCATAGAGATAGCAGAGCGACGCGCCCGCCTCCAGCACCGCGCGCCCCCACAGCAGCGGTGCTGGTCGTGGGAGTGCACCCGACATCATGCGTGCCGACAGCAGGAGAAAAGCCGCCGCCGCAAGTGCTCTGAGGCAGATCACTTCCGACATCGGCAGTCGATCGGCGGCCAGCTTGACCAGCGTGTCGTTGGCGATCAGCAGCACGTTGCCGCTGGTCATGGCGAGGATGCCACGCACATCGGCGCGGCTGTCGTTGTCACCTGCCACACTCATGCGCTTCGAGCCTCGGATCGCGCGCCCGTCACGGCAGCGGCCGCCGCCGCCGTCGATGCCCGCCGGCGCAGGGTCTGCTCGCGAAAGAATGTGTAAAGGCCCGCACCCGAGACGATCACGATCCCTGCCATGGTCGTGGTGTTCGGAACGTACTGCCAGACGAGGGCGCTGAGCAGCAATGTCCAGAGCATCGCCGAATAGCGGAATGGCACCACCGCCGAGACGTCGCCGGTGCGAATGGACGTGACGACTAAGACCTGGCCGGCCAGCATACAGACAGCGGCCGCCCCGAGCCGCAGGAAATCGGCAGTGACAGGCGGCCGCCAAGGCTCGAACGTCGAGAAAACGAGGCTGCACAGCATCGTGGTCGTCGCAGCGGTCGCGGTGATGAGAACGGTGGGAATGCCCGCTAGTCCGCGTGTCGCTATGTCTCGTATCGTACACGTCAGCACGGACAAGATCACCAACACGCTGGCCCAGGTGAAGGTCGAGGCCCCCGGCTGAATGATCAGCAGCGCACCGACGAAGCCGATTCCGGTAGCCGTCCAGCGGCGCCAGCCGACGTGCTCGCCAAGAAAAAGGGCGGCTCCCGCCGTCACTGCCAACGGGTTGGTCTGCATAATGGCGGCGGCGTCGGCGAGGTGCATGTGTGGCAACGAACTGATGAAAAAGAGCGAGCCAGCGGTATCGCCAAACGTGCGTAGTGGCAGGCGCGAATTCCACAGCTTGCCGAAGTGTGCGAGAGCGCCCGTGCGCCACGCCACGCACCAGATCAGCGTCGCGCCGATCAGGCCACGGATGAAAATCGACTCCC
Source organism: Hyphomicrobiaceae bacterium (assembly GCA_025359165.1). Classification (GTDB taxonomy): domain Bacteria; phylum Pseudomonadota; class Alphaproteobacteria; order Rhizobiales; family Hyphomicrobiaceae; genus JABFRJ01. The sequence goes on from JANYHG010000251.1 coordinate 16,392, forward strand.
CCGCCGGCAGTGCGGCGGTCGAAAGCTTCATTAGCGCGTCGCCCACGGCGAATGCCGCCATCGCGCCGAGCATGGCCAGAATACCGCGAACATTCGGCGAAAGCCGGTGGAGCGCGCGCAGAAGCAGCCGTAGCCGCATCGGTACCTGTCGCTGCCGGGTCGACATCAACCCAGTGGCCGATCGCAGGATTTCGAGATGCGGGCTCGCGCCGCCGCGCGCTCGGCTTCGCTCGGACCGGAGAACGGCAGCAACGATACGCGGGTCAACTTGTAAAGTTCGTTGGTAAACGAGGCGCCGCAATCGAGTGTCGTCTGATAAAGCGCGACCATCTTGCAGGTTTCCAATTCCTTCAGCGCATCCTGCCCGGCGATCCTGAGATCGTAGGCCCTGGTGACGCAGGCATCCATTTTCGAGAACGGATCGACGACGTATTTTTCGAAGTCCTGCTCCAGTGCGGTGAACGCATTTTCGCCCATGACTTCGCGGATGGCGAACAGGTTGGGACGCAGGCTCTTGTTCCAATCGATATAGGCTTCGTCGTAGCTGCGCTTGCGCACACGCAACTCGTCGATTTCACCGTTGCGCCGTAGCGTCGAGACCACCATACCCGCCTTCGTCCGGCGGTCATACAGCAACGAGGAAAGCCCGGTGATCGAGGCGCGCCGGGTCTGCGCCGTCGAATAACTGTGCGCAAGCCAGGCCCCGACGCTTGCCGTCACCAAGCCGTTGAGAACAGCGGATACGATCGTGAAGATCAGCAGCGCCCGGCGCGTCAGACCGGCTTCATTGATCAGGCGAAACGGTAGTCGCACGGCCACATCCCCCTGAGGCGCAAGCAGAGTCTTTTGCAGCCGGACTCAGCCGCCCGTCACGCTCATGTGCCGGCCGACAGCCGGTTTGGCACTGCGCCGGTCGATGATGAAGTCGTGCCCTTTCGGCTTTCTCAGGATGGCGGCGTCGATCGCGCGCGACACGTCTGCATCGTCGGCGCTGGCACGCAGAGGCGCTCGGAGATCGGCTGCGTCTTCCTGGCCGAGACACATAAACAAGGTGCCGGTGCACGTCAGCCGTACGCGATTGCAACTCTCGCAGAAGTTATGCGTGAGCGGCGTGATAAAACCAAGCCGGCCACCGGTTTCCTCGACGGTCACATATCGCGCCGGCCCCCCGGTCCGATAGGGATTGTCGGTCATCGTGAACGTATCCATCAACCGTGCGCGTACGATCGATAGCGGCAGATACTGGTCGGTGCGATCCCCATCGATATCGCCGAGCGGCATGGTCTCGATCAGCGTGAGGTCGGCACCACGGCCATGCGCGAAGCGGATCAGATCCTCGATCTCGTGCTCATTGACGCCTTTTAGCGCCACCGCGTTAATTTTGATCTTGAGCCCGGCCTTCTCGGCCGCCTCGATGCCGGCCATCACGTCGCCGAATTCGCCCCAACGGGTTATCGCCTTGAACAGATCGGGCTTGAGCGTATCGAGCGAGATGTTGATGCGCTCGACGCCAGCGTCGCGCAACTGCTGGGCATACTTCGGCAGCTGGCTGCCGTTGGTCGTCAACGTCAGCTCTTCGAGCGCACCAGACTTCAAATGCCGTCCCAGACCCTCGAACAGCGCCATGATATTTTTGCGCACCAGCGGTTCCCCGCCCGTGATCCGCAGTGTTCGTACGCCCTTGGCGATGAACACCGAGCACAGCCGGTCCAACTCCTCCAGCGACAAAAGCTCCTTCTTCGGCAGAAACGTCATGTGCTCCGACATGCAGTAGACGCAGCGGAAATCACATCGATCGGTCACCGAAACGCGGAGATAGCTGATGTGCCTGCCGAACGGATCCTGCATCGGCGCTGTCACAGTTGTTCTGTGCCGTCTCTTGCCGTCGGATGTCTTGCTGGCGGGTGAGAGGATGGTCATGCGGGCACTCTCGGCATCTGCTGCAGTGACGATAGCCGACCTGAGGGTCATGGCCAAGTGGCGGTAACGCCGCGACAAATACGTGACGGGCCTCGCCCATTCGTGCGATGTGGTGACGACATCAACCAAGTCCGCTCCCATGCCCATGAACGCCGTCATTTCCGACACCGCTTCGATCCTGGCCCTTCTGCGCGCCAAAGCGCCACGGGTGCAGTGCCTGACCAATACCGTGGCTCAGCAGATCACGGCGAACGTGTTGCTGGCCGTCGGCGCGCGGGTATCCATGGCGACGCATCCCGAGGAAGTCGTGGACATGACCGCCACGGCTGACGCGCTGTTGATCAATCTCGGCACGATCGACGCGGCGCGCATAGCGGCCATCCCGCGTCTGCTGTCGGATACCCGCGTGCTGGGACTGCCGCGAGTGCTCGATCCGGTTTTCGTCGAGCACTCGGCCCTGCGCTTCGAACTGGCTGAAAGTATCATTGCTGCCGGCGGACCCTTGATTGTCAAAGGCAACGCTGCGGAATTGGCGGCGTTGGCGCTCCCGGCAGATGCGGTTCGTGTCGAAACAGGTGCAACCGATCACATTCGACGCGGCACTCAGCATGTCGTAATTTCCAACGGCCATCGGTGGATGGCTGACGTGACGGGCCTCGGCTGTGCCCTCGGCGGGCTGATTGCGGGCTGCCGGGCCGTCGAACCCGATCCGATCAAGGCTGCAACGGCCGCCGTGCTCGCGTTTGGCGTGGCAGGTGAGGTCGCGGCATCGGGGAGTAGCGGCCCGGGGAGCTTCGCCTCGGCGTTCATCGACGCGATCGCCGGCCTGGATGAGCAGAACCTGTGTCGAACGTCCCGCGTCGCAGCGGGTCGCTGAGTGGTCGGCCTCGACATATACTCATTGACGACTCCTGCCCCCGCGTCGAATAGAGGTTGGGTACATCAGCAGCGATCGTCCCTTTAGGGCAAGCGAGAGACGCCATGACGCTCATTTATCCGCGTTCGAGTACGACCGTGCACCCTGCCTCCGACTACGCGCCCTATCGTTCGACGGCCAAACGTCATCCGCAAAAGCCCCTCGTCGTCATCCCGCACACGATGTCGGAACTGACCGGTCCGCTCTACGGCCACGACGTGGTGCGCTCAACCGAGTTCGACCTCACCGCCCAGCACAAAGGCGAGCCGATCGGCGAGCGCATCATCGTAACCGGCCGTGTGCTCGACGAGGACGGACGGCCACAACCCGGTACACTCGTCGAGATCTGGCAGGCCAATGCCTGTGGTCGCTACGTGCACGTCGTCGATCAGCATCCAGCACCACTCGATCCCAATTTCACAGGTGCCGGTCGCGCCGTGACCGATGCCGACGGCCGGTACCGCTTCATTACCATCAAGCCCGGTGCGTACCCATGGGGCAATCACCCCAATGCGTGGCGGCCCAACCACATTCACTTTTCGTTGTTCGGCTCGAGTTTCCTGTCGCGCATCGTCACTCAGATGTACTTTCCCGGCGACCCGCTGTTTCCTTACGACCCGATTTTCCAGTCCGTCACCGACGCCCGCGACCGCGAGCGCATGATCGCGCGCTTCGACTTGGACGTGACCAAGCCCGACTGGGCGCTCGGCTACCAATTCGACATCGTACTGCGCGGTCGCAACGCAACGCCGACTGAGGAGCCGCACGATGACTGACGCTGCAAATAAACCGCAGATGAAATCCGCGGGCATCACGCCGTCAGCCACCGTCGGTCCCTATTTCAAGTACGGACTGACCCCGGCTGGCGTCTATCCGGTTCGCGATGCCTTCTCGCCCACCGTCGCCACCCCGGACGCCCAGGGAGATCGCATCCGCATCACCGGCCGCGTGCTCGATGGCGACGGTAAGCCCGTGTCCGATAGCATGATCGAGATCTGGCAAGCCGATGCCGCCGGCCGTTATGCGCACCCGCGCGATGGCGGTGCCAAGCCCAATGCCAGCTTCAAAGGCTTCGGTCGCGGCGATACCAATGCCGACGGTCGCTACGCCTTCGAAACCATCAAGCCCGGCTCCGTCGCCGGTCCGGGCGGCAAACAGCAGGCGCCGCACATCGTGGTCGCCGTGTTCGCGCGCGGAATGCCGAAGCATCTCTACACCCGCATCTACTTTGCCGAAGACGCCGCCAACCATGCTGGCGATCCCGTGCTTATGTTGGTGCCCACTGACCGACGCAACACGATCGTCGCGAAACGCGGCATCGATGGTGCGTACGTGTTCGACATTCGTATACAAGGCGGCGACGAAACCGTGTTCTTCGATTTGTGAGTGCAGTCCAGGGGGGGGGGACCGATCGCGCTGCTGCGCGAATAGGGCTTTCGCCCTACAACCCAACCGGAGGGACACCCTCCGGACCGCCCGTTTTCTGATTTTAAAGGTGCCTTATGGATGAACGTGATCGTCACGCTGCAGGCATGAAAGTACGGCGCGAGGTGTTAGGCGCGGCGCACGTCGATAAGGCACAGGCCAAGCTCAACGACTTCAATTCCGAGTTCCAGGATTTCATCACCCGCGCCGCGTGGGGCGAAGTCTGGACCCGTCCAGGCCTCGATCGTAAGACGCGCTCGTGCATGGTGCTCTCGACCATGATCGC
>JANYHG010000091.1 GCA_025359165.1 Hyphomicrobiaceae bacterium
CCCTCGAACACGAATGACCGCTTGACGGCAGGGTAACGTTTGACGCCGCGCGCCGGGTTGTTCCCTTCCGGCAGCAGCCCGCCGTCGCCGATCGCCCACTCGAAGAAAGCGTGGATGACGGACAGCAAGCCGTTCGCCTGATGCGGCGTCGCCCTGAGGTCGCGCATCATCGCCGCCAGATCCGCCCGGTTGACGTCGGCGAGCTTCTTGTCGGTGATCTTGGCGGGCACCGAGTTGAGCGCGCGGGTGTACTCGCGGGCCGTGTTGGGCTTGAGGTTCGGGACGACATGGTGCTCGCGATAGACGGCGAAGGCGTCCGCCAGCGTCGACATCACCTTGCGTCGGTCCTTCTCGGCCTGGGGATCTTCGCCAGCCCTGACACGGGCGGCGGCCTCCGTGGCACGCTTCCGGGCGTCGGCGACGGTGATCTGGTCCGAGCTTCCGAGCGTGAGCTTGCGTTGGGGACCGCCGGGGAGCCGATACTGAAAGAACAGGATGCGCTTGCCGGCGGGCGTCACTTTGAGCCGGAAGCCGGTCAGGCCGTCGTCGCCGACATAGAGATCACCCTCGGGATCGGGCTTGATGCCATCGACGAGTGTCTGTGTGATGCGTTCTTTCATCCGTACACCTGCATGTTGCCTAGCGCCAATCTGTGTATCTTTGTTCTCGCCGCTAGGCAACATTCTAGGCAACACTAGGCAACAATCCAGGGCAATTTCTGGCAAAACAGGGCAAACTAGGCAACAGTGAGCGGCAACTTAAAGCCAATGATCGCAAAGGTTTCGCCAAGAGCGCCGACACGAGCAATAAATTACAATCTAATTCCTAATCTGTAGGTCGTGCGTTCAAATCGCGCCGGGATCACCACTTCATCGCGGGACCGGCGGGAGCATCATCGTGTCGAGGTTAGACATGATCCAGAGTGTGCCGGCGCCAAAAAGCACGATGATCAGGACGCCGAACGCAACGGCGAGCGCATTGTTGACGTTGTCGGGGCCGGTCGTCAGATGCAGGAAAAAGACGAGGTGAATGCCCATCTGCGCAGCAGCCAGAACGCATAAGCCGACGGCCACCCCCGGCTGCCAGAACGTTTCCCGGTCGAGCGCGACCCAGAACGAGATCGCGGTCAGCAGCGCAGCCAGACCGAGCCCTGTGACATAGCCGATCAACGAGGCGCGGTGTGCGACGGGATCCAAGCCGGGAGCATGATCGTTCGCGCCGCCCGCGTCGAGGGCAGCCGCAGGTCCAGGTGCCCGACCGTGAGCATCGTCCTCGACACCGTCGTGCCGGCGCGTCGCAAGCGCCACAGATCTCATGAGGCCGTCGACATATGACAAGCTCGTTCGAATTCGAGAACGCCATACGTTCTGCCAGGGACGCTTGCCATCTGGCGGTGTGTCGGTCACGACCGCGCTCCCATCAGATAGACGATCGTGAAGACACCAATCCAGATGATATCGAGCGCATGCCAAAAAAGACCGAAACATAAGAGCCGCCGCAATATATCGGCTCTGAAACCTTTCGTCCAAATCTGCGCCATCATAGTGCCGCACCACAGCACGCCCGCACTGACATGCAATCCGTGGCAACCGACGAGTGCGAAGAAAGCCGACAAAAATGCGCTCCGCTGCGGGCCTGCACCTTCGCGAATCAGACCCGAAAATTCATACGCTTCGAGACCTAGAAAAGCCGCGCCGAGAAGCCCGGTCGCGCCCAACGCACGCTGTGTCCAATCCATGTCTCGCGCCGATGCGGCAATCACCGCCAGCCCGCACGTGAAGCTCGACGCCAACAGCAGCGCCGTTTCGATCGCGACCATTTTCAACTTGAACAAGTCGCGTCCGGCGGGACCACCCGCCGTCGCCTGCACCAGAACGGCATAGGCGGCAAAGAACGCCGAGAACATGATGATATCTGACACGAGGAACAGCCAGAAACCATAGCTGACGACAATTCGCTTCGGCGCTATTCCTCCTTCATCGCGTGCGGCAGCCGTGTGGCCATGGGCGAGGTGATGCGGATCTTCTGCTGCCCCGACGCTGCTCATGACGCGCAATCCTCGTCGGCGAGGCGAGACTGTTGCATGGCGCGGGTCGCCCGATCATGCAGGGCTACGATATCGGCGTCGATCTCGTACTCGACCTCGTCGCGCCAGGCGAACACCACGAAAGTCGCGAACGCACCAAATATGCCGAGCACGACAGCCCACCAAATGTGCCAGACGAGAGAAAAACCCATCAGCGTCGAGAAGAAGGCCGTGATCACGCCCGTTGCGCTGTTGCGCGGCATCTCGATGTTTTCGTATTGGGGCTCTACCGACGGCGCTTGATCTTGGATCGCGCGGCGCTTCATACCCCAGTAGGCTTCCTCGAATTCGACGTGCGGCAATATTGCGAAATTGAACGATGGCGGTGGCGACGCCGTCGCCCACTCCAGCGTCCGCCCGTTCCACGGATCTGCAACGTTCGCACGGCGCGCGTCCCGCGAGCGGATCGACACGACCAACTGCGTAATCTGGCATGCGATGCCGGCGGCGATGAGTGCGACGCCGCCGGCTGCGGTCCAGAGCAAGGGCACCCAGGTCGGATCGTCGGTGTGTTGCATGCGCCGGGTCATGCCCATCAGGCCCAGCGCATACAGCGGCATGAAGGCAACGTAGAAACCAGCCGTCCAGAGCCAGAAAGCCCGTATGCCCCAGCGCTCGTCGAGCGTGAAGCCGAAGGCTTTGGGGAACCAATAGGTGTAGCCGGCGAAAGCCCCGAACAAGACGCCGCCGATGACGACGTTGTGAAAATGGGCGACCAGGAACACCGAGTTATGCAAAACGAAATCGGCCGGCGGCACCGCCAAAAGCACGCCCGTCATACCACCGATCACGAAGGTGACCATGAAGCCGATCGCCCACAGCATCGGCGAGGTGAACCTGATGCGTCCGCCGTACATCGTGAACAACCAGTTGAACACTTTGACGCCTGTGGGCACGGCGATGATCATCGTCATGATGCCGAAGAAGCCGTTGACGTTCGCGCCCGCCCCCATGGTAAAAAAATGATGCAGCCAAACCACGAATGAAAGCACACAGATCGCCATCGTCGCTGCGATCATCGAGCGGTAACCGAACAGCGGCTTGCTGGAAAAAGTCGCGATAACCTCGGAAAAAATACCGAACGCCGGAAGAATGAGAATGTAGACCTCCGGGTGCCCCCACGCCCAGATCAGATTGACGTACATCATCGCGTTACCGCCGCGATCGATCGTAAAAAAGTGAAAGCCGAGATAGCGATCGAGCAACAGCATTGCCAACGTCGCAGTCAGAATTGGAAATGCGGCGACGATCAGCAGGTTCGATGCCAAACTCGTCCAGCAAAATATCGGCATGCGGGTCAGACTCATGCCGGGCGCACGCATTTTCAAAATGGTGGTGACCAGATTAATGCCCGTCAGCAAAGTGCCTGCGCCAGATATCTGCAACGACCACAGATAATAGTCGACACCCACACCGGGGGAATACTCGAGTTCGGACAGCGGCGGATACGCTAACCATCCCGTCTTCGCGAATTCGCCGACAACCAGACTGATATTGACCAACAGCACCCCCGACGCCGTCAGCCAGAAACTGACCGAATTCAGCGTTGGAAACGCCACGTCCCGAATGCCGAGCTGTAACGGCACCGCGAAATTCATGACCCCGACCATGAAGGTCATCGCGACGAAGAAGATCATGATCGTGCCATGCGCCGAGAAGATTTGATCGTAATGTTCGGGCGGCAGAAATCCTGGTGCGCCGGCAGTGGCAAGTGCCTGCTGCGATCGCATCAACAGCGCATCGGAGAAGCCGCGCAGCAGCATCACCAAAGCCAAAAGGCAATACATCACGCCGATCCGCTTGTGATCGACGGACGTGATCCACTCGCGCCACAAATACGGCCAAAACCCGCGGGCATACGTCCACCGCAGCACGCCAGCGCCGACGACCAAGACCATCAGCGATGTCAGCAGCGGAATCGGTTCGTGCAGCGGGATCGCATCCCAACCAAGCTTACCGAACATGCCCGGCCTCCTTACCCGTCCCGGGGCCGTGCCCGCCGGAACAGCTGGTGACATACCGTGCTTGGAGGCAGGCATGCTCGGCGTCATCGATGAGTGACCGGACATAGCGTGACCGGACATCCCGATTATGCTATCGAACAGACCATCACTCACCCGGCCATAGCTGATCGGCGCGACGCTGCGGCTGCGTTGTGTCAGCGCCACGTACTGCGCCTGATCCAAGGTCGCAGTCTGCGATCGCGTCACCCCGACCCACTGGTCGAACGCTTCGGGTGTCACGGCATCGACCTTGAACCGCATATCGGCAAATCCGGCACCGCTGTACTGCGCGGAGAACCCCCGGTAGGTCCCGGTCTTGTCGGCCTGGAGGTGCAGTTGCGTCGCCATTCCGGCCATCGTGTAGATCTGGCTGCCGAGTTGCGGCACGAAAAAGCTGTTCATGACGGACGCGGAGGTGAGGCGAAAAGCGATCGGAATACCGGTCGGAATCGTCAGCTGGTTTACAGTCGCGATATGCAGTTGCGGGTAGATAAAAAGCCATTTCCAGTCCAACGAGACGACCTCGACGATGACCGGCGGCGATTGCGACCGCAGCGGCTTCGACGGCTCGAGCTCGTGACTGCCGATCCAGGCGATGCCGCTGAGGAGCAACACGACCATCGAGGGCACGGCCCAAACGACGAGTTCGATTTCGCCGGAGAACGTCCAATCCGGGCGGTAACGCGCACGGCTGTTCGAGGCGCGGAACCAGAAGGCGACCGCCAGCGTGGCGACGATGGTCGGCACTACGATTGCGAGCATGATCGCGAGCGAATTTATCAGGATCGTTTTTTGTGCGGCCGCCACGGGACCCTGCGGATCCAGTACGCCTTGGCCACAGCCGCCGAGAGCACCGGCGGCGCACACTGCCAACGCAATGATCCGCGTGCGCGGAATTGGTCCCATGATCTTTCCCGCACAGCGGTCGCAATTGGACTGCCGCGTCGAAATGCGTGCGAGTGCACGATATATGAGACTGGAACGCATAACCGGACCTTGTCGATCCGCGCGCAGAGCAATTATTTCGCGTGAACGCTACGCTGCCTTGCCCAATCCCAATGCGCGGATGGCATTCTGCTTCAAAATGAGATCATGCACTTCGGGTTTGAAGCCGGCTTCCTTGAAGTCCTTGATCCAGCGGTCGGGCGCGATCAATGGAAAGTCCGAGCCGAACAGCATTTTATGCTTCAACTGCCCGTTGGCGTAACGGACCAGTTCCTCGGGGAAATACTTCGGCGACCAGCCGGACAGATCTATGAATACGTTCGGCTTGTGCAGGCACACCGACAGCGCTTCCGACTGCCACGGCCACGAAGGATGCGCGATGATGATGGTCATATCGGGAAAGTCGACGGCGACATCGTCGACGTGAATGGGATTCGAATACTTGAGGCGCAGCCCGCCGCCGCCAGGCATATTGGTGCCGATGCCGGAATGACCGGAGTGGAAGATCGCCGGCAACTTATGTTCGGCGATCACCTCGTAGAGCTGATAGGCCATGCGATCGTTGGGGAAAAATCCCTGAACGGTCGGATGAAATTTGAACCCTTTGATGACGCCGGCCTGGATCAGATCACGCGCCTCTCGCACGCCCATGCGGCCCTTGTGCGGATCGATGGAGGCGAACGCCATCATCATATCCGCGTTGGCGGCGGCCGCGTCGGCGACCTCCTGATTGGGAATGCGCTTGGCACCGATCTGGAATTCGCTGTCGACCGTGAACATGATCAGACCGATCTTGCGCTCACGATAATAGGCCACGGTCTCAGCGATGGTTGGGCGCTTGCCGACCTTGAAGTATTTACTCGCCGCTTCGTCGTAAGGCTGCCACGCCGCGTCGTGCGGCTGGCGGCACGACACTTCAGCATGCGTGTGCACGTCGATGGCGATGAGGTCGGCGGTGTTCATGGAGTGCGTCCACAGAAAGGTGTGGCCACACGCAAGCACAAGTCAGCCACCTCGGCAACCGAAGACACAGCCGCAGACAAAGCCGTGGGGGAGTTCAACCGCTCATGCCGCCAGCGAGCGTGGGCACGTCGAAAGCGCTGAAGCCGTAGTGGCGCAGCCAACGTAGATCGGCGGAAAACATGTCCCGCAGGTCTGGGATGCCGTATTTCAGCATCGTGATGCGGTCGAGCCCCATGCCGAACGCCCAGCCCTGATATTTGTCCGGATCGAGGCCGCAGTTGGCAATCACTTTCGGATGCACCATCCCGCAGCCGAGAATTTCCAGCCACTGCCCGGGCTTACCGATCGCCTCGGCACCGACATCGACTTCGGCCGATGGCTCCGTGAACGGGAAATGCGACGCTCGGAAGCGCATCTTGACCTGCTCGACCTCGAAGAAGGCTTTGCAGAACTCTTCCAGGCACCATTTCATGTGACCGAAGTGGGTGCTCTCGTCGATGACGAGGCCCTCGATCTGGTGGAACATGGGGGTGTGCGTGGCGTCCGAATCCATCCGGTAGACGCGACCCGGCGCGATGATGCGGATCGGCGGCTTTTGGCTCATCATTGTGCGGATCTGCACGGGCGACGTATGCGTCCGCAGCACGAACGGCGACGCACTGGTACCATGCGCCGAGTTGGGTGTGTTGAGATAGAACGTGTCGTGCATCTGCCGCGCCGGATGCTCGGGCGGGATATTCAGCTTGGTGAAGTTCAGGTCGTCGCTCTCGATGTCAGGACCTTCGGCGATGCGGAAACCCATGTCGGCGAAGATCTCGGCGATCTCGTCGAACACCTGACTGACCGGATGGATGCGCCCATCAGCCATACCGCCCAGCCGGACCGGCAACGTGACGTCCGCACGCTCGGTGGCAAGTTTGGCCGAGAGAGCGGCGGTTTCGAGCGCGGACTTGCGCGCGTCCAGAGTTTCGGCGACCCTGGATTTCAGCGTATTAATTGCGGCTCCAAACGACTTGCGCTCGTCTGGAGCCATCTTGCCGAGGCCGGACAGAAGCTCAGATATCGTGCCCTTTTTGCCAAGCGCGGCGACGCGCACCGCGTCCAGCACGCCGAGATCGGCGGCGGCGGCAATCTCGCCGGTCAGCTTAGCTTCGAGCGCGTTGAGGTCGTTCGACATGTGGCCTCGAATAAGACTAACGGCCTAGATCAGATCTACAACGCCGGCTGATCCGCCTCGGATGTCCGAACAAGCCAAAAACACGGCGCCGTTGTGCCCCTCTTGTGGGTAGGATCCAGGGCTCCACGCTCACCGATGAAGACGTGAGCATGATGAGGTCGACGGTTCGGACTCCTTCGGCAACCGGCGAGTTCGGCGACCGGCGAGTTCGGCAACCGGCGAGGATGGAATCCTAGGCACAAGGCCTAGGATAACGGATGTGCATCATGTCGCCGGATTGCATCAAGCCGATTTGACAGATGTGGCAGGCACTTTGCTCGCGTGCGCGGCGGCTTTTTCGA
>JANYHG010000134.1 GCA_025359165.1 Hyphomicrobiaceae bacterium
GTCGCCGCCACGTCCGCCACGGCGGCAGTTTTGGCGAGCACGGTGACGCTGTCGGCGATGCCGAGCGAGAACGATCGGCCATTGGCACCCGAGGTGGCGATGCCGCCCAGCCCCATCTCTGCCGACAGTTCGATGGTGCCGTTGATCGCGGGTGTCGGACCCTCCGAGAAGTCGCCGGCCACGCCGAACTTCAGCGACTGCCCCGGCTCGAGGTGGAAGGCGATGTCGCCGCCATCGTTGACGAAGGCGCGCTCGATGGGCCCCGCCGCCTGAATGATGCGTAGCACTTCCTCGGCGACGCTACCGGCCACTGCCGCCATCGGCGTTACGTAGACATCGGCGAACGGCAGGGCGGCATCCGCCATGCGCTGGGCGACCTTGCCCTGGAATTTCGCAGCCTTCCGGAGCGGCTTGCGCAATTCGCCCAACTCGTCGGCGAGTTCGGGGAGGATCTTGGGGAAGTGCCGCGTCACCAACCTGTGGGCCTGTCGCACGACGTCAGGTTCGGCCCAGACTTTGAGCACAATCGAGATTGGACCGTGCCGCAGATGCAGCCGGTCACCGGGTAACCGGTTGATCGAAGGCTTGTCCCACATGCGGTTCGCTCTGCCGAGGTTGCGTGACCTACGGCCTGCGACTAGCAGATTCGTGCCAATAACTCATTGAGTGTCTTTGCGTCGGCCGGTTTGAGTGGTGCCAGCGTCCGCTTCGAGACTTCGAGCGCCAGCGTCTTCATTTCCGCGACCCGCTTCTCTCCGTCCAGCGTCAGTTCGATCATCGTCAGCCGCGCATCGCCGGGCGTGCTGCGCAAGTGGACCAGCCCCTGCCGCGCCAGTCGTCCGATGACGCCCAGGATGGTGGAGGGGTCCATAGCGGTCAGGCGTCCCAGGTGGTTCTGCGAGATCGAGCCCTCGTCGTCGATCTTGGCGAGCGCTGCGAACTGCGTCGGCGTGATATCGAACTGCGCCATCACCTCGTTGAAGATGACGGTCGCCCGCTGGTGTGCGCGGCGCAGGTGAAAGCCGATCTGGTCCTCGAGCGCATAATCGTTCTTGGCCTCCGCCTTGGGCGGCAACGGCTTTGCGGCGGCTGCTGTTTTGACGGCACCCGGCGGTCTTGCCGCAGGCTTGGCCGCGACAACGGCGGCGACAGCCGATGCGGCTGCTGCGTTCGCCGGTGTCTTCCGGGCCGCGGGTTTGCCAGCCTTCGTTACCCCAGCCTTCGTTACCGGTGTACGTCGATCAGCGGCCATTGGTTCTTCTCCTGCCATGCCTCTATGCGGGCCGTGCCCCCGACTGCCGATACTATATCATTTATTGTCACAATGTCGTTCCGATGTCCCCCTAACGTTAAATAATGGGCCTTCGGCATCGTGAATTCTATCGGCGCGACGAGCGCGGGTGTCGGTACGTACCCGAAGGAACGTCCCGGCATCCGCAAAATATCCACCATCACCGTAATGCCGCCGCCGGCCCAGAGGTGGACCGGCGCGCCGCCCATGGTGACCCGGGTTTCCTCGAGCCCGACCGACCGCGTGAGCAGGATCGGGTTTTCGGTCACGCCAGCACGCAGGCTGCCGCCCGCGCCCGCCATGAATAGCACCGAACAGAGCGCCGGTTCGCAATTTTGCTTTATTCGGTCAACGACGGCCTGAACCGAGCCTGGCATGGGCTGCGGCAGGGCTGTGAAATCGTCGTTAACGATACAGTAGAGCGCATCCTCGCCCGTCGTCGACACGAACAGCAGGCGCATGCCCGGCCACGCCGTTTTGCGGTCGATGGTCTGGATGACAGCGAGCGGATCGGTGATATCGGTGCCGCCCCAGCCCATGCCGGGCTCTGCAACCCTGAAATAGCGACCGGGCGTCGACTTGCGGCCACGGATGCGGATGCCGCTCGGGCGCATGTCAAGGACGCGGCCGGCCTGATGCTCGGTCAACACGCCCGTGATGTGGTCGTCCAGCACGATCACTTCGTCGGCGAGCGCCTGGAACTGCCGCGCGAACATGCCGATGGTGGCCGAGCCGCAGCCGACGCGCATGCGGCTCTCGAGCACCCCGTCGACGATGGGGGCACAGCCCGCTTGCACCACGACTTCGTGCCCACCGTCGATCGTCAGCGTCACCGCTTCGCGATTGCACAGCGCCAGCATCGTCTCGCAGGTGGCGTTGCCCTCTTTCTTCGAGCCGCCGGTCAGGTGGCGCACCCCGCCGATCGACAGCATCTGCGAGCCGTATTCCGCCGTCGTGACATGCCCGATCGGCTCGCCCTGCGCGCGGATCGTCGCGGCCTCGGGCCCGAGGTGGCGGTCCGTATCGATCTTCACCTTGACGCCGCAATAGCTGAAAATGCCCTCGGTCACCACGGTGACGGTGTCGACGCCGTCGTGCGTGCTCTCGACGATCAACGGTGCCGGCTTGTAGTCGGGATACGTCGTGCCCGCGCCGATGCCGGTGACGAACGTGGTGTCGGGGCTGAGCGGCGCGCGATGGTCGGCACCCGCCGCGAACGGCACACGCGGCGCGTTGGTCGCAACCGCGCGCGCCAGCAGCACGACAGGGTCGGACCGTACCAGCCGGCCATCTTCGTTGGCGTATCGCGAGCAGGCACCCGGCCGTCCCGGCCTGATGCGGCACAACACCGGGCACGCGTCGCAGCGCACGATGCCGTCTCCTTCGGCGGCACCGAATTGCGCGGATCGTGCCTCGGGCGTGAGTTTGCTGGGCGTCGACATCGCCTTGACCTACCGGCACACGTTCAGTCTGTTGGTACAACAACAACCTGCGCCATTTTCGCCGGAGGTGCAATTGGTGTGGGGCACACCGCAGTGCCGGCGCGTCGCGCACGGTCGTATTCAACGTTTGCAGTTAGCTGCCATTTGACTCCCACCCTCAAATCC
>JANYHG010000231.1 GCA_025359165.1 Hyphomicrobiaceae bacterium
CGATCGGACGCCTGATCGAGCGCCGTGACCATGATGACGGGCACATGCTGTGTCTTTGCATTGGACTTGATACGTCGCGCCGTCTCGAAACCGTCGATGCCAGGCATCATGACATCGAGCAGCACGACGTCGACACGCTCGCGCTCAAGCACGTCGAGCGCTTCGTAACCGCTGAATGCGGTCAGCACTTCGAAATACTCAGCCGTCAGCCGCGCTTCCAGCAGCCGCACGTTCGCGATGATGTCGTCAACAACCAGAACCCGGGCCGTCATGGCATTCCTTCTCAGGCGTCGCCGGCGAAACGCCGGACGGTCGCAATAAAGCTGGCGATGGAAATCGGCTTCGAGATGTAGGCTTCGCAGCCGCCCTGGCGGATCCGCTGCTCGTCGCCCTTCATGGCGAAAGCCGTGACCGCGACCACGGGAATTGCAGCGAGTTCGTCGTCATCCTTGAGCCACTTGGTGACTTCGAGCCCCGACACTTCCGGCAACTGAATATCCATCAAGATGAGATCGGGCCGATGTTCGCGTGCGAGATCCAGCGCATCCATGCCCCGGCGCGTTTCGATCGTGGCATAGCCGTACGCTGCGAGGAGATCGCGAAACAGCTTCATGTTGAGTTCGTTGTCTTCGACGATCAGAACGGTGCGGGTCTTGGCGGCCCCCGTGCCGTCACGGCCCTCTACCGGACGACCCTGGATCGTAGAGGCTGTTTGCTGATAGGTCATGTTCGGACGTACGCCGGTAAGGCTCGCGGCACGTGCAGCCGTCGAGACATGTCTCGCCTCGCCCCACATTGCGCCGCGACCGGTAATGAATACCTTAAGCCTGAGCCGCCCTCCGGCGGGCACGTCAAATAATCTGGGAAGAGGTTGCAGATGCGCTTCAAACAGCCGAAACCGGCACCGCTCGATCATGCCGGTGCGGAAGCTACCGCAGCCCGCTCGCTGGCGTTTCTGACCGCCGATCCCGGCCGGTTAAAGCGCTTTCTGTCCGACAGTGGCATGGATCCGCAGCAACTGGCCGAGAGTTTGGCGACCGGTGACACGGGCATTCTGGCGGCCGCGCTCGATCATATCGTCGGCGACGAAAGCCTGCTGATGGTGTTCGCCAGCGAGGTCAGGAGCAAACCCGAGGAGATCATGATGGCGCATGCACTTCTGCAGGGTCCTGCACCGTTGAGCAGTATGTGATGCAAACGACATGACCATCATAGCCCCCAACTCCGTAACACTTCGCCTGCGGATCGGTATCGACCTCGGCGGCACAAAAATCGCCGGCATCATGTTCGATCACCACGAACGCATCGTCGCCGAAGCCCGCAGGCCCGCACCAACGGGTGACTATGCAGCAACCCTGTCCGCCATTGCTGCGACGGTTGCCGATCTTGAAGGCACGGCCGCCATCGGTGCCACTGTTGGCATAGGGATGCCCGGCTGCATCGCGCCCGCGACCGGCCGCGTCCAGAACGCCAACTCGACATGGCTCAACGACAGGCCATTGCAAGCGGATCTCGAGGCGCGCCTCGGGCGTCCTGTTCGACTTGCCAACGACGCCAACTGCTTCGTGCTCTCGGAGGCGACCGACGGGGCCGCGACCAACGCTGGCATTGTCTTCGGCGTCATCATCGGCACCGGGTGTGGCGGCGGCATCACGGTCGATGGGCGACTTGTCGACGGTCCGCGCTCGATCGCCGGCGAATGGGGACACACACCGTTACCGTGGCAGACCGCCGCCGAATTCGACGCGACCCGGTGCTGGTGCGGCCAAACGAATTGCCTCGAAACGTTCGTGTCGGGCACCGGCCTCGCGCGCGATCATCGAGCAGCCACCGGCACCGCATTGTCCGGCGAAGAAATCGTCGACGCCGCAAGAAAAGGCGATTTGGGTGCCCAGGCGACACTCGATCGCCATGCCGACAGGCTGGCGCGCGGTCTCGCCGTGATCTGCCGGATTCTCGATCCGGATGTGATCGTGCTTGGCGGCGGATTATCGCAATTGCCGCATCTCTATGCGGTCCTGCCGGACCTGATGGCTCCGTACATTCTGGCCGCTGATACCCGGGTCGTCGTGCGTCCGCCGAAGTGGGGTGATGCGTCCGGCGTGCGTGGCGCGGCGCGATTGTGGCCCTGAGCCAAGCATCAGTAGGTCACGGTCACGACGATCGTGTCTTGGTAAAAACCGATCTCGGGAAATGGCTGTGCCGGTATCCGCCCGAAGACCGTAAACGTCTGCGCTTGCCCGTTGCCCGTGCCACCATTGATCGAACCGCTGGTCGTGCCCCAAGGCTGCGCGCGCGCCAGATCTTTATAAAGCCCATAGATGACGTTGCCACTGCCGGTCTTCTTGAGCAACCGCGCGGTGGGATCGCTGACATTGCCGGTACCTCCGTCCAGTCCCACGGTGTAGGCATTGCCGAAACTGCACGTGACCGCCAATAGTGTCTCTGCGTCGATGGCCGAGGTCAGTCTGCCGATCGTACCGAAATCCAGATTGGACGTTTGGATCAGGCAGTTTGCATCGTAGGTGGCGACGACGCTGAACGAAGCAGGCGAAGCCGGATTTGTCACGACGGATGCGCAGCTCAATGCCGTATTCGTGGTACTGCGCACGTCGACCAGAAAATCCGACGTGTATACGCCCGGCGGCAATGTAGGCTGCCCCCCGGCGATGCGCGCATAAAGCGCGAGACTGGCTGACCCTTTGCCGTCGGCTCCGAGCGCCACGACCACCCGCGGCGGCGTCGCACCAGGCATGCCGTTACTGCCCCACACCGTGGTGTAGGCATCCTGATACAGATTGAAGCTAGCTTGGCTGGAACCACTTTTGAGATAGCGCTGTGGCCCGCTCGCAGCGCCATTGCCCGTCCCTGCATTGATGCTCGGGCAGACGACGACGTTGATGCCGGTCTCATTCGCTGCGCCTGTGCACGAAATAAACAGCGTGCCGAAAGCGTCGTAGTTACCGCCTGGGAGAAGATTGACCGCCCCCAGAACCGGGGCATCGACCCTCGCCGAGCAGCCCAATGCCGCCGCAGGAGCGTTTTGAATGCACAACCCGATCAAGCCCACGATGACTGCTGCCGCACGGATCAACCACGTCGAAAAAGTGCGCACGTTTGGTCCGCCGATTATTGACATGTCACTGGCCCGATCACCGACTGTTCGCCGCGCGCCTGTTTGTAGACGAACGCGGCGTTGCAGGTTGCGCCGTCGGCGAACTTGATCGTTACGCTGTTCTGGTCGCCGAGCTTCCTGATGAACACCTGCCCATCGTAGCCGACGACATAAGGTGTCGTATCGCCCGTCAGAGTCAGTTCCGATCCGGCAGCAACAAAGGCACCGTCGGATTTTCTGAAACTGACGATCGCCGCCGGGACGGACGCTTTCACCGCGAAATCGACATACACGCCGCTGCGGAACGCAGGGGTCACGCGCTGACTGGTCTGCTCGACCTCGGCATCGACAGGCAGGTTCGTCGCGTCGATGCCGATGCGGTTCACGGTATGCGATCGCAGATTGGAAACGAGCAGTTTGCCGTCGGCGTCGGTTTGTCCGACAAACTTGCCTTCCTGTGTGACTTTGACGCCGGGCGCACCAGTAGAAACGATGCCGAAACCGTCGTCGATGCGATTGGCGAAATAGACCGTGTTGCCCATGGCGACGACCGCTCCATCGGCCTGGAACCGTCCAAGCACGCCATCGCCGCGCTGGCCGACGGTCGCATCGAGGCGCGCGATAGGTGTTCGATAGTTGATCCCCGCCTCCCGCTGCACCTGGGTCCCCTCGCTGTCGCGCACGCGCCAGCCCCACGCACCGATCGAATTGTCGGCCGAACTGGAGACGTCGGTCGTGAGTGCTCGTCCCTGCGAAGAGTTCTGCAAGCCGACAGTCGCGGTGGCGTTGTCTCCGAGCCGCGCGCCGAGAGGCGTTTTGCCGAGCCGCATTGTGACACCGACGTAAACGCCGGTTCCCTTGTTGTCGGCAAAATCGCGGAAGGCCGACGCGGACAAGGTGGCGTTTTCGAATAACGGCCGCGAATACGTCACCGTGGCGACGCGGGTCATTCCGCCGTCTTCGGTCTTGGCCTGTAGGAACGACGTGCTGATGTTCGATTGATCGAACTCCAACGGCAGCCCGAAACTGATACCGTCGAGCGAACGGATCGTGCGCCCGGCAAGACGTCCGTACGCCGCAAGTCCGCTGCCCAGCTGATAGATGGCTGGACGCAGCCGTGCGGTCGCCGACGCCAGATCGTCGTAACCAGCGATCGCGCGTTGCGAACTCAGATGCAGGGAGACCGGGCCGATAGTGGTGTCGAGAGAGCCGTACGTCTGCACGCCGCTGCGGCCGTGATTTGTGCTGCCGCTCACGGCGGCATTGACCACAGCCAACTTGCCGACCTTCGACACGGCACCGATACCGCCGTTCACAAGACCCATACCGCCTTCGCCGTGGCTTTCCAGCGTCAACCAATCCGAGACGCCCAGGCGCAACGTTCCCGAACCCACGACTTGCGCTTCATAGTCGTCCGATACGATGCCGTAGCGCAGACGCGGCGCTCCGACTTCGAGTGAGCTTTCATAGATGCCTTCGCGCAGCACGCGCGGACTTGCAAAAAACGACAACGCCGTCTCGGTTTCTTTGCCCGACGCATCCCTGAGGACGACGCGCGCATCGCCGACACCCGAGTAGATCGGCAGATTGGTGATCTGATACGGCCCCGCGCCGACCGGCTGCGAAACGGCCTTCACGTTGTTGATGTAGACATCCACCGTCGAGGGAACTGCTGCCGAACCCGTCACGTTCGGCAGCGATGACGTCACCAGGTCCGGGCGGAAGGTATAGTCATGCTGGATCTGTGCGCCGCCGATCCGGATCGGATGCGTCCAGGCCGTACCACCCGTCACCGCATCGCCAACACGATATGTCTTGAGACCCTCGGGATCGACGCGGGTGGCATAAGTATCGAGCCGCAGCGTATTGGTATTGCCGGCAAAGTTCTGCCCCAGGATCGATGTCTGGTTCAGCGTTCCGAATGGCGTGATGACGCGCTGATCGAGACTGACATTGCTTCCGCTGAAAGCCGGTGCGTAGGTTTTCTCAGGGTTTTGCGTTGCCGTCGAAAACACCTGGTAATTCGTCACCAGCCCATAGTCGGCCGTACCGGCGGAAGGGGCCGCCGCCGCTTTTTTCACGTCGTAGACCCGGCGCATGCGCAGCGCATCGCCGACCAACAGATCGATTTTCTGTTTGCCTTCGTCGAAGTCGTACTTGAGTCCGGGGATCGATGTCAGAACCACGACGTCGTCCGCTGCGCCGTCACCGGGCACACGGACAAACAATTCCGCCAGTTCACGGCGCGTCGTGACCAAGCCCTTCCCCGGCACGTCGGTGAACGGCGTAACGAGGTTGGACGCGTGTCCGTTGACGAAAACTTCGAGCTGCAGCTGTCGTCCTGCCGGATCCGCCGCCCAGACCGGGTGACCGAAAAAAAGCGTCAGCAGAACTACGAGAGCGGAAAAGCAACGATCAAGGAGCTGAGGTCGATGATGCCTGGGCATTGATGGGTCCACTCTCCCCGCGGGCGCTGACCGCAACCGGGCCGGAGAGGCTCAGTTTCGTCGCCTTTGCAGGTAGTACCCAACGCATGCTGGATCGTGCGAGCACGTATCCGTTCAGACCTTCGCCGACAGACACCGACACGCCACGGCTGTCTTTGAGCGACAGGCTCGACACCTTCAAACGACGGCCACCTGAGTTGGTGGCCGAAACGATTGTCTCGTTGCCCGACTGCGCGACGGACCAAGTCACTTGCGGATCCGCAGGTGTGCTGGGCATGACGAAGACAGGCACGGAATAACGCAGAACCATACTGATCTGGCTGGTCTTGAGGCGCGCCGGATCAGGAATTTCATCGAGCAGGATGCGATAATTCTCTTCGGCGACGACGGGCATCTTGCTGATACGGACCAGACGAATGGTCTGCTCGCTTTTTGCAGCTACCCTAGCCATTGGCGGACTGGCCACGAGATCCGTCGCCGGCTCGAGCTTTTCCTTGCCGTCGACGACACTCCAGCGGAACACGCGGATCTGCGCGTTCAAGGGCCCGTCGGCCTCGTTCTTGACGGTAATATTTTTGGTCGCCTCCGGCGAACGCATTTCGACGTTCGCCGGCGACACTTCGAACGATGCCGCGCGTGATGGAATTGCAGTCGATAGCTGCAGTCCGCTCAAGAGTAGAAGTAAAGATCCCGCGCGCATCATTTTGCCTCTAGTTGGCGTCAGCTATCAGAAGCCGACCGTGACCTGCACGGTATCGGCGTAGTTCGTGGCACCGGTACCCCAGCTGACAACCGGGGACTGGATCGGAATTTCACCGAACAGGTTGAGCGACGTCGTTCCACTACCTGCGACACCGTTGGCGGCAATCTGGGTCCCGTCCGCAGCAAACAACGGTCCATTTGGCGCGCCGAGATGCAGATAGTACGACATCTTTTCGGCACCGTTGATCATGTTGAAACCGGTAGCGACAGGACCTCCAGCCGGAGTGGCGGAAGCCAAAGTGACATTGTAAGCGACGCCCTGCGAACACGCGATATCGACGGTTGCGAAAGCAGAGAACGAGCTGATGACTGCAGCCGTGCCGCCGATGGTGCCGAAATCGAGGTTGCGAGACGTTGTAACGGCGCACGTCGGATTGAAGGTTGCGCTGACGGTGAAACTGCCTGTGGCCGACCCGGCTTGGGCATGAGTTGAGACGACTGCGGCCAAAAGCGCGGCCAACGCTACTTTTTTGAACATGGTACTTTTCCTGGACTGAGGAGATACACGGAGGGGTTGGACGCAATACGCGGCAGGCGAAACTCGGAGTAATGTGCACATCACTCTCTGCATGTATGATTATGGGACAAAGCTAAATATCGGGTTAACTAGCCAATGTTCGAGGCAGGTGAAATCGTTGCGCAAATGACTTGAGGTTCGCTGTGAAACTCGGGCGAGACAGCGCAGCCGAATGATGATTAATGTCGCCCGCGCCGAGGGGCGTAACACGACCGCAACCAAACGCGGGCACCGCGAATGACAACGCAAATCGACAACGCGAATCGATAAAGGGGACGCATCACATGTTCGGCAAACCGTCTGAGCAATCCAATGGTCTGAACAAGTCCGCCACCACGATACAGGGGACGGGTATTCGCTCTTACCTCGGTCCCGATCTGACCATCGTCGGCGATCTTGAGTCGCACGGCTTGATCCAGGTCGAGGGGATCGTCCAGGGCGACGTCCATGCGCGGCAGGTGATCGTCGGCGCGAAGGCGAAAGTGACTGGCAACATCGTGGCCGACGATGTGACCGTCGGTGGCGAGGTCGATGGTTCTGTGCGTGGCTTGAACGTCACGCTCCTCTCCGGCTCGCGTGTCGACGGCGAGATGCATCATAATTCCCTGTCCATCGAG
This sequence comes from Hyphomicrobiaceae bacterium, assembly GCA_025359165.1. Taxonomy (GTDB): domain Bacteria; phylum Pseudomonadota; class Alphaproteobacteria; order Rhizobiales; family Hyphomicrobiaceae; genus JABFRJ01. The sequence goes on from JANYHG010000231.1 coordinate 7,459, forward strand.
CACGGCGCGCACTTCGAGGGGCATTCACGGCGGCCGCAGGACACGTCCGAGCTGGCACCCAAGATAGACAAAGCCCGACGCGCGTAAGCCGCCGACCATGCAGCCGATGCAGTGTCGCGAGAAGCTTGCCCCATTGTCGCCCTCGCAATCTGTGATTGGCTACAGTGCCAGGCCTTTTTTCCGATCACGAAATGATTCGGCGATCAGAAAGATGCTATTGGCGATCCAAACGAGCGGTGACAACGTCTTCCTCCGATGATTTCAGCGACGAACACGGCGTTATTTGCTGGAGCATTGATGCTCCTGACCTGCCCGCTGCAGGCGAGGCCCCTCGACGCCCAATCGTGCGCACGGTTGAAAGTACAGCGCGATGGCCTCGAGGCATCCGGTGTCAGATCGCTGATGGCGGTGCCACCGCCCGCCCGTCCACAACGCACGCTCGACGACAACGCGCAGAAGATCGTCTCGCTGATCCTACTCGACGGCCAATTGCGTTTTCGGTGCAATATGGAAATGCCGATCGCTACGTTGAAGCCGGAATTGCTGGTCGAGGTGCCGGATACGATCGACGGCGAGCCCGCGAAAGTTGCACCACCCAAGCGGCCTGCTGCCAAGCGCGCGAAGCCACCGGCCGCTGCTGCGGCGGCAGTCATTGCGCCCGCAGGCGCGCCCGCCCCGCAGCGTCCGAAGACCGCAGGCGCGGCTGCCCCCAACGCGTCCTCATTACAGGCTGCCCCCGGCGATGCCGTTGCGGTCAAAGCGCGACCGAAGCCGAAGCCCAAGAGCGACGACGCCTTCCGCGCGCCGGCGGCAAAACCGGAGGCTGCTCCACAAGAATAAGCCGACGGGCTACAGCAACGCCGCGACCCGGTCTTCCAACTTCGATTGATCTGCGGCGCTGAGCGTTGCCTTCGCATGCAGGCCGAGTTTGGTACGCCGCCATAAGACGTCGTCGGGATGCGTCGCCCATTCCTGCGTTTTCATGTACGCCACCTCGCGTCCCGTCAGGCCCCCGAACAGGGCATCGCCCATGTCAGCGGGTCCACGTGCATCGCCCAGAACATCGGTCGTCAGCCCGCCATGTCGACGCGCCAGCCGCCGCAAATGCAACGGATCGAACGCTGGATATCTCTGCAGCATTTCGGCCAGGAACGGCTCGAATGCACCGTTCGCGATATTGCCTCCGGGCAATGCGACCGAGGCCGTCCAAGACCGGCCGGAACCCGCCTTGAGGTACGGGGCAAGGCGACCGAGCGCCTCTTCCGCCAGCCGGCGATAGGTCGTGACTTTGCCGCCATAGATCGAGAGCATCGGCGCAGCCCCGGCCGGCGCATCCAGACTGAGATGATAGTCGCGCGTGATGGCCGAGGGGTCGGCACTGGCATCGTCATAGAGCGGGCGCACCCCGGAATAGCGCCAGATCACATCTTCGTGGCGCAGGGAGATCCGGAAGAACTGACCCGCCAGGCGTAGGAGATAAGCTTCCTCGTCGGCACTGGCTGACACCTCGGCAGGATTGCCGCTGTAAGCAACGTCGGTCGTCCCGATGATCGTAAACCGCTCCTCGAACGGCAACACGAACACCACACGCTTGTCGCTGCTCTGCATGAGGTAGGCGTCATCCGCACCCGCAATGCGCGGCACCACCAGATGGCTGCCCTTGATCAACCGCACGTGCCCGTTGCCGGCTTGCGCCGACGGCGCTGCCAAGTGATCGATGCCATCCACCCATGGCCCCGCAGCGTTGACCAGCACGCGCGCCCGGACTTCTCGGCGGCCGGCAGCATCTTCCAATTCGATCCGCCATTGGTCCACCGCCCTGGCGCAGGAGACGACGCGTGTCCGCGTCATGATGTGGGCACCGCCGTTCCGCGCCGCCTTGGCGTTGAGCACGACCAGCCGCGCATCGTCGACCCAACAATCCCAATAGGTAAAACCTTGTTTAAACTCAGATTTGAGGGGCGACCCAGCCTTGTCGGTAGCCAGATCGATCGAGCCGGAACCGGGGATCATCTGGCGGCGGTACAAGTGGTCGTAGAGAAACAGCCCCGCCCGCACCATCCATTTCGGTCGCACCCCAGGCACATGCGGCAGCACGAAACGCAGCGGCCAGATCAGGTGCGGAGCTTTGCGCATCAACACCTCACGTTCGGCAAGGGCTTCCCGTACCAGCCGGAATTCGTTGTGTTCAAGATAGCGCAGGCCGCCATGGATCAACTTTGAACTTGCCGACGAGGTCCCGCTCGCCAGATCCGACATTTCCGCCATTGCTACGGTCAGGCCACGCCCCACGGCGTCGGCTGCGATGCCGGTCCCGTTGATCCCACCGCCGACGACGAACACGTCAAAAATCGAATTTTCGTTCATACGACCGTTCCGTCTGCTGCCGCTGTCGCCAGAGGCTGCGACATGCTCTTTTGTGCCCGGAAAAGCTTATACCGGCGGTCAGAATTTTCTGGCTCCAAAGAAAAAACAAGGCGCCGGTCATAAGTCAGTACTTATGACCGGCGGTATTAAAGGATCGTTTCTCCGAGCCGGTTGGTCATTCGTCGCACCGGATGGTATATAGTGCAGAGCAACATTTTGCCCACCCGCACCGGATCTCATACCGTTGACCGAACTCATGCCCGAACGCGGCGATTTGCAGTTGCGCCTCCTGGCCTGGTACGCCGACATGGGTGTCGATGCAGCCGTCGGCGACGACGCGATCGATTGGCTGGCGCGAGGTGCTGCCAAGCCGGGCACGGATTTCAACATGCCGCAGCGCGCGAGCAAGTCGGCGGCACGTAGCACAGCTATGGAAGCGACCACTTCCGGCCAACAGGCAACTCGCGCACCCGCCCCCGCACCCACATTAGCCGCGTCCACGCGTCCCGAGCGCCGCGCGCCCGAGCCGGCAGCAAGCCCCCCCCGCGCGTTCTCCGCACCCGCACCGGACACTGCCGTTGCGTCAGCGCGCGCCGCTGCTGCCAGCGCTGCAACCCTCGATGCGCTTGGCCAGACACTCGCCGCATTTACCGGTTGTGGCCTGCAGGCAACTGCAAAAAACCTGTGCTTCTACCGCGGCCAGCCTCATGCCCGTCTGATGATCGTCGGCGAGGCACCAGGTCGCGAAGATGATCTGGCGGGCGCACCGTTTTCGGGACCGGCCGGCGAAATGCTGGAGAAGATGCTGACCGCCATCGGCTTGACCTCCGAACAGGTCCACGTCACCAATGCCGTGTACTGGCGTCCACCGGGCAACCGGCATCCGACTCCCCAGGAACTCGACGTGTGCCAGCCGTTTCTGGAGCGCCAGACAGCACTTGTCGCCCCCGATGTTCTGCTGCTCCTCGGGGCAGCGGCCGCGCGGCATGTCACGGACGTGACGCCGGGAATCATGCGAATACGCGGCAAATGGTTGGACGCGACCATCGGCGGTCACGGCGTACGCACCCTGGTATCACTGGCACCGAGTTACCTGCTCAAAGCGCCATCGTCGAAGCAGAGCGCGTGGCGCGATATGCTCGCCATCAAGGCCGCGCTCGCGACCTGATCGCGAACTTTAGCCTGAACTGATGCAGGTTGCGTCCGCTTTTCGACTTGCCTGAAGGTCCACTTTGAAAGACACGTGATGAATGCGATGTGGCCGATCGGCCTGGTGGTGAGCGGTGCGGTCATCGGCTTTCTCGTCGGCATGACCGGCGTCGGGGCGGGGTCGCTGACAACTCCGCTGTTGATCTCCGTTTTCGGCGTACCTGCACCCGTCGCCGTCGGGACCGATCTGCTGTTTGCCGCCGTCACCAAGTCCACCGCAGCGTGGCGCTATCAAAAGCACAAGAGCATCGACTGGGCCATCCTGCTTCATCTGGCGGCCGGCAGCCTCCCTGGCGCGCTGGTGACATTGGCATGGCTGCACTGGGCGCACCCCGACACGACAATGCTTGCCCAACTGATCCGCAAAGGTCTGGGGGTGCTGTTAATCGTCAGTGCGTTCGCCAACATCGCCTACCCCTGGCTGATCCGCACGCACGACAAAAGCGCGACGGACGCGCCCTCCAGTTCACGACATCGGCGGGCCACGACGGGGCTGGGCTTTGTCCTCGGCGTCATGGTCGTACTGACGTCGGTCGGGGCGGGCGCTATCGGCGTGGTCGCATTGATGCTGCTTTATCCTCAGTTGACTGCGCGCCGCCTCATCGGCACCGATGTCGTGCACGCCATCCCGCTCACGTTGGTCGCCGGCCTCGGACACCTCGCGCTCGGCAGCATCGACCTGCGTGTGCTCGGGCTTTTATTGCTGGGTTCGATCCCGGGCATAGCGGCCGGCGTTCGCGTCACAGGCATGGCACCCGATTGGATCGTCAGGAACGGCCTCGCCGTCGTGCTGCTGATGGCGGCATTCGTGTTGATGACGAAATGAACCGTCACCTCGCTCGCGATCACCGCAGATACTCCGCCACCACGGGCCAGAGCGAGGCAATTAGCGCAAGCGCCATAAGCACGTTGAAGATCCGCACTCGCTTCGGATCGGCCAGCAAACTGCGAAGCGAAACTCCGAACAGCGTCCACGCGGCAATCGACGGAAGCGTTACCGCAGTGATAACCACAGCGACGACGACCATCGATGCCAGATACTGAGACGGCACGGTGTAAGCGGCGACGGCGGCCACGCAAATCGTCCAGGCCTTCGGGTTGATCCATTGGAACGCGGCGGCTTCCATAAATGTCATTGGTCGCGCTTCCGACGTCTGCGCGCCCGGAGTGACCGGCCCCGCGGTCGCGATTTTCCAGGCCAGCCACAGCATATAGCCGATCGAGAGAACCTTGAGCCCGGTGTAAAGCCACGGCACCCGCTCGAAGACTTGCCCGAACCCGAGGCCAACGAGAAAAATCATCAATCCGAAGCCGAGCGCAATGCCCGCCAGATGCGGGATCGATCTGCGGAAGCCATAGTTCACGCCCGACGCCAGCACCATCATGTTGTTCGGTCCCGGCGTTGCCGACGCGACGAACGCGAACATCACGAGCGCGGACAACAAGTCACCTGCAATGGGCAAAGACATTTGGTTGGCTCTCGATAGGTCAGCATTATTGACCTATCAGTAGTCGAGTGCGATGTAAACGCGCACGTACCTGGCATCCCGGGAGACTGATCTGTGAAAACATTGGGCCTCATTGGTGGAATGAGCTGGGAAAGCACCACGACGTATTATCGCTTGATCAATGAAGCGACCAAAGCCCGCCTCGGTGGTTTGCATTCTGCGCCGCTGCTGCTGTACTCGTTCGATTTCGCGCCGGTCGCGGAATTGCAGGCTGCCGGCAAGTGGGCGAAATTGGAAACCGGGATGATCCATGCCGCGCGACGTCTGGAAGGTGCTGGCGCGGATGGGATCGTGATCTGCACCAACACGATGCACAAACTGTACGACGCCGTGCAAGCCGCCATCGATATCCCCGTGCTCCACATCGTCGATGCCACCGCTGCGGCGATGCAGGCGCAGCGATGCAAGCAGCCGATCCTCTTGGCGACGCGCTACACGATGGAGCAGGCGTTCTATAAAGGCCGCTTCGCAGACAAGTTCGGCATCGACGCCCGCGTACCGGACGAACCCGGCCGCACCGCAGTCCACACCATCATCTACGATGAACTGTGCCGCGGCATCGTCACGCCGGCCGCGAAAGCGACCTACCTCCATGAAATCGAAATCCTGGCGAAGCGAGGTGCCGATAGCGTCATCCTCGGCTGCACGGAAGTCGGCATGCTGATCGGCGCGGGTGATACAGCCTTGCCCGTCTTCGACACGACGGAAATTCACGCGCGATCCGCCGTCGATTTCGCCCTCGGAGACTGAGTCACCGAGCTGTCATTAACCGGTGTCACGAACCCCGTTGATAATCCGGCGTGCCTGGCCTATCCCCCGACCAGCGGCATTTGCCGATCCGATCCCCTCAAGTCTGGAGCCCCTCATGGACAGCGTCCTCATCATCGGAGCCGGAGCCGCAGGCTCGGTCACTGCGCAGAAGTGTGCGATGAACCGTGATGTTTTCAAGCATATCCACCTCGCCTCGCGCCGCCTCGAAAGCTGCGTCAAGGTTCAAAAGCAATGCAAGACGCCGATCGACGTTTCTCAGGTCGACGCCGACAACGTCGCCGACGTCGTCGCACTGCTGAAGAAGGTGAAACCGCACCTGCTCATCAACATGGCGCTGCCCTACCAGGATCTCCCCATAATGGATGCCTGCCTGGAAGCCGGCGTACACTACATGGACACCGCCAATTACGAACCGCGCGACGAGGCCAAGTTCTCCTACTCGTGGCAGTGGCCCTACCACGACCGTTACAAGGCGGCCGGCCTCATGGCGATCCTCGGCTGCGGCTTCGATCCCGGTCAATCGAATATCTACTGCGCCTACGCCCAGGAGCATCTGTTCGACACGATCGAAACGATCGATATCGTCGACTGCAACGACGGCAGCCACGGCAAGGCGTTCGCCACCAATTTCAACGTCGAGATCAACCTGCGGGAAGTGACCCAGCGCGGTAAATACTGGAAGAATGGCCAATTCATCGAGATCGATCCACTGTCGATCGCGTGCATGATCGATTACCCGGAAGTCGGCCCGCGCAAGAGCTACCTGATCTATCACGAGGAGGAGGAAAGCCTCGTCAAGAACATCCGTGGCTTGAAGCAGATTCGCTTCTGGATGACCTTCTCCGACAACTACATCAAGCATCTCGACGTGCTGCAGAACATCGGCATGACGCGCATCGATCCGGTCATGTACAAGGGCACGCCGGTCATCCCGATTGAATTCCTCAAGGAGTTGCTGCCCGCGCCGTCGTCGTTGGGCGAGAACTACACCGGCCGCACCTCGATCGGCTGCATCTTTTCCGGCACCAAGGACGGCAAGCCCAAGCGCGCGATCATCTATAACGTGTGTGAGCACGCGGAATGCTTCAAGGAAGTCGGCGCGCAAGGCGTGTCGTACACGACGGGCGTGCCGCCGGTCGTCGGTGCCATGATGTTATTCAAAGGAGCCTGGAAAGGCGCCGGCGTTTTCAACGTCGAACAGCTGCCGTCCAAACCTTTCATGGACGAAATCGGCAAACAGGGCCTGCCCTGGCACGTGCGCGATATGACACTGTCCGATCAACAGGAACTGTTCGCCGTCAAGACGTGATCAGCCCGCCCGGGCTGACCACTCCAAGCGCAACGCGAGGTAAAAACCTCACGCTTTGTGCTTGGCGAGGAACGGCAGCAACTGGGCGTGGAATGCGGCGGGGTCTTCGATGGCCAGCATGTGCGAGACGCCTGGAATGATGGCCAGCTCGGCGCCGGGGGTGTGGCGCTGGATCGTTTCGGACGCGGCGACCGGCGTTGCGGGATCTTCGGCACCGACGATGACGCGAACCGGGATTTTGATCCCGCCGAGCTTGTCGGTCATGTCGAGCTGTTCGATGGCACCGCACCAGCCGGCATAGCCTTCGAGCGGCGTCGTCTCCACCATCTTGCTACAGCGCGCCACCAGATCCGGACGGCTTTCACGTGCCGACTTGGCGAGCCAGCGCTGCATGGCGGGCGCAACCTGCGAGCCCATGCCTTCCGCGCGCGCGACGACGACGCGGTCGAACCACAGGTGACGCATCGTATCGGCGGTCTTGCTGCTGGCCGATACGATGCTGACCGAACTGAAGCGCGTGGCATGATCGAGCGCGAGGAACTGCGCCACCATACCGCCCATCGAGAGCCCCACGAACTGTGCGCGCTTGATGTCGAGGTGATCCATCAGTGCCACCACGTCTTGCGCGAGCGTCTTGAAGTCGTAACGGCCGACCGGCGCTTCGGTCAGCCCGTGGCCGCGCGCATCGAAGCGGATGACGTAGTAATCTTTTTCGAGCGCCGTCACGGCCTCGTCCCAGAAGCTCATGTTGGTGGCCAGCGGGTGATGCAGCACGATCGCAGGTGCAGTCGCCGCCCCCCGCACGTCGTAGGCCATGTCGATACCGTTGATCTTCGCGCGCATGTGATGGCTCCGTGAAACTCGGGTTGTCGGGCAGTCAGGTTGTCGAAGGATGATCGGCTGTTTCGGCCGACGCACCGGAGGCAGACGGCTTGGCGTGGCCGGCATTGCTCGATATGCGATCGGACAAAGCCAACAGTACACTCGAGACGACGAACAGCATGTGGATCGACATCGACCAGTAGAGTTCGCGGTCGGCCGTCGTGCCGAGCGCCAGAAAGAGCCGCAGCAGCTGAACCGCCGAAATCGCCACGATCGACGACATCAGCTTGAGCTTCAGCCCCGTGAAATCGATGCTGCCCATCCATTCGGGCCAGTCGCGATGCGCTGAATGATCAATACGCGAAACGAAGTTTTCGTAACCCGAGAACACGACGATGATCAGCAGTGAGGCTGTGAGCGTCAAATCCACTAGCCCCAGCACTTCGGCGACGATCTGCGATCCGCTCGACGCATACATGCCGACGGCGATGTGGGCGACTTCCTGCACGAACTTGATGAGCAGTATGAAAATACTCAAAGCCAGTCCGACGAAGAAGGGCGCCAGCAGCCAGCGGCTCGAGAACAGGAGCGACTCGATCGCACGTTCGATCGTACGCGGTAACGTCCTCGCCGGTGGGGAGAGCGGGCCTTTGGCGTCGTCGGGCTTGGGCGGATGTGAGGTCGTCGGTGACACGGGATCGGATTACTCGGGATCGGATTATTCGGGATCGGATTACTCGGGAGCGGATTATTCGGGAGCGGATTATTCTGGAGCGGATTATTCGGGGGAGATTTGGCCGGGCGAAGTTTGGTCGGATGGAGCGCCCGCGCCGCAGGCAGCAAGACCGCTGATGGCGATCTGCCTTCCGCGATCTACCTTCCATGTGCCCCTGAGACGGAATTCCGTCAATCTGTTCCGTCGAACGGTTCCATCGAACTGTTCCGTCAACTGCGCCGATTCGTCGAGCGCGCCTTACCGAGCGCTTGCAAGCGCAGCACGCGAGCGCGTGCGTTCGCCGCCAGCCAGTGCCGGCAGCTAGTTAGCAACGTGGAACAAGGGATCTTCATCCCGCGAGCCGCGTTGCCACTCTGGCTCGACGCGGCGGACCGGTCGCCGAGCGCGTTTACCGGAATCCGCAGCATCGACGTCGACGGATTTGGTGGCGACCCGGCGAACCCGGGCGGGCTGGGCAGCGACGACAACCGTAGGCTTGACTGGAGCGACGACAGCCCCGCTGCTTGTGATCGATCCCGTGGACTGCGGACCATGGGTGCGGACGGTCGCGAGGGCACCGAAGCTGGATGCAGCATCGCCCGCAGAGGCAACCTGTGTACCGCTGGAGATATTTCCGCAGCGTCCTGATTTTTCGCTGACGCCACCTCGACCTGCGAGGCGGCGCACACGGCTAAAGGGCCGTGAGAGGCCACCTCCTGCACGCCGACATCGTCTTCGACCCAGTAGCGACCTTCGCAAATCGTGATACGCGGCGGCAGTCGCGTTCGCTCGAAACTATCGCTCACATCCTTGAGATTGCGCCAGAAGTCGTACCATTCGTTGAGCGCATAGGCTTTGAGCCGCTCTTCGGTCATGCGGAACGGATAGACGTGCACCTGCAGCGCGTCCTGTTTGCCCTTGCCGAGCGCCGCCAGCGCGAGACTATAGACCTCTTCGATGACCGGATTGGTCATCGCGAAACAACCGACCGACGAACACCCGCCGTGAATGAGAATGTACGAACCGGTGCGGCTCATCTGCCGATCAAGCGCGTTGGGAAAGCCGAGATTGAGCGAACGCGGATGCCGTCCGACCAGATGTAGTTGCTGCGACGTGACGGTGTAGACGCCTTCCGGGCTTTGCTTGTCGCCCTCGGTCAGCTTGGGCCCCAGCGTGCCGGACCAGTTGCAGATCGGATAGGTGGCGAAGAGCTCGAATTTATCGCCGCTCTGCATCCAGACTTCGAGTTCGGAGCTGGCCTTGAACACGCGGATGAGGATGGGATTGCCCATCGCCATTTTCTTCTCGGCGAGACGCTCGGCGAGCTGGCCGACATTCGGCGTGCCCGGTAGAGGCAGAAGACCTATCGCCTCGGCACGCTGACGCTCGACCCGGTCGGATGCGACGTCCTTGAGCTCGATGACCACCGCCGCCGCAGGCCGCACCGCCAGCAGCCCCAACACCATCAGGCCCGCCAGCGAGCAAGCGATATTGACCGCCGCTCGCGCGCCTCTCGCCGATCCGCTCAAAAGCCTCACGTGCATTCTCCGTGGATGCGACGCCCGCATCCCAGCTCCACACCCCATTTGCACGCACCTGTATCAGATCCGCACAGAGCGGGGATAGGACGATTGCGATACAACACTGTCAACTCCGTACATGTGGATAACGTCGGCGGCAACGCGTTACCTCAAAGCACCATTTCGACCATCTAAAGCTTACGGCACCCGGCGGCACCCCCGCGCACCAGCCCTTTGTCGGTGCCTCGGTCAGAAACAACTTTGTAATGGCCGTCACAGACCACGACGTCGGGCGGCAGCCGTGTCGCATCGAAGGCATCGGCGGCGGCTTTGAGTTCCGACCAGAATTGCGCGTATTTGTGATCGGCGCGCAGCGCCAACGCATCGGGCATCATGCGGAACGGCAGAGCTTGCACCTGAAACCGCGTCTGGCCGCCAGCGAGTGCAGCGGCGGCGAGGCGATAGAGATCGTCGATGGCCGGATTGGTCATCGCATAGCACCCGACCGAACTGCAGCCGCCATGCACCATCAGGAACGAGCCGGTGCGGCCGTGGCCGCGATCATAGGCATTGGGGAAGCCGAGGTTGAACGCTTTGTGCCAGCGGCTGTGCGGATTGAGTTGCCGTGTTTCGACCTGATACACGCCTTCGGGCGATTGCCAGTCGCCCGTACGCAGCTTGGGCCCGAGATTGCCGGAAAAATAGCAGATGGGGTAGGTGGCGAAGTGCTGGAAGACGCCGTCGCGCTTCATCCAGACCTCAAGTTCGAACGTGCGCTTGTAGATGCGCACGAAGATCGGAGCGCCGAGTTTGAAGCCGGCAGCGACGACCCGCGCGTCGAGTGGCAGCGTCGATGTGACGGCACCAGGCAACGGCTGCTCGGCACGATAGGCAATCAGTCGTGACTTACGCTCGCTGGCGAGCGCGACGCTGTCGGCATCACCATGCGGCTGCCGAACGAACATCGCGAGCAAAGCCAAAATGCCAACTGCAAAAATAGCTGCGATCAGCCCGCGTAACTTGCGCACAGAACTGCTCCCCAAACTTCCCTGCGTCGCTTCGCTTTGACGCTTCTCTTTGGCGCACACAATGGGGCGCAAACAATGGGGGCGCACATGATGGGGGAGTGCCGATGCGCGCCCTCAGCGCGTGGACGAGGGCGCAACGTAAAGCGGTCGCGCAGCCGTCAGGACTGATGCTGCGGTCGCACCGAACAAATGCATCTTGGCACCATCAACGACGGAGCGCGTCGCAGCCACCTGCTCGCCCGGGATGGGTGTGAACGCGACCGGAGCTGGACGCTCAAGCGCGGGGCACGCGCCTTCGGGATCGAGCTTGCCCAACGGCGCACCGCCCTGCAGGCGCACGTTGACCAGATATTGCTTCTGGCACACGGCGACGTCGGGCGGCAGGTGGGTCAGCTCGAAGTGGTCATACCCTTGCTTCAGCGTCTGCCAGAAGGAATACCACTGGTCCGCCTTATGCCTGGCCATATTGGCGTCGGTCATGCGGAACGGCATGGCGTGAACCTGAATGTACTCCTGGCCGCCAAGATAGCTCTCGCGCGCGAGTGCATAGATTTCCTCGATCAAGGCATCGGTCATGGCGTAGCAGCCGGCGGACTTGCATTTGCCGTGCACCATCAAGAAATCGCCGGTGCGTTTGTTGGCGCGATCGTAGGCGTTCGGAAAGCCGAGATTGAACGCCAGATAGAACTGCGAATTGGGGTTCATCTGGCTGCGAGCTATCCGATAGAAGCCCTCGGGTGCCTGTTTGTCGCCCTGCTTGACCTTGGGTCCGAGACCGCCCGACCAGTTGCAGATCGGATAGGTTTTCAGATGGTAGAAGCGACCGTCTGAGCGCTGCTTCCAGACCTCGAACTCGCTCTCTTCCTTGAAGATGCGGATGAACATCGGCGACGGCACTTCCATGCCCTTCTTGCCGAGCAGCATCAGGGTGTCCTTGGACAACGGCTGCAGATGCGGCGACAGCTCGACCGCGGCGCAACCGGCCAGCAAGGCCGTGACCAAGACGACGGCCATTACAGCAAACTTTTGCGCGCGCACTGAGATGAGCTGCTGCATTGCGGTTCGACATTCCCCCAGGTCCGCCCCTGACGGTCCGGATTGTTCGTGTAGTGATCTCGCCCGTCAGGGATTAGCCGAATCGCACAAAACGGGCAACCTGCCGGTTTACCTTCACCGGAAGAGTAGCCACGCTTCGTGCCGAAATTGTGAATGTAAAAAAAAGGAGCCGGAACTAGGCTGCGGACAATTTGCTTTTGCTGGAAATTGAAGCGAGACTTTTGCCGGGATGCCCGATAATCGCTTTGCTCAGGTAGACTCGAAAAAAATCGCCTTCCTCGCAACGGCCAGTCTCGACATACCCGCGTTGTCGATAAAAATCGAGATTGCCTGCGTTGTGGCCGTCGGTGAAAAGGTGCACCTTGCCAAGGCCGTGACGAAACGCGGTTGCCCCCGCAAACGACAGCAGCCGGCTACCGACCCCTGTGCGATGATATTTCGGGTGCACTGCGACAGCAGCGACGAATAGGTGATCATGTCTCAGTGAAAATGAGATGTAGCCAAGAAATGCGGGTCCGGCGGCGATCACGTGTATGTCACCCCGATCGATCTGCGATGCCAATTGTCCATGCGCACTGACTTCTTTGGCGAGTGTGGTCCGGGCTCTCAAATTGAACGCGAGATCTTCGCACTCGACGATATCAGCGAGATCGGATGCAATAGCCGAGCGAATTTGCATGGTGCCGAAGTCGACGCCACCTCCAAACATCGCCGACGGATAGTTGTTATTCGGCATCCACACTTCACGGTTCCTTTCGTTTTTTGACTTCAGAGAACCGGAACCCGACGGTCGTTTGCGACCTTGATGCGTCTGCAAGTCGCGAGCGGCGGGTAGATCGACATCCCTCCAGGCAAGCGGGTTCGCGCGCAACAATGTCATGGGGCTGCCCGGTCGACATACCGCGCCGTCGCAATATGGCAACTCGCGCCAGAGGTGTTGGATCCGTAGGCTCGCGCGCGATCAAGAACAACAGCAACGGTGTCGCAATGATATTAGTCATAATTGCAACCTCAGCGCGCGTTCAGAGAGCAAGTGTGCTATTCGTTTTTGCATCCCATGGTCGAAGGGGGTGGCCCGTGAGCGTTCTCCGGCCCCGGCCGGGAGCCGATCGGACGAAGCCGAGGTCAAGG
>JANYHG010000246.1 GCA_025359165.1 Hyphomicrobiaceae bacterium
GGTTGGGCCGCGCTCAAGATGGCGCTCGAAGTGGCGGACAAAGTCGCCATGCCGCTGATGGTGCATATCGACCATCCGCCACCCAGCTATGAGGACGTGATCTCGATCATGCGGCCGGGAGATATCCTGACGCATGCGTTCCGGCCGTTCCCCAACACGCCTGCCAACGCGCAGGGCAAGGTCAAGCCGGAAGTGATTGCAGCACGCAAACGTGGTGTCATTTTCGATATCGGGCACGGCAAGGGATCGTTCGCGTTCGAAACCGCACGCGCCATGCTGGCCAACGGTTTTCCGCCCGATGTGATCTCGTCGGATGTGCACGCACTGTGCATCAACGGGCCGGCGTTCGATCAGGTCACCACCATGTCGAAGTTCCTCTGCATGGGCATGCCGATGGCAGACGTGATCGCCGCGTCAACGGTGAATGCGGCGATGGCGATGCGGCGGCCGGAACTCGGAAGCCTGAAAGTGGGCAGCGTCGGCGATGCAACGCTGCTGACGGTCAAGGAGGGGCAGTTCGATTACGTCGACGTGGTCGGGGAGCATCTGACGGGCGGCAAGCGGATCGTTTCCGAGGGCGTGGTGATTGCGGGTAAATGGTGGCATTCGAGCAAAAACGGCATGTTCGCCAGCGCATGACGTGGCGAAACGTTGCTCTCGCGGGTCGTGCGGCAGCGGTGCTCGTGCTGCTGCAGATCGCGGTGGGTGGGCAGGCGCGGCCCGTCAAACCTAAGGTGCCTGTCGGGATCGATCCCGGCGGGACGGCGGTCGGCCTGATCACCAGAGGCATCGACTATACGATACCAGCCGTCGCCCGCTGTCTCGCGCGCGACGGCGAAGGGCTGCTGATCGCTTGGGATGTGGTCGCGCGCGAGCCCTCGCCGTTCGCGCCGCAGATTGCGGGTGTGGCGAGTGACAGCGATCTGGTGTCGGCGGTCGCGTGCGATGGCAAGGTGCGGATCGTGGCGGTGCGCATCGATCCTGACGACGGCGTGTCGGTGTCGCGCGCGCTCGCCTTCCTCGCGACGACGCCGGCCCGAATCGTGGTGCTGCCGCAGGGCAATCAGCCGAGGGACTGGCTGCCGTTCCGACGCGCGGCTGTGGAGTTCGAGCGGTTGTTGATCGTGGTCGAGGTCAGCGCGCAGCAGCCGCAGTCGCATCCAGTTTCTGATCTGGCGAATGTCGTGGTGGCCATGCCGAGTTCGGACCGGGTGGGTGTTTCGATGCTGGCCGAGGTTGCGACATTCGTGTCCTGTGTACCGCAGGCGCGTGATCCGTCACTGAACGGAGCGGCGTTGAAATCGTTATTCCAGTCGCTGCAGGCGGCAGGCGAGCTTTCGAAACAGCTCTCGTCGCGGTCGTCATCTCAGTGTTAGATCGTTGCACACTGCCTTTGCCAGGAGCCTGCGCATGACCACCGATACGACCAAGCCGATGGACCAGGCGTCGGAGACGATCGACAAACTCGCCGCCGATACGGGGGCCGTGATGCAGGAGACGAAGCCCGAAGCGAGCGGCGCGGGAACGCCCGTGTGTCTCGTTATCGGGGCTGGAGATGCCACGGGGTCAGCCATCGCCAAGCGCTTCGCATCCGAGGGTTTCATCGCCTGCGTGGTGCGACGTAACGGCGACAAGCTGGCCCCGGTCGTGGCCGAAATCGAGGCGCTCGGCGGGCGGGCGGTGCCGTTCTCGTGCGATGCGCGTCAGGAAGACCAGATGATCGCGCTTGTCGACCGCATCGAGCGCGAGGTCGGGCCGATCGAGGTGGCGGTTTTCAATGTCGGTGCCAACGTGCGATTTTCGATCCTGGAGACGACGACGCGCGCCTACACCAAGGTATGGGAAATGTGCGCGCTGGGTGGGTTTCATACCGGGCGCGAAGCGGCGCGCGCGATGTTGCCACGTGGGCGAGGGACGATCCTGTTCACGGGCGCGACGGCGAGCTTGCGTGGCGGCTCCGGTTATTCGGCATTCGCGGGTGGCAAGTTCGCGTTGCGCGCGTTGGCGCAGAGCATGGCGCGCGAACTCGGGCCGAAGGGTATTCACGTCGCCCATCCCGTCATCGACGGTGCGATCGACACCGACTTCATCCGCTCGAATTTTCCGGAACGCTACGCGCTGAAAAAAGACGGCGGCATTCTGAACCCCGACAACATCGCCGAACAGTACTGGCAGATCCATCGCCAACCGCGCGATGCCTGGACTTTCGAAATGGACCTGCGGCCGGCGATCGAGACTTGGTAGTTCATTCCGTGACGCTCACGGCCGCGCGGCGAGCAGCAGCCAGCAGGGGCCCAGTTGCGCATCTGAAATGATGGCGTGCCATTTGAAGCCGCAGCGCTCGATCGCGCGAACCGCGCGTTCGTTGCGGATCGGGACACGCACGGCAAGGCCCTGTGCCAGTGTGGCCGCGAACAGTTCGTCGCGCAGCGCCGCCAGGGCAGATGCGCCGAGGCCTTGGCCGCGATGCGCGGCTGCACCGATGAACACGTCGGCTTGCCACACGGCAGGTGGCAGATGGGCGTCGGTGAGATCGAGTGCGTGTGCGTAGCCGATCGGTTCACTGTCGAGGTCGATCATGCGAACCAGTGCGGTGTGCGAGGCCTCGGCCAACGCCACGGCTGCTTCGGCGGCCGAGCGCGAGCCCCACCAGGCGATGACATGAGGTTCGGCGAGCCAGCGGCGCAGGCGAAAGCGGTCGCCGTCGGTGAGTGGGCGCAAGTGCAGCGTGGGTTGCGGCAGGGGGGACATCGTCGATCGGCTCAGCGCGTGACGCCGCGCTTGGAGAGTTCGTTGCCGCCTTGCTCGGCACCCGACTTCGGCACCACCTCGCCGGCGCGTGCCGTGATCTCAGCGAAGTGCGATGCAATTTTCTCAGGCGTTTCGCTGTCGAAACCGAGGTGGAGGCCCGAGGTCAACGTCACGTTGGCAGACGCGAACGTACCGGCACCGGCGGTCAAGATGCAGCGCGTGGGGGCCTTGTCGCTGGCGAGGAATACGGCGGCCGGCGTCACATACTCGGCTTTGAAGTGGTCCTGGATGGCACCGGGGAGGATGTCGTCGGTCATGCGGGTGGTCGCGGTCGGGGCAAGGCAATTGACGTGGATGCCGTTCTTGGCGCCTTCGATCGACAACGTCTGCATGAGACCGACGACCGCCATTTTCGCAGCACCGTAGTTGGATTGGCCGAAATTGCCGTACAGCCCCGACGACGATGTGGTCATGACGATGCGGCCGTAGTTCCGGGTGCGCATGGTGTCCCACACGGCTTTGCTGCAGATCATCGCGCCCATCAGATGCACGTCGATGACAGCGCGAAATTCGTCGACACTCATCTTGGCGAAGCTTTTGTCACGCAGGATGCCGGCGTTGTTGATCAGAATATCGACGCGGCCATAGGCCGTGAGCGTGTCGGCGACCATGGCGTCGACGGCTTTCTCATCGGTCACCGATGCACCGTTGGCCATGGCCGTGCCGCCGTTGGCGACGATTTCGGCTACGACCTGTTGGGCTGCCGACAACGATCCGCCGCTACCGTCGCGGGCGCCGCCGAGGTCGTTGATGACTACCGTCGCGCCACGACTGGCGAGGGCGAGCGCGTGCTGGCGACCGAGGCCGTTGCCGGCACCGGTGACAATGGCGACGCGACCATCGAATCGAAGAGGGGCGAGACGAAGGGACATGGAAGATCTCATTTCAGTTAAAGCAGTCGGCAATTACGCGCCCCAGCTGCAGCGCATGCGCTGGCAGACGCCTTGGCCGCTGCCGATCGTGCAACTCGATGACACCAGACGGCACGTGCGGCACGTGTACGACGAGAGGCAGCCACGCACTGTGGCACCGCGTGCAAAATTGCAGGTGCGTACAGTCTGGCAATCGCGCGCCTGGTTCGGCTGGCTTTGGCCACTCGGGCCGGGCAAGGTTTGAGCTGACACAGGTGTAATCGTCAGCGCGCCCATCAGCAGCGAGGCAGCAGCAACAATGATCCCAACGCGCATGACAGGTTCCGATCGTCGATCCAACGACATACGGTCCCCGAAAATGCGCGCGCATGCAACCGTCGCCATGGTCGGGCGGTATGTCGCCTGTGTACTGTGGCCGCGACGCCACTGCTTCCGCGTTCAAGCCAACGGCTGACCCAGGAAGGGTTTGAGGTGTTTCTCGACCGTGGCGCGCTCGAGTTCGCGGGTGATGAAGACGAAGCGGGAGCGCTTGTCGCGCTCGCCGTCGGATCGCTTCGGCCAATCCTGCAGCACATCGGGTGGATAAAAAATGTGCTGTACGCCGTGCACGACGAAGGGTTTGGCCTGCCCCTCCACCGTCACGATACCTTTCACGCGCAATAATTTTTCGCCGTAGGCAGCGGCGAGGGTCTGCAGCGACAGGCTCAAGGCGTTGCCGTCGAGCGGTGTGTCGAACACCAACGCGAAGGTGCCGATACCGTGCAGGTGCGTATGCCCGCCGGAGATGGCGTGATCGTGGTCGGCACCGTGGTGATGGCTGTGATCGTGATCGTGGCCGCAGCCGGGGCCGCAGGTGTGATCGTGGACCTGCGCGGACGCTTGGTGGCCGAGCCAGCGCTCCGGATCAGCGCCCATCAACGCGGGCTCGTGCGCGCCGAGGCCGATGAGTTGTGCTGCCTGCGTGTCGCCCTTCACGACGCGGAGGATTTGCGCGGTACGATTGAGGGCCCGTAGGCGCGTTTCAAGGGTCGTGACCGTGGCGGCGTCGACGAGGTCCGTTTTGGTGACGACGATGCGGTCGGCCATGGCGATCTGCTTGGCTGGCTCGAAATGAGCGTCCAACTGGCCCAGCCCGTGTTGCGCATCGACGGTCGTGACGATGCCGTCGAGTTGGTAGATGCGATAGGTATCCTCGTCGGTCATCAGCGTGTGGGCGATCGGCGTCGGGTCGGCCAAACCCGAGGTCTCCAGCACGACGCGTCTGACGGTCGGGATCTCGTCGTGCAGCGATTGTTTGTGCAGTTTCGCCAAGGCTTTCGTCAGATCGCCGCGCACCGCGCAACAGACACAGCCCGACGGCAGCAGAATGGTGTCCTCGTCGGCTTTTTCGACGAGCGCATCATCGAGCCCCACGTCGCCAAATTCGTTGATGATGACCGCGGTGTTGGCCATCGCCGGATCTGCCAGCAGCCGTTTCAACAGAGTGGTTTTACCGGAGCCGAGAAAGCCCGTGAGTACGGTGATCGGAACAGCTGAACTCATGTCTATACCCCGGAATTAGAATTGGCAGGCGCTGTCGTCTGACGCCGCCGCGGCACGAGCAGTAAACCCACCATGCCGGCAAAAAAGCCCGATGCGTGGGCAGCGAAACTGACGTTCGGCACGCTGAGATCGATGACGATCTGAAGGCCTAGCATCACGGCCAGCGTCGACAGTTTGCGCCGGTCGAAATGCTCGGAATCGCGCCACCAACTCTGCAGCACGATCATCGCTTCAGCACCGAGCAGCGCGAAGATTGCGCCGGAGGCACCGACGAGTAGCCCATACTCGGTGATGCCCGCCTTCATCAACCACAGCACAAATGCCGACGAGACGAGCGCGCCGAGAATGTAGATGGCCAGGGTGCGCAAAGACCCGAGCATGGGCTCGAGCAGGCGGCCCAAGACCCACAAGACGAACATGTTCGATGCCAGATGCACCGGACCGAAGTGCAGAAATGAAGCGGTCAACAGCCGCCACCATTCACCGTTTTCGAACACCTCCGGTGGCCATAGCGCGCCGAGGCCAATCAAGGCCTCCGAATCCTCAGAGCCGCCCATGTAGATTTCAGCTAAGAATGCAGCGACGTTGACAGCGATCAGACCCAGTGTCGTCGCCAACGCCAGAACAGGCAGTGGGCGCTCGCTCGTTTCGACGAGGGTCTGGTGCTCGATAAGATCGAGGCTCGACCGCGTCGGCGCCGGTAACGGTTGCGGCGGGGAGGCAGCGAAAGCGTTCAGATGCTGACGGGACATTTCACGGGTTCGCTCGCGCTTGGCTTCGGCGGCGAGTTTGGCCAAGGCACGTTCGCCGGATGCGGTGTCGGTACCGCTGTTGAGATAGCCGAGACCCGTCCAATAAGACTTCGTTTCGGCGTCCATACCGGCGAGTTTTTTATTCAGCAAGGCCGCTACTCCGTCAGGCCGCCCGCCGAAAGCAAGGACGATGAGTTTCGACATCAGGCCCTGAGGTCCGACGAGTGCGCTGCGTCCAGCGATGTAGCTCTGGACCATCGGCTCGATGCGGCCCGTTTCACCGAGGGCGCGGATTTCCATTGCCTTCATCGAAGTGTCGGACGGGTCACGCGCGCCTGCGATAGCTAAAACTTCACTCCAGTCACGACGGGTCACGGCTAATTGGGCGAGGACCAGTGGCCGGTATTCGCGCGGTGCGGTCGTGGCGAGTGCCGACAGAGCTTTGGCATTGGCGTCGTCATCGCCAGAGATTGCGGTCGTCAGATCAGCGTGCATCTTGTTGGTGGTCGTCGGGTGCAGGATCGCCGCCCCCCGAGCAAGGCGTGCCGCCAACGGTAGGCGTCCCGTAAGTGCCATCCGTTGCGATTGCGAGAACAGCAGGACGGGTGCGGCCACGAAGGGCAGGAAGATCAGCGCAACCAGCGTGCCTGCCAGGCCTGGCGCGAGCATCAACGCCAGCGCGCCAGAGATCAGCACGGCGGCATTGACGGCCACCCACGGTAGGTTTGAGCCGAACCAGCCCGGCTGATCACGTGGCCGATAGATGAAGATGACGGCGATCACGAGCGCCGAAACAGTCATCGCGTTGAGCGCCAGAAATAGTTGCAGGTCCATGGTCGGTTCCAACGGATGCAGGCTTATCTTACCCAGACGTGCCGAGGTATGGCGTGCACGTCACGGTGATGCCGACATATAGGGAGATTGCTGGTAGATTGTTGCACCATTACGCCGCCAAATGCACCGCTCAACACCCGTATCGCACCTGCGCGGATTTGACCGGCAGAATTGACGCTATCGAGGCGGCGCGAATTCTTGACACCCCCGGGACCGGTGCCTATGGTTCGCGCCGCAAGTCACCTCGCCGTTTTTGGCCTTTTCCCTGCTGGTAAGGGCGCTTCCTATGTCGATCGACGACAAGACCGGTTCCCGCGCCACCGACACGCTGTCGGCAGCTGAGCGGGAGGCTCTCTCGAAGCGCGCCTCTGCTATCGGTGACAAGATCGAGACGGCGAAACAGCGGCGCGTTGCGCCGAAGCATAGGGACAACGACCAGGGCAATGCCATGGCGCGTGGTCTTAAAGTTTCGGCGGAACTGATCGGCGGTGTCGTCGTGGGTGGTGGGCTGGGGTGGATGCTGGACAAGTGGCTCGGGACTTTTCCGGGACTTTTTATCTTGTTCTTTCTGCTTGGGTCGGCTGCAGGAATGTTGAATATCGTGCGGCAGGCGCAGCGTGAAAAAACGCCGCCGGCCCCCTCTGTCAAAGACGACGAGGACGACGAGAAATAAAGGGGCTCCCGTTTCAACGGGCGGGGGATTGAGACGTGGCATCTGGCGGTGGGCACAGCCCCATTGAACAATTCGCGCTGACGACGTTTGCGTCGTTCAAGCCGTTCGGCATCGATGCATCGATTACGAACTCGACCGTGTTCATGGTCGTGTCGGTCGGTATCATCTGCGCGTTTCTGCATTTTGCGATGAGCAATGCCAGTCTGGTTCCGGGACGACTGCAGTCGCTGGCGGAAATGATTTACGAATTCGTCGCCGGCACGGTTCGTGACAATCTCGACGACAGCAAGGAAGGCATGAAATTCCTGCCGTTCGTCTTTGCGCTGTTCTCGTTCGTTCTGGTCGCCAATTTCCTGGGGATGATCCCGGGTTTCTTCACCGTCACCAGCCACATCGTCATTACTGCCGCGTTAGCGTTGCTGGTGATCGCGACGGTGCTGCTGTATGGCTTTGCGCGCCACGGCGTGGGCTTTCTGAAGTTGTTCGTGCCGTCGGGCGTACCATTCTGGCTGCTACCGATCCTGGTGCCGATCGAGATCATCTCGTTCGTGTCGCGGCCGGTGTCGCTGTCGGTGCGTCTGTTCGCCAACATGTTGGCCGGCCATATCGCGCTGAAAATATTCGCAGGTTTCGTCGGTACGCTGTTAGCGGCCGGCGTCTGGAAGGTGTTGTCGCCGCTGCCGTTGGCACTGACGACGGCGCTCACGGCACTCGAATTGCTGGTCGCGTTCCTGCAAGCCTACGTCTTCGCCGTTCTGACCTGCGTCTATCTCAGCGATGCAGTTCACGGCGCTCACTGATCACCAATCCACTCAATCCAAACTCAGGAGTATAAAATGGATCCGCTTGCAGCTAAATACATCGGCGCTGGTATCGCATGCCTCGGCATGGCCGGTGCAGGCATCGGCCTCGGCAACCTTTTCGGCCAGTTCCTCTCGGGCGCGCTGCGCAACCCCTCGGCTGCTGATGGCCAGCGCGGCACGCTGCTGCTCGGTTTCGCACTGACGGAAGCGCTCGGCATCTTCTCGCTGCTCATCGCGCTGCTGTTGCTGTTCGCGGTCTGACATAGAACCGCGCCGGGTCGTCTTTAAGGGCGAGCCGGCGCTGCTTTCACGGCTGCGCGCTCGCTCGTACTGCCGCAATACCTCTCAGGTTATTGCGGTTGGACGGGTGAGCGGGCTTGCTGTTTTCGATAGCGCCATGCGCTTTGTCGACCTGCGACACGCCCAGCGAGTGACGATATATGGCTACTCCTAACAAAGCAGCGGCGAATATCGTCGCCCCGGCGAACGCCCAACCTCATACCGGTGTCGCGACGGTCGAGCACGGCCACGCTGCGACATCGGCGTTTCCGCCATTCGACAAGTCGACGTTCGGTCCGCAGCTGGTTTGGCTGGCGCTGACGTTCGGGTTTTTGTATTTTATGTTGTCACGCCGGCTG
This sequence comes from Hyphomicrobiaceae bacterium, assembly GCA_025359165.1. Lineage (GTDB taxonomy): Bacteria > Pseudomonadota > Alphaproteobacteria > Rhizobiales > Hyphomicrobiaceae > JABFRJ01. The sequence goes on from JANYHG010000246.1 coordinate 8,926, forward strand.
TTGCCGCGGGTGGCTAGCGTCGTGGAAAGCCGCGCCGAAGGCATCCGCAGCGATCTCGCAGAAGCCGAGCATCTCAAGGTCGAAACCGACACGGCGCTCAAGGCCTACGAGCAGGCCCTGACAACGGCCAAGACAAACGCCGCTGGCATCGCTAAATCGCAGCGCGACCAGATTGCTGCCGAGACCGATCGCGAGCGGGCCGCTGTCGATGCCCAGATGGCAGCCAAGGTCGCGGACGCCGAAAAACGGATCGCGCAGAGCAAGATGACTGCGCTTTCGGCTGTCAGTGGCGTCGCCACCGATACTGTCGGGGCCATCGTTGCAAAATTGACCGGTCAGACCGTGTCCGGTGCGGAGATCGCCAGCGCGATCGCCGCCGTAAAAGCGAAGTGAGATCACGACATGGTGCTGTTGGCTGGAACCGCTGCCCCGTTTTGGGATAATCCTGTTTTCTGGGTTGGGGTCGCGTTTGCGATTTTGATCGGCGTTGCCTTGCAGCAAGGTGCCGGCCGCGCGATCACCAAAGCGCTCGACGATCGGGCGTCCGGGATCAAGGCCGAGATCGACGAAGCTTTGCGGTTGCGCGAAGAAGCGCATGCCCTGCTCGAAGACAGCAAGCGCAAACATGCGATGGCCGAGCAGGAGGCTGCTGATATCGTGGCGTCAGCGCGGCAGGAAGCCGAGGCCTTGGCGGCCGAAGCCCGGATCAATCTCAAGGACAGCGTCGAGCGTCGCACGAAGTTGGCCGAGGAAAAGATTGCGCGCGCGGAAGCGCAGGCCATTGCCGAAGTGCGGGCAACCTCTGTGGACTTAGCGATGTCGGCGGCGCAGCATTTGATCGCTGCGAAGGCGGGGACCAGCAGTGCCGAGCTGATCGATCAAAGTATTCGCGATCTCAAGGGCCGGCTTAACTGACCTGGTCGCGTTATTCCGATCCGGTTAGCGTAACCGCCCGGCAAGGCCGAGTTGGCGACGCGCCACGGTCGCTCGCATCGGCGCACGACTTTCGAGCCTGAAATTAACCGGATTCGTCGGTTCATGCTTCCGCGATGGTCGACTGTGATCGCAAACTAGGTCACCATAAGGCGTCCTTCGGCAATCGCGCGTCATGGCGTGGCGGATTTCCGTCCCGCATCAGGTGTGCATTCCGAGCTAGGGAGCGCGCAATTGAGCCGGACGCTGAAACTCGGTCTGATCTGTGCGGGGGTGGCCGTGGCCGCTTTCACTGCGGGGTTTGCCGTTTTCGCTGCAACTATCCTGCGTTATGACAACAGAGAGCCGGCGGCTGGGGACGCGGTCGTCGTACTGACGGGTGGCGAATTGCGGGTGCGCGAGGGTTTTCGACTTTTCCTGGCGGGTGCCGGGCGCCGCATTCTCATCTCGGGGGTCAACCGGGCCACAACCAAGCTCGAACTGCAGCGACTCTCAGGTGTCACGCCGGTCCTGTTCGACTGTTGTGTCGACGTCGACTATGCGGCGCGGGACACGGTCGGTAACGCCGCTGAGACGCGCGCGTGGTTGCAGACGTGGGGGTTCCACCGGCTGGTGGTCGTTACCTCGAACTATCACATGCCCAGAAGTCTGCTCGAGTTGAAACGTTCGCTGCCCGGCGTGGAACTCGTGCCGCATGCCGTGACCTCGACCAATTACCGAGCGGATCAGTGGTGGCGCAAGCCTGCAGCGGTGAAGTTGGTGATGACTGAGTATATCAAGTTCTGGCCGTCGGCCGCGCGCTGGTCCATGAGTATGGTGCGCAACAAGCTTGCGTCGGCATCGCCATCGTTACCGCCATCGTTACCGCCATCGTTACCGCCATCGTTACCGTCGTCGTCTTCGCCGTCGGTATCACCGGCACCCGCGTTTTCACCGCCTCCGCCAAGGCTTACCGGCCTGTAGTGCCGGCACGTGGCCGGGGTCTCGACCCACTCTCCGCCATCGGTTCGCAATGATCAGGTCGCTCGCCTACGCTGCTGTTTTCTACGTCCTGACCCTGCTCATGTTGGTGGTGTTCAGCTGGCTGCTGCTCGCGCCGCGATCCTGGGCGATGGCGGCGCTGAGTTGGCACGGGCGGGTGTGTACGTGGCTGTTGGAGGTGATCTGCGGGACGCGCCTGGAAGTACGTGGGCGCGAAAATCTTCCGGAGGGTGCGTGTCTGGTGGTTTCCAAACATCAGTCGACCTGGGACACCTTCGCGCTTATTCCGCTGCTGCGCGATCCGGCGATCGTCCTGAAAGAAGAGCTGAAGTGGATACCTCTGTATGGCTGGTTTTGTGTCAAGTTCGAGCACATTCTGGTCGAACGTTCGCGTGCCTCGGTATCGCTGAAAAAGTTGGTTGCAGACGCGAAGTTACGCGCCGCGGCGGGGCGTGAGATCGTCATTTTTCCGGAAGGCACGCGGCAGGCGCCGGGCGCTGCGCCGGACTACAAACCGGGCTATGTCGCCCTCTATGAAGCGCTGCAGGTGCCGTGCGTGCCCGTTGCGCTGAATTCCGGTCTGTTTTGGCCGCGCCGAAAATTGATGCGATATCCCGGAACCATCGTCGTCGAGTTTCTCGAGCCCATAGCGCCCGGCGTGCCGCGCGCTACGTTTCGGCGGATGGTCGAAGAGCGCATTGAGGGTGCGTGCTCTCGGCTGATCGACGAAGCAGTGGCAAGCGCGCAGCCGCCGCCTTACATTCTCGATCTAAAACAAGATCAAAAAGGGAATATTTAAAGAACATTCGTTGACAACGCAGAGTTGGGCGTTACATTGGTTCGGTGTCGAATGTTTGCGTAGGCGCAGGTCCTTTATCCCAACCATGACCCTTCACTCCATCATGCCCAGCACGTTTGCCGACGGATGGCCGCAGATTTCGCATGAAATCTGGGACATGAAATATCGCCTGAAGCACGACGGGCTCCCAGTCGATGCAACGTTCGGCGACACGCTGAGCCGTGTCGCTACATCGGTTGCTGCGGCTGAAAAGCCTGCTCTTCGGCAACGATGGGCCGAGATGTTTTTCGAAGCCATGGCAGAGGGCGAGTTCGTTCCTGGCGGCCGCATCATCGCGGGGGCGGGGGCCGAGCGGCGGGTGACGCTATTCAACTGCTTCGTCATGGGCCGGATCGAAGACGATCTCAGCGGTATATTCGAGGCAGTCAAGGAATCGGCGCTGACCATGCAGGCCGGCGGCGGCATCGGACACGATTTTTCGACCTTGCGTCCGCGCGGCGCAGTGGTGCGCAGTATGGGGGCCGATGCGTCCGGTCCGGTGTCGTTCATGGACCTGTGGGATGCGATGTGTCGCACGATCATGTCGGCGGGGGCGCGGCGCGGCGCGATGATGGCGACGTTGCGATGTGATCACCCCGACATCGAGACTTTCATCGACGTCAAGCGCGATCCGCTTCGACTGCGCAATTTCAATCTATCGGTGCTCGTCACCGATGCGTTCGTCTCGGCAGTCGAGGCGGACGCAGCGTGGGATCTCGTGTTCGAGGGTGAAGTTTACCGGACAGTACAGGCGCGCGATCTGTGGGCGCGACTGATGAAAGCCACTTACGACGTCGCCGAGCCCGGCGTCATTTTCATCGACCGGATCAATGCGCAAAACAATCTCGGGTATTGCGAGACGATCACCGCGACCAACCCCTGCGGCGAACAGCCGTTGCCGGCTTACGGGGCATGTCTGCTCGGGGCGCTCAATCTGGCGCGGCTGGTACGCGCGCCTTTCACGCCGGAGGCGCGGCTGGACGAGGAGCGTCTCGTGGCGACAGCAGCTGTTGCAACGCGGTTTCTCGACAACGTGATCGACGTCTCGAGATATCCGTTGCCGGCGCAGCAGCAAGAGGCGGTCGCCAAGCGCCGCATCGGGCTTGGGGTGACAGGGCTGGCGGATGCGCTCATCCAGCTCGGCGTGCGTTACGGCTCGGAGGCCGCTTGCGCGCTGACGTCGCGTTGGCTGGGTATGATCAAGCACGCGACCTATGAAACTAGCGCCGCTCTGGCAGTCGAAAAAGGTGCGTTTTTTCTGTGTAATCCGAAAGCGCTCGTCGAGCGGCCGAATTTGCGGTCGTTGCGCGAAGACCTGCGTAACCGCATCACCAAAACGGGCCTACGCAATGGTCTGCTCACGACCATCGCACCGACGGGCACGACCTCGTTGCTGGCGGGCAATGTGTCGAGCGGGATCGAACCGGTGTTCGATTTCACCTATAGCCGCCGGATAACAGAACCCAGTGGCAGCTTTCGACACGAGCAAATTCAGGACTATGCCTATCGATTGTTTCGGCAAATGTTCGGCGCGGCGGCACCGTTAGGCGATGCCTTCGTCACAGCCGCAGACCTGGCACCTGCCGACCATCTGGCGATGCAGGCCGCAGCGCAGCAACACGTGGACAGCGCAATTTCAAAGACAATCAACTGTCCTGTCGGCATCACCTTTGGCGATTTTCAGTCGATTTATCTCGATGCCTACAGGCTTGGCTTGAAGGGTTGCACGACCTTTCGACCTAATGCGACCACCGGCTCCGTGCTGACATCCGGCACCGTGGCCCAAGACGATGCGCACCCGTCGTTGCCGCTCGGCCAGCCCGAGTTGCCGGCGGGAACGCAGGCGGGAACCCTCTCGGATGCGGCGACGCGGTGTCCCAATTGCTCCGAATTGGCGTATGTCGGTCACGGCGGCTGTGGTGCGTGCCGGAGTTGCGGACACTCGCAATGCGACTGATGCAATGCCGTCGTGCGGGATGACGGCTGAAAACGTGCACGGCGATGTGGTGCGATGCTCAGGCCGCGAAGGTGTCGGGTGCGGTTACGTCAGATCGACCGGGAACGTTTGATTTCGATGCCGACAGTTTTGCAATTCGGCATGATGTCAGGCTTTTCGATGCGTACGGAGACGGCGTGCACGCGGGGATCGGCGAGACACTGTTTGGCGATGGCGTCCGCCAGCGTCTCGATTAGTTTGAAATGCCGACTCTGGCACAGCATTTCCGTATCGCGAACGACGCGGCTGTAATCGAAAACGTCGGCGATGCGTTCGCTGATGCCGTCGTAGGTATCGAGTACGTCGAGTTCTATGCCGACGATGATGCGCTGCTCGTAGCGCATTTCGACCTCGAAGATCCCGACACTGGCGAGAATTTCCAAATCACGGACGAAAACGCGACGATGCAGATCGTTGGTCGCATCCGTATTCGCTCGAGGTTCGATCATCATCGGCGCTACTCAAAAGCACAGGTTCTATCGGTTCCGGAGCTTACTCGAATTCGGCTCCTCTGATTTCGCTTTAGGCGATCACAGCGTACCCCAGGCATGTCCAGACGTTGCGAGCTCGCCTAACCCCGGCCATCGCCGACATCGGGTGTCTGCCAGGCGAGATGCTGGCCTCCATCGAGGGCAATCATCTGGCCGGTCATGGCGGGCGCGTCAATGATGAAGCGGATCGCTGCCGCAATTTCTTCCGGCCTCGTCGCCCGACCCAAAGGCGTTGCCGCAGCCTGTTCTGCGAATTCCTTTTCCGACTGGTGGACGCTGCGCAGCATCGGGCCAGGACCGATCGCGTTGACACGAACCTGCGGTGCGAGCGCTTGCGCCAATGTTCGGGTCATCGCCCACAAGGCAGATTTAGATCCGGCGTACGACAGGAAATGCGGCGTCGGCTTCCAGACTCGCTGATCGACGATGTTGACGATCGAGCCGACAACATGCGTCGGACACTGGGTGGCAAATGCTTTTGCAAGAAACACCGGGGCTTTGACGTTGACGGCGAAGTGGCGATCCCAGGCTTCCGACGTGAGTGAGGCGATGTCGTCGTAGTCGAACACAGAGGCGTTGTTGATCAGGCATGTGGCCTGGCCCAACCGTCGATCGATTGCGGGAAGCAAGTTCTCGACTGCGCTTTGATCGGTAAAGTCGGCTGCAAAAACGGCCGCGATTCCGCCCGCACTTTCGATGTCGCGGGCGATGGATCTGACGTCGTCGTCCTCGCGGCGCACATGCAGTGCAACGGTCCAGCCGCGCGCTGCGAAGTCGAGCGCCAGCGCGCGGCCGAGGCGGCGCGCAGCCCCCGTCACCACCACAATACGTCGGTCTCTGGTGCTCATATCGTGTACTCTTGATGGGCACGCAGCGGAAAGTGTGTTCACTGCAGCTGTGTGAGCGCTTCTTTCGTATAGGGAACCATCTCGTTCAGACGACCTTCGCGCAGCTTCACTGTCCACGCCGGGTCGGAGATCAACGCTCGTCCGACGGCGGCCAGATCAACTGCACCCGAGGAAATCATCTGCACCAACCGCTGCAGATGCTCGGGTGCGATGGCTGCGCCGGTGCCGCGGAAGGTCTCGATGAAGTCGGTGTCCAGGCCGATAGACCCGACCGTTATCGATGGGCGAGCGGTCAATTTTTTGGTCCAGCCTGCCAGATTAAGCTGCCCAAGCTCGCCTGGCTCCGAGGCAAACTCAGGTTCCCAGAAGCGTCGGGTCGAGCAATGAAAGATGTCGACGCCCGCGTCGGCGAGCGGTTGCAGAAATTCACCCAACTCAGCAGGAGTCCGAGCCAGCTTCGCGCCGAAATCCTGCTGCTTCCATTGTGAAAACCTGAGCACGATCGGGAAATCCGGAGATGTCGCGGCGCGGCAGGCTTTCACGATCTCGGCGGCAAATCGCGCGCGATCGGCAATGCCGCCGCCGAAGCTATCTGCGCGCTGGTTGGTGCCGGACCAGAAAAACTGGTCGATCAAATAACCGTGCGCGCCGTGAATTTCGATGCCGTCGAACCCGAGTTCGCGTGCGCGGGCGGCCGAGTGAGCATAGGCCGCTATCAAATTTTCGATCTCGTGCGCGTCGAGGGGCTCGGTGACGACTTTGCCTGGTTTCAGAAGGCCGGAGGGCGCGACGGGCGGTGCCTCTACATTCGGCAGGTCGCCCTTTCGACGCATGCTCCCGACGTGCCAGAGTTGAGGCATGATGCGGCCACCGCCGGCATGAACTTCGGCGACCACGTGGGCCCAGCCGTTCAAAGCCGCACTCCCATGAAACGCAGGGACTTTCGGGTCATTGCCGGCCGCCGGGTGCGGCACGAGCGTACCCTCAGAAATAATCAGACCGACCTGATTTTCAGCGCGCCGCCGATAATAGGCTGCAACTTCAGGGGTTGGTACGCCATCGGGAGAAAATGAACGAGTCATGGGTGCCATGACGATGCGATTGCGCAGGGCAAGCGGTCCCAACTGGAAGGGACTGAATAAGGCTGATGTATCAACAGTCATCGTGCACTGCTCACTTCAAGGTTGGACTTCGGGCGCTCGGCACCCATTCTCGTGGTCGTCGCGTTTGTTACCGATCGCAGTTCTCAGAGCACAGTAGCTCTATGCATAGACAAGCACAGAGTAAATCGTTCCAACTCAAGACATTCAGACGATTTGCGGAACGGAAACGGTGTGGCACCGCGTTACACAGAAAATGCCGACGCGTGCAGAACAACTCATTTATCGTCGCACTCGATGGCAGTCGCAATTCCTGCACGTCTGCACGTCATGGTGCAAACGATAGTCTTAACTCTTGCGTCAATCTGACCCCCTTGATTACGTAGTGCGCGGAACTGATATCTTCGTGGCGCGGACGCATGCCTTGGGCAGCGGTGCACAGCATAAATGTCGAGTAGTGAACGCGGGTGCCGACGTAGCCGCTGGAGAAATTATGGACATCCAAGATTTACTCATTTTTTCCCGTGTGTCGGCCCTGCAGAACCTGTCGGCCGTGGGAACGGAATTGGGGTTGACCCCCGGAACGATCTCGAAACGCATACAGGCACTCGAAGAAGCGCTGGCAGTGCGGTTGTTCGAACGGACGACGCGGTCGATTCGGATCACTGAGGAAGGCTCCCGGTTTCTCGGCTACGTCGAGCGTATCTTGAGTGAACTCGATCAGGCTCGCTCGTCTATGGCCGCGAGTTCGAACAAGCCGGTCGGCAAAATCAAGGTGTCGGCGCCACAGCTGCTCGGTAGACTTTTTGTCGCGCCCGCGATTCCGTCATTTCTCGACACTTACGTGGAGATCGAAGTTCAACTCGACATGACGGACAGGCATGTCAATCTGCACGAGGAGGGGTACGATATCGCTATCCGCTCCGGTGCCCTGGACGACAGCACGCTCATTGCGAAGCGGTTGACGACCGACAAATTGATCATTGCGGCCTCACCGTCCTACCTGGCTTCGAACGGTACTCCTACGACACCGGAAAGTATTTCCGAACACCGTTGTCTGGCGTTGGGAGATGCTTGGTCGTGGAGTTTTGGAAGTGGTGCCAGTGAAATGGCCGTTCGGATCACGACACGATTGAGGTCGGACAGCAGCGAAGTTCTTCGGATTGCCGCCGTCGCCGGTTTAGGCCTCATCCGAACGACCGAGTTAATCATCGCCGACGAACTTGCGTCGGGGCAACTCGTACAGGTGTTGCCGGATACCATCGATAACTCGTCGACCGGCATCTACGCGTTATATGTCAGTGGACGGCATATTCTGCCGCGTCAACGCGTTTTTCTCGATCATATGGCCGAGTGGTTTCGGTCCCAGCGACGCATGGCCGAGACCTCAACGTCATCGTCATCGTCATCATCGCCTTCGTCAACGAGCACGTCGCCGCTGTCGGCGCGGTCTGCTTCTTAGGTGATGTCATTTTATCCGAATGCTGACCCGATCGGCGCGGCCTGTCGCGTCTATCACCGAGATTTTGAGGAAGCCGCGATGACGGGCGTCGAGCATCAAGGCGCGTTTTTGCTGCGCCGACACGGGTTCGCCATCGACTAGCCACGTCAAGGGTAGTTGGCCGCCGTCTGCGGTGATCGTCACGTGATCATCCGGTTCGGCTTCGACGACGGCACGGTCGGGAGGTGAGGCGATACGGATTGGCGGGGTTCGATACGCGCCTGGCGCATCTGCATTGGTGGCTCCGGCGAACCGCCGCAGCGGCGGCGGCAAATCCGCGCCAGAAGCTTTGATAACGCCGGCTGGCGCTGCGGGCAGCGGTGTGCGTTGCTCGGCTATGTGATGAAAGGCGTCGAACAGAATTGGGGCAGCCGACACCCGGCCGGCAAGTCCTGGAACCGATGCACCGTCGGCGCGACCGACCCATACCGCAATGGTATGGCGGCCGTCGAAGCCCACAGCCCAAGCGTCGCGTGTGCCGTAGGAAGTTCCCGTCTTGAAGGCGATCTGGCCCGTTTTGGCATTTGCTGGAGCGGGGGCATGACGCAAAATGTCCGCCACGTACCACGCCGCCAGCGGTGATAAAATGCGCGGTGGCGGGACGAGTGTCGCTGGCAGCTGATCCCGGGTGTGCCGCAATGCAATCTGCTCGCCACCGCGCGCGATGCCGGCATAGAGCTGCGCGAGTTCGGATAACGTCAGACCCAAGCCGCCCAAGGCTATCGCCAACGTAGGCTCGCTGTGCGCGGGGAGTTGCGGGTCAAGTCCCGCCTGTTGCAGGCGTCCAAAAAACTTTGTCGCCCCGACCGCTTCGAGGGTGCTGACGGCGGGAATGTTGAGAGATTGCGCCAGGGCTTCGCGGATCGTAACGGTGCCGTGCCAATCGCGATCGAAGTTTTTGGGCACATATGTTCCAAAGCGGGTGGGCGTGTCGTCGATCAGTGTATCGGGATGTGCCAGGCCGGCTTCGAATGCCATGCCGTAGATCAGCGGCTTCAACGTCGAGCCCGGCGATCTCACCGCATGGGCCATATCCACAGCGCCAGCGCGCGTCGCGTCGAGAAATCCAGCCGAGCCGACCTCGGCGACAACGTGGCCGCTGGCTTGCTCGACGACGATCATTGCCGTGGATAGTCCGGTGCCGAGCGCGCGAGCATGTTCGCGGGCGAGCTTTTCCAGGGCGATCTGAGCTTTCTTGTCCAGTGTCAGGCGATGGATTTGACGCGTCGGTTCGGATTCCCGTTCGGCATCGGCCAGGTGAGGCGCAAACTTTGCAAACTCCTGTCGAGTGGCCGGGATCGCTTCCCGGCGTGCCAAGCCGACGTCTTCGGCGCGGATCGCGCCCGCGTGTGCGGCTCTCGCCAGTACGCGGTCGCGTGCGTTTTGTGCGGCGCGCGGGAAGCGATCGGGTTTGCGAGCCTCCGGGGCTTGAGGAATGGCCACCAAGAGGGCGGCTTCTGCAGGACTGAGCCGTTTTGGCTCTTTGCCGAAGTAGGCGAGTGAGGCCGCGCGCACACCTTCGAGATTGCCGCCGAAGGGGGCCAGATTGAGATAAAGCCGTAGAATTTCATTCTTCGAGAATTGGCGCTCGATCTGCAGTGCCCGTAGCATCTGGCGCAGCTTGCCGTGCGCGTCTCGTTCGTGGACGCCGTCGAGCAGGCGGGCGACCTGCATCGTCAAGGTTGAACTGCCGGACACGATCCGACCGCGCCACAGAAATTGGCCTATGGCTCGCAGGGTGGATATCGGATCGACGCCGGCATGGCGAAAGAAGCGCCGGTCCTCGAACGCGATCAAAGTGCGAAGATACAGCGGATCGACGTCTGCAACGCCGACCGGCAACCGCCACCGTTCGTCGGCGGTCGTGTAGGCGCGCAGCAACTCGTCGTTGCGGTCGAGCACGGTGACAGAGGCACTCTCGGCACGCGCCATCGGCAAGGGTCCGAGACGCCGGATCGAGATTTCCAAGGCAGTGCCGGCACAGACAACTCCTGCGCACGACGCCAAGGCAAGGTGACGGAGACTGCGTGGCCATTTCATTCGCGGGGCTAGGGCGCGTCCGAACAGCCACTGTCGTGAAGAGAGTTTGGGCATGATCATTTCGCCGTAACGGTCAGCCGGCCCGCTGCGGTGCGCGCATGGCGTTCGGGCCGGTACATATCTTCGACTGTCGCTGCGGGGTGGATGAAGCTTCCTGGCGTAACAGCGCGCACGATGTAGGCGACGGTTGCGGTTTTGGTGGCTTCGGTCGCCTCGCCATCGCCACTGCGGTTACGGCGCTCCGTTTCGAAGAAGTCGAAGGCCGCGATGAAGCGGTCGTCGCGGAACTCGGTATGTTCCGGTGCGCGGGTGGTCTTGAGCCAGTCCAGAGATTTGACGTCACCACTGTCGATGATGCGAGGGTTTTCGATTTCGAAACCGGCCGGCAGTCGATCCACCAACATGATGCGTCCGCCTACTTCTGCCGCATCGACTTTGAGCACGACGACGAACCGGTCGTTCTGCGCAACAGTCGAGACGCCGCCGAGAGCGCTTTTGAGATCCACCTTGGCCCCGTCCATGGTGTAGAATTGGCGCTCGATCGTGAAGCCCTTCGAGGTGGCAGGCTCCGGTGTCAAAGCGCTGCCGATCACCGAAACGACTGCGTTGGTGGCGGTGTCGCCGGTATTTTCGATGGTCATCGCACCGGCTGCGAGTTCGGCTGCAGTGGTGGCTCGGATCAACTTGCCGCGATGGGGCGTGCCGTTGATAGACAAAGTGGTGTCGCCGGCCTGATCTGCAATCGATTTGGCGGCCAGCAGCATCCATGCCTGTTCCTGCGTGGATGTGTATTGTTTGGCAGCGTAGGCTTTGGCCAACACGTCGAGCAGGCGCGGCGTCTCAAGCTTGGTCAGTTTGAATTCCGATGCCAGCGTCAGCATTGCCGCGCCATCGCGTAGGCCGGAGCCATAATCGCGGCGGTATCCGACGTCGGGCGCGGCGGCATCCATGCGTTTGAGGGCGGCGGCGAAAGCCTTCTCGGCACGCTCGCGGTCGCCGACCAGTCCGAGGGCAGCACCAAGTTGCGCCTGTGCCAGTGGGGTAGCGAATTTGTCGAGGCGAGCGTCGATGTCGTAGCGCAGTTCGCCGACGGGGGCGCGCCCGCCACGGGCCAGAACATAAAGCGCGTAGGCGCGGTTTTCACCGCCTTTGGTGAAATCCTGTTCGATGGCGACGCTGTTGGCGAGTTTGTCGAGCGCAAGGCTCAAGGCTTTGGCGTTGACGACATGACCGACTTCTTTGGCGCGCAACAGGAAGTCGGTGACATAGCTGGTCAGCCACAGGTCACCGTTGCTCGGTCCCCAAATTCCGAAAGCGCCGGAGCTGTCCTGCATTTCGAAAACGCGCTCGATGGCTGCGGCGACGCGGGCCTTCAAAGTGGCGTCGGCACCGATGCCGATCTGGCGCGCGACGTCGTTGACATACAGCAACGGCAGGGCGCGGCTGGTGGTCTGTTCCGCGCATCCATGCGGATAGCGATCGAGTTCAGACAGCAATCCCGGGACATTCAAATTGGCGAGCGGGCCGACGTGCGTCGTTACGCGTGCGGTGGAGGGGATGAGATCGGCGAGCAGGTCGGCAGTGACCACGAGTTTGCCGTTCTTCGGCGTCAGCGTTGCAATCGTCGTTCGCTTGATGTCGCCGGCCGGTGGTTTGACGTCGAAACTCAAGGTGCGTTTGACCGCGATGTCGCCGGGGCCGCGCACCGACACCTCAAGTGTCATGCGTCCGACGTCGGTCGGGGCGAGAGCGATGGTGTCGGCTTTTTTCTCGCCTGCTTTGAGAACGAGAACTTTCGAGGCGAGTTGCTGCGCATTCGGTGACAGGCCATCGGACGCGGCGCGCGTCACGCTGACTTGATAGTCACCAGCTGGCCCTTCGACGTTGTGAAGGTCGAGTTGAAGGCGCGCTTCGTCGCCGAGCGTGAGGAAGCGAGGTGCCGCTGCGGTGAGTGCGACTTGATCCCGTACGATCACGTCTTTCGATGTCGAGCCGACGCGGCCGTCGCTCCACGCCACGGCGGTCAGACGCACAGTGCCGTTGAAGTCCGGCAGATCGAATGCGACTTGTGCCGTGCCGTCCGTGCCGACCGTCACGATGCCCGACGTCATGGCCAGCGTGGCCTCGACCGGCGGGGCGCCCGACATCGACATGCTGTCGGCGGCGCCGCCATCGCCGCCCGACCGCAAGCGGCCACGCTCGGCTTTCATGCCATCGATCAGTCGTGCGTAGAAATCGCGTATCTCCAGGCCTAATTTGCGTTGGCCGAAAAACCATGCGTCCGGCTTCGGTGTCTCGTACCGCGTCAGGTTGAGGATACCGGCGTCGACGGCATGGATGGTCACGCGCGCTGGCTCGCCCGGCGTCAGGCCCGCGAGTGTCACGGGCACCACGAGTTTGGATGCGGCTTTGACTTTTTCGGGCGCGGCGAGGGTAACCTGCAATTTGCGCTGGTCGCTGTCGACGGCCAGCCATTTAAGACCGAGCGCGCGGCCGGGCATCCGCTTTTCGAGCTGATCAAGGGGGCGGAACAGCGTTGCGGTAACGTACGCTCCCGTGCCCCAGTCGGCAGTCACCGGTATGGAAATCTCGCCGCCGCCTGCCGGCACGGATGCTTCCTGCAGTGCAATAACGCCGGAGCCGATCACCGCCAACTGCACCTTGCCGGCAGTCTTGGATGCGATGCGCAGGCGCGCGGTGTCGCCGACCTTATAGCTGGCTTTGTCGAGCGCAATGTCGAGCATCTCGGGGCTGTCGGCGGCCTCGTCCTGGAACCAGCCGGCATTGAAGACGACGCTGGATATGACCGGTGTCACGCCGCCGCCGACCGGATCGGCTGCCGAGACCTCGAGGCGATAGCGGCCCCAGTCGAGTTTGCTGGTGATGCGGGCCGCCTCTGTGCCCGCCGTGTCGAGCGTGCCGCTCGCGACACGCCGCGTGGTGGTTTGTGCGTCGTAGGTCCAGTCGTTGTCGCGGTTGTACCACTGCCAGCGCTGTTCGAGTCGCAGCAGTTCCCACTTCAGGCCCTTCGTCGCCAGCGGCTTGCCTGCCGCGTCGACCATCAGGGTATCGAACGAGATCGTTTCGCCTTCGCTGGCTTGCAGTTGTGCGGTGCCGGGCGTGCCGAACAACGGCTTGATGCCGATGCGCGGGCCGCTGGCGGCAACCGGTAGGTTGATCGTGCGCTCGATCGTACGGCCGCCGGATTCGCGCAGCTTGATGATGATATCGGCTTCTAGTGCGCGCGCGGTGCGATCGATCTGCGGCAGCGCGATCGGCAGAGTTGCGATGCCCGATGCATCGGTGTCGGGCAAACCGTCGAGCGTCTTGCGGGCGGGCACGATCTTTTCTTCGGCCTGGCCGAAGCGATAGCCCGCCAAGCCGGCGACATCCTTCGTCGATGCCTTGACGACGATTTCGCCTTCGACGCTTAAATTGGCTGCCGGGGGGCCGTAGAGATATTTGCCCGCGAGCTTGATGCTGCCGCCCTTCTCCGGTTCGAGGGCCGCACTGAGGGGTTCGAGTTTCATCTCGAGGCGTTCGGGAACGAAATCTTCGACGAGAAACGCCGCGGACGAAATCGCGTCGCTCTTGGGGTCGGTATGCAAACGGACGCGCCAGGTGCCGGTCTGCGCGCCGGCACCGAGAACGAGGGCGGCGCTGCGTCCGCCAAGGCTCTCGTCGGTGAGGACAAGGCGTTTGTGTTCGACGCCGTCGGGGCGGGTGAGGATCAAGGTCACGGGAAGTTTTGCCGCTTTGCCTTTGTTGTCACGTACCAGAGATGTCAGGTGCACCGTCTCACCGGGCCGATAGACGCCGCGATCGGTGAAGGTGAAGGCGTCGACGGGGCCGGGCGCATCGCGACCTTTGACGCCACGATCGGAGAGATCGAAGGCTGCCGATGTGAGATCGAGGAACGAGAAATCGACCGCATCGCCGGACGTCGCTTCGGCAGACAGGAAGGCGGGTGCCAAGCCGCCTTCGCCGCGTTTCAAGCCAGCATCGAAATGCACATAGCCTTTGGCGTCCGTCTTGGCTTCGCCCAGAACTTCGTTGTTGCGGGCGATCATGCGGACTTTGACGCCGGCGACGGGATCGGCGCTGGCGAGTGAGCGCACAAAACCGTGCACTCCGTCCTGGCCGTTGAAGGCGGTCATGCCGAGGTCGGAAACGATGAACCATTGAGAAGCGCGACGACGCTGATCGCTTTGATCATCTCCGGTTTTCGAGGCGATACTGGCGGAGAGTACGTAGACACCGGGTTGCAGTTTCGGCAACGCCTCCGAAACGGGAAACGCGGTCGTGACGTCCTCGTTGAGTTTGTTCTGTGTCGCCAGTTCGCCCTTGTAGACGCTTTGGCCCGAGCGTTCTTTGATCTGCTCGATGTCATAGCTCGACACCTGCTTCTGGAAGTCGCCTGATTGGATCGCGCTGGCCAAATTCCGATCGCCGATGCGGAACACTTCAACCGCGACACTTTCGGTGTTCACGGTCGTGAGCGGGATGCCCTGCTGACCGGTGCGCGGCAAGACATAGGCGCGGCCGGCGGCGCGCACGGATGCAGCGCGATCGCGAATGTAGACGTCGAGGTCGACCGTTTTGATCAACGCTTCGTCGATCGACGACGGTAGACCCTGACGAACTTGAATCTGATAGCGCTGGCCGTGCTTGAGACCATCGACGCAGATCTGACGGGCTTCCGCCGAGACAGTGGCGGTCGCGCGCCCGTCGACCTTGATGAAGGTCGAGAAATCGATCTGGCCGGTGGCCAACGGTTCCGAGAACTGCAGGCACGCGCGCGGATTGATGGCGTCGGCGTCGATTTTGGTGTCGAGGATGCGGAAGCCGTGCTCGGCGATCATCGTGTCAAGGGCTGCGCGGCGGAGCGGATTGTCGTCGACGGCAAGCGATGCCTTCAAGGCCGAAATCGCGGCGCGCCAGTAGCTGCGCCGTTGCATGGTGTCCGACAGGACGACGAATGCGCGCGCCTTGTCGGTCGGTGTCACGGCGTGTTCGGAGGCGCGCAGCGCGGCTGCCGATGCGGCGATGATCAGTTCGTTCTTTTCGCCCGGCTTACTCGGATCGGGTGTGATGGTGAGTATTGTTTGGGCCAGTGACGTCCAGGCCAGAGCATTTGTCGGCTCGATGAAAACGGCTTCACGGAAAAGTTCGGCAGCGGCGCGCGGATTGGCCTGTGGGCCGCCGACGATACGGGCCCCCGATGCGATCAACTCGGCGGCCGTTCGTTTGCCCGGTTTGAAGGCGGCTTTGAGTTGCGCTTCGTAGCGCTCGGCGTCGCGCACGACGTTGGGCGGTACGATGCTCTCTGCGGGCTTGGTGGTTTTCGGGGCAGTTACGGCGGCCTTCTGGACGGTACGCGATTGCGCCAGGGCCGTCGAAATACCGGCGGTGCAGGTGAGGGCGGTCGATGACAGCAGCAGGGCGGCGAGGGCTGCCAATCCATGCAGGCGGCGGGGGTGATGCGGCATCATCATCGATCCTCATTCCAACAGTTACACCGCGATTGGCGCGTTGGTCGGAACAATTGATCATCCATTCGTGGCGGTCCAGGGACACACTGCCGGCGTTTTCCACCGTCTGCGCCTGATTATCGCTGCTTGCCGTCGTTTGCCGTCAAGTTATCTCCGTGGCGTCCCGTGGCGTGCAACGCAAAAAGGGCGACGTCGCGTGACGTCGCCCTCGATGTTTTAATTCGTCGTTCGGTTCAGTGGGGCGAGGAGGCGAGCGGGCCAGCGTTGTCGTCGCGAGGGGCGAGGGCTGCGAGGCCGACGTCGGTGGATTTTTCTGCAACCGCTGCCGTCGTCGGTGCTTTCGGGGTGCGGATCAACAAGGGCACGCTGGCGAGCCATAGGCGCTCGAACGACAGAGAAATCGTCGTCGCGGTGGTGGCGCTGTCGTTGACGAACTGTTCGTAGGCATCGCGGCGTGACGGATCACGACGCATGCTGTCGCCGATCCAGCAGGTGCGGGGGCCGAGCACAAGTTGCTCATGAGCGTCTACCAGGCGAGGGTTTTTGGCCCAACGCAGGTGGCGATCGAAAGCGATTTCCGGTCCGGTGACCGACCAGCCGGCGGGCGTTTTTTCCGGTTCGAGCTGGTTAAAAATGGCGCGCACCGAAATGCCACGGCTGATGATCTCGGAGCCGAGTTCGGCAAGGGCGCGGGCAACCGGGCTCTCCGCCGAGCGAGCCATCAAGGTGATTTCAGTGGGTACGTTCTGGAGTGAAGGCATCAGAAAGAACGCTTGAATGAAGGTGCGTAGGGTTTGCATCTTGTCTTCACGCTTCACGACGCTGGGCAGAGGCGGCGGAGTCTTGATCTGCATAAAAAGACGTTCCCTGATTTCTGCAATCGCCGCAGCGGTCAAACCCTTGGAACCGAGGCGGCGAACGCTCGTGTTGTGGGTTCAGTATAGCGCCCATTGCGGTTTAAAAAGGATGAAGCCCCGTTCCATCTTGCGACGAAACGGGGCTTCAAAATGTGAGGCCAGAACTTTTTTATTTATGATCGCTGACGATTGAGACCGAAGCGCTGTGCCATCGTAGCGACGTCCTGGAAATCGGCGACGGTCTCGGTTTTCTTGTCCCAGGCGGCCGCGAAGGGTGGTTCGTCGCCGCGTAGAACGGCGGCCTGTTCGCGTTCGAGCGCCACCGTGTCGATGGTGTCGAACACGGCTTTCGTTTCGGTTGGGGCCGGCAGTTGTTCGAGGTCGAGCACCGACCCTGTCAAAGACGTCTGCGCGGTGGCTGCGGCGATCGCCGCAGTCAGGCTGACCGGAAGTTCATCCTGATCGAGACGGACCGTGAAGCTGCGTTCCTTGAACTCGAACGAGCGGCGACCGTCGGCCGTGGCTGCAACACTGACATCGCCCATGTTGTTTGCATGGTCAGGTGACGTTGCCGCATCGATCGCGGCCTCGAAAGTTGCGGTATTGTTGTTGGCGGCGGCCGAGGCCGCCACCGCGGCAGCGGCCGAGGCCGCCGTCGCAGTGGCGGCAAGTTCGACATCTGCCTCGATGGGCGCGCGCGTGTTCGGCGACACTGGGGAACGCTGACGTAACGGTCGCGGTTCGAATGCCGACAGCGGCTCCGGCATGGCGTGACGGGTGAACGACGCGCTGCGGTTGCTATTGCCTGCTGGTGCGGGCGGTGGCGGTGGGGCAACGGGACGGCCGGACTGGCTGTTGCCGGGACGGGGGACGCCTGGGGCAAAGGCGGATGCTGCCGAGGCCGAGGTTGCAAGAGGGTCGTGCCGGAAGTCCTGTTCAGCCGATGCGAGTGCTGCCGAGCGGGCCATTGCCGCCATGGCTGCGGCGGATGCTGCATGGGCCTGCACGTCGGCCGAGCGCAGATCCTGCTGATTGGAACCGTTGCGGGTGAATTCGGGGGTGTGGCGGGTGAACACGTCGTTTTCGACGCGGCGCGTTTTCTTCTCGGTCTCGACGCGCTTGGCCGCACCCATGATGGCCCCAAGGATCATTTCCTGCCAGGCGCCGTCCTTGAATTTGTAGAGACGGAAGGCTTCGGCGTGGGCGAACTTCGATCCTTGTGCCCACAACTTCTTCTGGATGCGCGAGGTCGGGATGAGCGGCATCATCACGCGGCTGAACAGGCGCTCCTGTTCGAAGCTGGTGAAGAAATTGCCCAATAGATGCGCCTCCTGTTGCAGGGCTTCGACGTCGGCGGGTCCGTAGGAATTGGGACGACGCCGATCGACGGAATAGGGAGCGATCAGCGGAATGGCTGCGTAATAGTCGCCGTTGAAGTCGAAGACGACGTGACGGAAGATCTCGAAGTTTTCGCGGATCTGGCGATCGCGGTGGATTTCGTTGAAGCGCGACAGGATCTGAATGACAGGGCCGCGCTCGGCCTCCTTCATTTTTGGCACGAGGCCCTGCATCCGGCTCTTGGTTTTGCCCATCGATACGAGGAGCAGACACAAGTCGACAAACACGGCGATGGCCAAGGGCACGTAATCGCGCTTGGAAAGACCGCCTTGGCCCACCTGCTCGACGACGGGCGCGGGGACACGACCGCCTGCTGAGGCTTCCACCTGAGACATGGCTTTCTTCTGCAACTCGCGCAGCTCATCGGACGACGGCGGAAGTTTGAACGACAGTAAGCCATAGAACGTCGCGGTGAGGCGGCGGAACGCCTCGATGGTGGCATCCGAACCTTCGACCGTCGTGATCTTCGGTTTTTCGAGCATGGGAAGCGCATCGATGGAGGCGACGACGGAACGTATCATGGTCGACAGTTGCTGGTCGGGACAGGCGTAGGGTTTGCCTTGCGTATCGACGAACTGGCTCTTGTCGGCACGCTCGGCCAACTCGGTGCGGATCTGCTTGAGCTGGGGATCGCCGCGAAACGCATTGAAGTTCGTGACCGTGCCATCGAGCTTGCGGTTCATCGTTTTCATGAACTCGTTGCGGGTGCCTTGCTTGTCGATGATGGATCGATCGTCCTGGACGATCTTCTGCAAATCGGCCTCGATCAGCCCCATGTCGTCCTTGACCTGACCGATGCGGCTTTTGACGAAGTCCGACGCGAACGTGAACCGTCCGGCGTCGTCATCGCGGAGTTTGCGGCGGGGGCCGTCACCGGGCTTGGAGTTGGGGCAGGACGTGCCAGCGGTGCGTTCGACTTCGGCTTTGGATTGCGACATGTCCTTGAGACGGACGAGCGTGGTCTGCAGGCTTTCTAATCGCGATGCGGCGGTCTGGAGCGGGGCCTGCACGGAGGCGATGGCGGTTTCGGCGCCGCGTGTGCCCTCGCCGCGACTTTCGAGGACTTTCCAGTAGAAACCGAAGCCGAAGCCGATGGAAATAATAGTCAGGAAAAGGTAGCCGCCAGCGTAAGCGAGTTTGGAAAAAAAGCCGACCGGCTGAAACAACTGATCGAGCAACCAGACGACCATGGTCATCAGCATGCCCACCGAGAAGCCGATGATGATCTTATGCAGAATCGGCAGATCGCCGATATTGGCCTCTATCAATTCGAGCATGCCGACGTAGGTCGCGACCCACGACAGAATGGCAAGGCCGGCAACCAAGAATGCTTTTTTATAGTCGCGTGGCGGTTTTTGCTCCGATGTCTCGTCCCAGGCGGTCAAGCCGAAGTCGGGAGCCTCGCCGCCGCCGTTGCCAGCGCCGCCGCCGTTGTTGGATCCACCGTTAGAGCCGCCACCAGAGCCGCCGCCGCGTGAAAACCTACGATCCGACATGTGCCATCTTCTTTCGGTCTGTCATCGCCACTAACGCCGTAACGGGCGTGCGACGTTGTTGCGGAAGCAGCGGCGCTCGATGGCAGCCATTCTTGCCTGGCGACACGTCTTTGCGGGGAGACCTCGGATCTTGCTCGCAGCCCGATAATCACTTCCGCGATCATCGAAGCTAATGCTCGATGACGTCGATACTCAGACGACATCGTGGCGGTGCCGCAGCATCGAAGGTCTTTCGACGCGCGCAAATCGGTGTGTTTTAGCTGGCATTCACACGACGGCACAGGAACGCCACAATTGCCAAAGGGCGCGGACGCATGTCTCGTGCACGACGCTTGCGTGATTTTTTCGATTTGGTGTATGGTATCCCAATATTCGGGTCTCGATGAGACGACCTCGGGCGCGAAGGGTTTTGCCGTACGCCGCGCAATGTTTCCTACAATCGTATTCCAGACATTCGAGAGACGCGGACTGGGCCAAAAGAGCCTTGCCGTGACGAGGAAACGTGACGTAACGGAGGGACAGGATGGCGTCTGAAGCAGTGGGCTCGAGCCCAGCTCGCGCGAGCGAAGGTTATCGTTGGCTGCAATTGACCATCGGCGTGGTCGCCATGGTCATGATCGCCAACTACCAGTACGGCTGGACGTTCTTCGTCCCAGAAATACAAAAGAAATTCGGCTGGGATCGGGCGTCGATCCAGATCGCCTTCACGCTGTTCGTACTGTTCGAGACCTGGTTGGTGCCCATCGAAGGCTGGTTCGTCGACAAATACGGTCCACGGGTCGTGATCTTCATCGGCGGTCTCCTTTGCGGGCTTGGCTGGTGGATGACCTCGCGCGCCACGTCACTCGGCGGCATCGACGGTTACTACTCGGCCATGGTGATCTGCGGCATCGGTGCCGGCGGCGTCTACGGAACGTGTATCGGTAACGCCTTAAAATGGTTCCCGGACAAGCGAGGACTTGCTTCGGGCATCACGGCGGCCGGCTTCGGTGCGGGATCGGCGCTGACGGTCAGCCCGATTCAGAACATGATTCAGTCGAGTGGTTTCCAGGACACGTTCCTGTATTTTGGCATCGGCCAGGGCATCATCATCTGCCTGCTGGCGTTCCTGATTGCGGCACCTAGGGGTGGTCAGGTTCCGGCTGCCACCAACAACGCCAACGTCATCCAGACGCGGCGGCAGTATGCGCCCAACGAACTCATTGGCGGCAACGGCTACTGGATCGCAGCCTCGCTGCTGGCTCTCGTCGTCGGTCTGGGCATGTGGCAGACGGGCCAGCTGTTCTACTTCCCGCTGGTGCTTGCTGGCATTATCTTCGTCATCGGTGGCGGCATTGTCATATCTCAAGGCCAGCCTGTCTTCACGCTCATGTATTTCATGTTCGTGATCGTCGGTGCGGGCGGCTTGATGGTGACCGCCAATCTGTCGCCGATCGCCAAGGATCTCAAAATCGACGCCGTGCCGGTCACGTTGCTTGCCTGGACCATGCCGGCGTTGACGTTCGCTGCCACAATCGACCGCATTCTGAACGGCCTGACGCGTCCGTTCTTCGGCTGGATATCCGATAATATCGGCCGCGAGAACACGATGTTCATCGCGTTCCTGATGGAAGGTGTGGGCATCTACGCGCTGTATCTGCTGGGTTCCGATCCGATCTGGTTTGTGCTGCTGTCGGGCTTCGTGTTTTTTGCTTGGGGCGAGATCTATTCGCTGTTCCCATCGACCTGCACGGATACCTTCGGATCGAAGTTCGCGGCGACCAATGCCGGCTTGCTGTACACCGCCAAAGGAACGGCGGCGCTGCTGGTGCCGTACGGCAATATGTTGCAGAAAACGACCGGCAGCTGGGACATCGTGTTCCTGATCGCGGCGGGTGCGAACATCCTTGCGGCGGTGCTCGCGCTGGTGGTCTTGAAGCCCTGGCGCGCGCGGGTTGTCGCTCGGGCATCCTCGACCGTTCCGGCCTGACGCCAGAGTTCATGGCTGGGGGTAGGGACCTCCGCCTGCGGTTGCGGGCGGATACCGCATTTGTTGTGCGCTCCCGCACTGCGGATGTACTCGACACCTATCACCTCAAATGGCATATGGTATGCCATGCTCGGGCGCGCTGTTAAATATGGCAATGCTTCGCTGACCTTGGTCTTATAGGGCTTATAGAATGTCGAAGTCTGCTGCCGACCATGGTGCCCGCGCACCCAAAGCCGGCCGGTCCGTGCATCCGGGTGCGGGCCGCCGCAAAGCTCCCTTGTATCCGAAGGGGCGCGTGCTGCGGGAGGCCGACGTCGAGGCCGTGCGCACATTGATCGGCGCCGGGCCTTACGAGCGCGCGTTGCTGATCGAATATCTGCACAAGATTCAAGATGCGGAGCAGTGTCTGCCAGCCAGCCACATGCACGGTCTGGCGGAACTGATGCGGCTGCCCATGGCCGAGGTGTACGAAGTTGCGACGTTTTACGCGCACTTCGACGTGGTCATGGACGGCGAGCCGCGTCCTGCCAAGATCACGATCCGGGTGTGCGATTCGCTGTCGTGCATGCTGGCGGGGTCGGCGGCGCTGCAAATGGCACTCGAAAGCGAGAAACTGGCCGACGTTCGCGTTGTGCGAGCACCCTGCATCGGCTCGTGCGATACGGCGCCAGCCATCGAGGTCGGTCACCATCACATCGATCATGCCACCGTCGCGAAGGCGAAAGCGGCCGTCGCTGGCGGGCATACGCATGCCGATATTCCTGCATATGCCGATCACGCCCGGTACGTGCAATCTGGTGGCTACACGATTTTGCGGCAGTGTCTTAGCGGCGCGCTGCAGCCCGAGGGTGTTATAACGACACTCTCCGATGGCGGGCTGCGCGGGCTCGGCGGGGCGGGCTTTCCGACGGGCCGGAAGTGGTCGTTGGTGCGGGCCGAAAAGGGGCCGCGTGTGATGGCCGTCAACGGCGACGAGGGTGAGCCTGGCACATTTAAAGACCGCCATTATCTCGAGAAGAATCCGCATCCGTTTCTCGAGGGCCTGCTGATCGCCGCCTGGGCGGTCGAGGCCACCGACGTCTACATCTATATGCGCGATGAATATCCGGCGGTGATCGAAATCCTGCGCCGCGAACTGAGCAAGTTAGAGGTGGCCGGGTTGACCAAGCACACCACGGTCCACATCCGTCGCGGCGCGGGCGCTTACATCTGCGGCGAAGAAAGCGCGATGATCGAGAGCATCGAGGGCAAGCGCGGCCTGCCACGGCATCGGCCGCCGTATGTGGCGCAGGTCGGATTGTTCGGCCGTCCCACCCTCGTCAACAACATCGAGACGCTCTACTGGATTCCACAGATCCTCGACAAGGGTCCGGCCTGGTTCGCCGAGCAGGGCCGCAACGGTGCCAAGGGCAATCGTTCGTATTCCGTCTCGGGCCGCGTGAAGAAACCGGGCGTGGTGCTCGCCGCTGCCGGATCGACGGCGCGCGAATTGATCGATCTGTGCGGCGGCATGCAGGACGGCCATCACATCAAGGGCTATCTGCCGGGCGGCGCGTCCGGTGGTATCCTGCCTGCGCATATGATCGACATACCACTCGATTTCGGCACCCTGGAAAAACACGGCGCTTTCGTCGGCTCTCATGCGGTTGTCATTCTGTCTGACAGGGACGACATGAAGGCGGTGGCGCTCAACCTGATGCGCTTCTTCGAGGACGAGAGCTGCGGTCAGTGCACGCCCTGCCGTAACGGGACCGAGAAAGCCGTCAAGATGATGCAGTCGGCCAACTGGAACCTCGATGTGCTCGCCGATCTTGCGCAGGTCATGGCGGATGCCTCCATCTGCGGTCTTGGCCAGGCCGCCGCAAACCCGATGAAATCCGTCATCAAGTATTTTCCGGAGGATCTCAGGTGACCATCGCCGCTAAACCGACCGTCCAGATCGACAACGATCGCGTGCGCGTGACCGAGTGGCGGTTTGCGCCCGGCGCAGAGACGGGCTTTCATACCCATGGCATGGACTACGTCGTGGTGCCGCTCGGCGATGGCCGTCTGAAGCTGGTCGATGGGAAGGGCGTCGAGTCCTTCGCCGATCTCAAGCATGGCGTTTCCTATTCCCGCGCCACCGGCGTGCATCACAACGTCATCAACGCCAACGCCTACGAATTCGCCTTCGTCGAAATCGAGCTGAAGGTTTAAGGAGCCACGCGAGGACGGCATCATGACGATCATGCAGATCCAAATTCCGGACGAGCTTAGAGAGGCCTTCGACAAGGCGTTCCCATCGGGAACGTTCGTGCCTGCGTTTGAAGAATGGATCAGGTCCGAAGTCGAGCGTCGAGTTATCGAGGGCCAGCGGCAGCACAATATACTTGAGGGTTTTCGCAAACTCCGGGAGACGTCTCCGGCGATTTCCAACGAGGAGATTCGCACGGTTCGTGACGAGTTGCGCTCGTGAAACTCGTTGTCGATCCCAGCGTGGCCCTCAAATGGATCTTGAACGATCCGGTTCGGGAACCGGATACGGCAACCGCTCTATTGGTTCTGGAAGGCATCGTCACTGACCAGCATCGATTGTTCGCACCGGCACATGCAATTGGCGAGGTGTTGGCAGTCGTTTCGAGATACTCTTTGAGCTCGGCCTTGGGTGCGCTGTCGCAAATGCGGACTCTTAAGGCTGAAATCGCAGACGACGACGCGGTGTATCGTCGTGCCGCAGAACTGTCGCATCGCTTGAAGCATCATTTATTCGACACCCTCTATCATGCTGTTGCACTGGAAAAAGGCGCGACGTTGGTGACAGCCGATGAGCGTTATTTCAGCGTCTCGGCGCATGTCGGTGCAATCCAGCGACTTTCGAATTTCGCTCCTATCTGACGTCTATAAAAAATGGAATGCCGCACTTCGCACGGCCCCCTGGATCCCACATCATGACCAGCCAGCCCATCTTCTTCACGCTCGACGGCCAGACAGTCGAGGCGGCGCCGGGTGAAACCATTTGGCAGGTCGCGCAGCGTCATGGCACGACGATCCCGCATCTGTGTTGGCATCCAGCGCCCGGCTATCGCGCCGATGGCAACTGCCGCGCGTGTATGGTCGAGGTGGAGGGCGAGCGTGTTCTGGCGGCTTCGTGCCAGCGCAAGCCGGCCGCCGGCATGAAGGTCAACACCGCCAACGAGCGAGCCAAAAAATCGCGCGAAATGGTGTTCGAATTGCTGGCCGCCGATCAGCCCGCGCGCGACACCAGTCACGACCAGACGTCGAAGTTTTGGACCTGGATCGACGAGATGGGCGTCGCGCCGGTCTCGCGCCTGCCGGCCGCGGACAGGCCCAAGTCGGATACCACGCACGCTGCCATCTCGGTCAATCTCGATGCGTGCATCAATTGCGGCCTGTGCGTGCGGGCCTGCCGCGAGGTGCAGTCGAACGACGTGATCGGCATGGCCTATCGCGGCGCAAGTTCAAAGGTGGTGTTCGACTTCGACAAGGGCATGGGTGATAGCACCTGCGTGGCCTGCGGCGAGTGTGTGCAAGTGTGCCCGACCGGCGCGCTGATGGAATCGTCATTGCTCGACAAGGTCAGCCAAAAGCGTGTGGTGCAGGTCGACAAATCCGTCGATACGCTGTGCCCCTATTGTGGCGTCGGCTGTCAGACGACGGCGCACGTGAAGGACAACAAGATCGTCGCCGTCGACGGGCGCGATGGGCCCGCGAACGAGAACCGTCTGTGCGTCAAAGGCCGGTTCGGCTTCGACTACATTCATCACGCCGATCGCCTGACGAAGCCGCTGATCCGCCGCGACGGCGTCGCCAAAGACGCCAACATGAGCATGAAGGCGTCAGACTGGGCGTCGGTGTTTCGCGAGGCGACGTGGGAGGAAGCGCTCGATAAAGCCGCAGGCGGGCTCAAGGCTATCCATGCCAAGCACGGCGGCAAGGCGTTGTCCGGCTTCGGTTCGGCGAAAGGTTCGAACGAAGAAGCTTATCTGTTCCAGAAGTATATCCGGCAGGGCTTCGGCACCAACAACGTCGATCATTGCACGCGCCTTTGCCACGCGTCGTCGGTCGCAGCTTTGATGGAAGGCTTGAATTCGGCTGCCGTCACTGCGCCGTTCACGGCGGCGAAAGACAGCGATTGCATCATCGTGATCGGCGCGCGGCCGGCGGAAAATCATCCTGTTGCCGCCACTTATCTGAAGAACGCGGCCAAGCGCGGCGCGAAACTGATCGTCATGGATCCGCGCGGCCAGAGCCAAGGCATCTCACGGTATGCCAGCCACGTCCTGCAATTCACGCCGGGCCGCGACGTCGCTCTGCTCAACGCCATCCTGCACACCATCATCGAGGAGGGCCTCACCGATGTGCAGTACATTCAGGCGATGACCGAAGGCTACGAAGGCCTGAAGGAGAGCGTGAAAGCGTTCGCGCCGGAAAAGATGGCTGAAATCTGCGGCATCGCTGCGCCGACCATCCGCGAAGTCGCGCGGCTGTATGCACGGTCCGAAGCTTCGATCATTTTCTGGGGCATGGGCGTGTCGCAACATACCCATGGCACCGACAACGCACGCTGCCTGATTGCGCTCGCCCTCGTCACCGGCCAGACCGGCCGTCCGGGTACCGGTCTGCACCCGCTGCGCGGCCAGAACAACGTGCAAGGCGCGTCCGATGCCGGTCTCATTCCAATGTTCTATCCGGATTATCGGAGCGTCGAAAATCCGGCAATCTTCGCCGAGTATGAAAACTTCTGGGGTACCAAACTCGATGCGAAGCGCGGGCTGACCGTCGTTGAAATCATGCACGCCATCCACGACGACGTGATCAAGGGCATGTATGTCATGGGCGAAAACCCCGCCATGTCCGACCCTGACGTGCAACACGCCCGCGAAGCTCTCGCCAAGCTCGAACATCTCGTGGTGCAGGATATCTTCTTGACCGAGACCGCGTGGCACGCCGACGTGATCCTGCCGTCGTCCGCACATGCAGAGAAGTGGGGCAGCTTCACCAACACCAACCGTCAGGTGCAACTTGGCCGCCCTGTCGTTCCAGCGCCGGGAGATGCGCGGCAGGATTGGGAGCTGATCCGCGATCTCGCCAACCGCACCGGCCTCGCGTGGCCCTACAAGGACGTCGGCGAGGTGTTCACCGAAATGTCTGGCGTGATGCCGTCGCTGAAGAACATCACGTGGGAGCGGCTCAACCGCGAAGGTGTCGTGACCTATCCCTGCGATGCCGCCGATCTGCCCGGCAACGAGATCATCTTCTCGCAATCCTTCCCCACGGCGTCTGGCCGCGCCAAGATCGTGCCGACAGAACTCCGCGCGCCCGATGAAATGCCGGATGCCGAGTATCCGATGGTGTTGACGACAGGCCGGATGCTCGAGCACTGGCATACGGGGTCGATGACGCGTCGCGCGACGATGCTGGATGCGCTGGAGCCGGAGGCGATCGCCGGTCTTAACCCGCGCGAGGCCGATCGGCTTGGTGTCAGCGCCGGAGATTTCATCACGGTCGCGACGCGGCGTGGTGCCGTCACCGTTAAAGTCCGTGTCGACCGCGACGTGGCCGAGGGCATGGTGTTCATGCCGTTCGCGTTCGCCGAAGCGCCGGCGAATATGCTGACCAATCCGCAACTCGATCCGATGGGCAAAATTCCGGAGTTCAAGTACTGCGCTTGTCGCATCGAGGTTACGAAAGCTGTCGTCGCTGCAGAATAATTAGCTGGTGATAGACAGTCGCAAACGGTTGCGGCCTGCGTGCGAACGACGAAAGACTCTCGCTAGCGAAGTGATTCGAAATATCGCGCGGGAAACAAGTCGTGGCTCACTCAGATCAGGTTGCAGGGCAAGGCGCGGGCATCACGGTGCATGCCGTCGTGCTCGTTTCGGCAGCGGTGTTTGCGGCGGCACTCAAGCTGGCGCTGCAAGCGCATGCGGGCGTAGCGCCCTTGAATGCGGCACTCGGAGCTGGCGCGATCTTCTTGGGCTTGGTGGTGTTGCATCTGGTGGTGCGGCCGCGTGCGTCCCGTTTGGTTGCGCCGGTCAAAGTGCGCGTAAAGCGGTCGAAGCTTAAAGTCGCAGATAAGGCGACTGTGGGCACAATCCAAGAATTGGCGGCGTCACCGCGCGGTGCGCTGGCATCACAGAGAGATGCATCCGAGACACCAAGTAGTGCGTCGGCGACACCAAGTCGTGCGCCGGCGATGCCGTCCTCGTACGTACCGCCGCCCGCGATGGAACCGGCTTTGGTTGCCCCGTTGCACCAGTCCGCAATGCGTGAACGACCGGCTCTGCGGGGCTTTGAACATCTGCAGACGCTGGTCGCCGAGTTGGCGCGGCAGACGCCCGGGCCAAAAGCTGCAACGCCCGATCCCGACGCCGTGCAGGCTGCCACGGCTGTGGCCTGGGCCGAGTATGTCGCGACGCGCGCGACACAAGCTGCGGTCGCCGATCCGGCCAGCACTCTCAAATCTGCTGCGCAGGCGATGGCTTTCGCGGCACCTGCACCGAAGATCTCGACGCCAGGTCTGGTCGCCGAACTGTCCGACGCATTGGCCGCCGACCGGTTGACGATTTATCTCGAGCCCATCCAGCAGATCGAATTGCAACGGCCGCGTCACTACTAAGTGTCGGTGCGCTTCAAGGATGCGACGGGCGTCGAGCTACCGCATGATCAAGTGCTGGCCGCCGCGCGCGACGCCGGCTTGTTACCACGTGTCGATGCCGCCGTGTTGCCGCGTGCCGCACGCATCGCCCAGCACTTCCAGCTGCGTGGGCGCGATACGGAAATCCTCGCACATGTTCATGGCGTGTCGCTGCCCGATCAAGATTTTCGCGCCGAGGTGACGGCTGCGACCATCGCCGCCGATGGCGCAGCGCTCGTGCTGTCGTTCGCGCAGAGCGACTTGCGCGGGTTCGGGCCTATCCATTGGGATATTCTGTCGACCATGGCCGATATGGGTTTACGCTTCGCGATCGAATCAGTGACCGATCTCGACATGGATTTCGATGCCTTGAAGAGTCGCGGCTTCGAATTCGTCAAACTCGATACGGGCGTGTTGCTGGAGGGGTTGCCGGCATTGGACGGCATCGTCGCTTCCGCCGATGTCTGTCGGCACTTTGCGACGGCGGGTCTCGCGCTGATCGTCAATCACGTCGACGACGAGCAAGCGTTGGCACGCATTCTCGGCTTCGGCGTTCTGTTCGGGCAAGGGGCGTTGTTCGGCAACAAGCGCGCGGTGCGCTCGGATCTGCTGTCGTCGCCGGCTGCTGCGGCCTAACGGCATCGAGGTATTGCGGGCTATCTGCCGGCTTGCTATCGCGCGCACGCGCCGTTGCGCATGGAGCCTCACGCAATGCCCAACACATCCATTCCGATCCTGTCGGGCATCGGCGCGATGCAGCCATCTGCCCGCGCCTGGATCTGCGATATCTGGGGCGTGATCCACAATGGAGTGGCGGCCTTTCCAACTGCAGTCGAGGCGTGTGTGAAATTTCGGGCTGGCGGCGGCCATGTGATTTTCGTCTCGAACGCGCCACGTCCGTCCGATGGTGTCGTGCTGCAATTGAATGCGCTGGGCGTACCATCGACCGCCTACGATGCGGTGCTGACATCGGGCGATGTCACGCGCGAACGCCTGGCGGATTGGCAGGCCATTCCGACGCTGCACATCGGGCCTCAGCGCGATCTGACGCTGTTCGCGGGGCTGGACATGCCGCTGGTCGATCAGGCGCTCGCCGAGCGCGTGCTCTGCTCTGGACTGTACGACGATACCACCGAGACGCCGGACGATTACCGCGTGCTGCTCGGCGAGTTGGCTCGGCGTAACGTGCCGATGCTGTGCGCCAATCCCGATATCAAGGTCGACCGCGGCGGCAAGATCATCTACTGCGCCGGCGCGATCGCAGGGCTCTATGCCGACCTCGGCGGCGTCGTGGACTACGCCGGCAAGCCGCATGCACCGATCTATGTCACGGCGCGCAAGATGCTGGCTCAACTCGCTGGGCACGCGTTGACGGATGCGGAGATCGTCGCGATCGGCGATGGCATCCACACCGACATTCCCGGCGGCATCGCGGCCGGGTTCCGCACCGTCTACGTGTCGAGCGCGATCCATCTCGACGCACCGCTGACGCCTGAGGCTTTGCGCGCGCTCTTTCCCGATGTCGTCGGCCAACCCGATGTCGCGATGGCGCAACTGGCGTGGTGAGCGGTAAACTTGCAGGTCGGGTCAAGCGCTTCTGCGCGACCCAACATCTCGCACTCGCAAATTGTTATTTTTTTGGGTCGCGCCGTGCTTGACCCAACCTACAATAGTGCCGCGTTCACGAAGCCAGCGCGATGCAGGCGAATGCCACGCGTGCGTCCGTCGGGACGCCAAAGCGAGCGGTGTGGCGCGCGGGCAAGCCGTGCGGAAAGTGTTTGACGTATTCTTCGTTGCAGGCGGCATAGTCGGCGGGGTCACTGATCAGCATCGTCACTTGCACGATCGACGCGAACTTGCTCCCGGCATCGTCGAGAATTGTGCCGAGCATCGCCAGGGCGTTTCGCACTTCCTCTTGCGCCGTCGCACCTCGCGACACGCCGCGCGCCGGATCATGCGGGGCCGAATGCCCCGACACGAACACCAGACCATTGGCGCGCGTTGCCCTGCTGAACGGTCGTGCCGATCCCGCCTCCGGTTGATCGATGAAGTCGATCGTCACGCCGGCATGCCCGTTTCGATGATGCGCGCCCAGTAGCTGACACCGTGCGGGATCGCGGCATCGTTGAAGTCGTAGGCGGGATGGTGGCACGCGGCGGTGTTGCCGTTGCCGAGCAGGATCATGTTGCCCGGTCGCGCTTCGAGCATGAACGAGAAATCTTCCGCGCCCATAATCGGCACGATGTCTGGCTGTACCTTGTCGTGGCCGGCGATTTCGCGCGCCACCTTCACCGCGAACTCGGTTTCGCGCGGGTGATTGACGGTGACTGGATAGTTGCGCTCGTAAAGGACCGTCGCCACCGCGCCGTAGGCGAGCGCTATGCCTTCAGCGGTTTCGATGACGCGCTTCTGCAGCAAATCACGCGTGGCGGGTTCGAGCGTGCGCACGGTGCCGAGCAGTTTGGCGGTCTGCGGGATGACGTTGGAGACGTGGCCGCCGTTGAATGCGCCGACCGTCACGACGCCTGATTTCAATGGGTCGAGGTTGCGCGCAACGATCGACTGCAGCGCCAGCAGAATGTTGGCACCTACGACAAGTGTATCGACGCCCTTGTGCGGTTCGGCGGCGTGCGAGCCTTTGCCCTCGATGGTGATGGTGAACTGATCGGACGAGGCCAGTTGCGGGCCGGGGCGCGTCGCGAACATGCCGACCGGCAGACCCGGCGCGTTGTGCATGCCGTACACTTCCTGCACGCCCCAGCGGTCCATCATGCCGTCGTCGACCATCGCCTTGCCGCCCGCGCCGCCCTCTTCGGCGGGCTGGAAAATCAGGATCGCGGTGCCGTCGAAGTTGCGTGTTTCGGCGAGATATTTGGCCGCTCCCAGCAGCATCGCGGTGTGCCCGTCGTGGCCGCAGGCGTGCATCTTACCTTTGACCTTCGACGCGTAGGCCAAGCCCGTGATTTCTTCGATCGGCAGCGCATCCATGTCGGCGCGCAGGCCGATGACCCGATTGGAGCCGTGCCGTTTGCCCTTGATGACGCCGACCACACCGGTTTTGCCGATGCCCGTCACGACCTCGTCGCAGCCGAAACTTTTGAGCTTCTCGGTGACCATGGCGGCGGTGCGATGCACGTCGTAGAGCAACTCCGGGTTCTCGTGCAGATCGCGCCGCCAGCCAGTGACTTCGTCATGCAGCGCTGCGACGTGATTGATGATGGGCATAAGCTTTGGTCCTGAGCAGATCGAAGGAAATTGGCGTCGCGACGCGACTTGGCCCCAGTCAACCTGCAGCAAGCGATGGTGTCAAATGCAGAGGGTGCGGGCTTCTCGACAGGCGCCCTTCGCGGACACGGTTCGCGCTCCCGCGCGAATTGGGGCTAAGCCCCAATCCCCACTGGAGGGACGCGTCCCTCCAGACCACCCGCTCTTGCAAGATGGCATGCGGCTCATGCCCCATCGTCGTGGCCGTGTAGACCAGCATCCGCGACAAGCCGCCAACGGCATGATGAATGAGTTCAGCTTCGCCGCACTTTGCAACCCGCTCAAAGTTCATAATTTTCGTCATCCCGGCGCAGGCCGGGACCCACGACAAGGTACAGAGTGGCGCGCACCCCTACGCTGAAACTGAGTGACGACGCCCCACCCCAGCCACGTCGTGTAGGGTGTAATAGGCGC
>JANYHG010000260.1 GCA_025359165.1 Hyphomicrobiaceae bacterium
ACCACTCTTCATGGTCTACCGTCGGTCGAGCCGTGGGTCCGAGGGGTTTACGTCTCACCCAGAGCTATCCACAGGTTTCGCAGTATCCACCGCTTAGATCTCGACGGTTCTAGACCCGCCCCGATCGGTGGAGTGATCCAACAGTGCAGCGATATCGCGAAAAGCACAATCACCGGCTGAGATTTAAGTTAACGCTACTTCTGCTCCCGACCGCCTGCCTGCTGCCTGCTCCCTACTCCCTACTCCCCACGTCCTCTTCTGTTTGTTTCTGCAACCTGTGACCTTCGCGCTCTTGAGGCTCGGCCGCTGCCCGGTTAACGGTGTGCCATGGCAAAGACACCGACGATTCTCCCACCGAGCGGTCCGCAAGGCGAGCCGGTCAACCTCAAGGACGCGCTGGAAGAGCGCTATCTGGCGTATGCGCTGTCGACGATCATGTCGCGTGCTTTGCCCGACGTGCGCGATGGCTTGAAGCCGGTGCATCGCCGGATCCTGTATGCGATGCAGCAGTTGCGCCTCGATCCCGAGGGCAAAACCATCAAATGCGCCAAGATCGTCGGCGATACGATGGGCGATTTTCACCCGCACGGTAATCTTGCGATCTACGACGCGCTGGCGCGGCTCGCGCAGGACTTCATGGTCCGCTACCCGCTGATCGACGGCCAGGGTAACTTCGGTAACATCGACGGCGACGGGCCGGCGGCCGACCGCTACACGGAAGCACGGCTGACTGAAGTGGCTGCCGCAATTCTCGAAGGCATCGACGAAGACACGGTCAATTTCAAGCCCAACTACGATGGTCGAAAAGACGAACCCGTCGTGTTGCCGGCCTCCTTCCCGAACCTGTTGGCGAACGGATCTGCCGGTATTGCCGTCGGTATGGCAACGAATATTCCGCCGCACAACGTCGACGAACTCTGCGCGGCGGCACTCCACCTGATCAAGCATCCGAACGCCTCGGTCGAGAAGATCGTCGAGTTCGTGCCCGGCCCCGATTTTCCCACCGGCGGTGTCGTCGTCGAACCGCGCGAACAGATCCTTGAAGCCTATCGTACGGGGCGCGGCGGGTTTCGCCTGCGCGCGCGCTGGCACAAAGAAGAACTCGCGCGCGGCGGCTATCAGATCGTCGTGACGGAAATTCCCTATCAGGTTCAAAAAATGAAGTTGGTGGCGCAGCTCGCCGACCTCTGGGAGCAGAAGAAGCTGCCGCTGGTCGGCGACCTTCGCGACGAAAGTGCCGAAGACGTGCGTCTCGTGTTCGAACCGAAGACGAAGAACGTCGACGCAGAAATGCTGATGGAGAGCCTGTTCCGCATTTCGGAGCTCGAGATTCGCTTCGGTCTCAACATGAACGTGCTTAGTCACGGTCAGGTGCCGAACGTGCTCTCTATTCGCGACGTTCTCAAAGAGTGGCTCGATCACCGCAAGGAGGTGCTGGTCCGCCGCACCAAGTTCCGCCTCGGCAAGATCGAGCATCGCCTGGAAGTGCTCGACGGCTATCTCATCGCCTATCTGAACATCGACGAAGTGATCCGCATCGTCCGCTTCGAGGAAGAACCGAAGGCGCGGCTAATGGCCCGCTTCAAACTCACCGATGTGCAGGCAGAAGCCATTCTCAATCTCCGCCTGCGCGCGCTGTCGCGTCTGGAAGAGGGCGAGATCAAGAAGGAGCACGCCAAGCTCTCCGCCGAGAAGCGCGATATCAAACAGCTGCTCGCGTCAGACGAACTGCAGTGGGAAAAAATC
This sequence comes from Hyphomicrobiaceae bacterium, assembly GCA_025359165.1. GTDB lineage: Bacteria > Pseudomonadota > Alphaproteobacteria > Rhizobiales > Hyphomicrobiaceae > JABFRJ01. The sequence continues at coordinate 1,747 of JANYHG010000260.1, forward strand.
TCTGGCGAAGTCAAAGCCACGCGCGAGACCTATTCCAAGAAGACACCGCTCGGCAAACGTCGCACCACCTTCGCCGATATGCCGGAGATCGATCCAGCGCTCGAAGCCGCGATGGTCGAGAAAGATCCGATCACCATCATTCTGTCCGACAAGGGCTGGGTGCGTGCGCTCAAAGGCCACCAGGACGATCTGTCGAAGCTCGAGTTCAAGCAGGGTGACGGCCTGAAGCGCGCGCTGAAGGCCACCACCGCCGACAAGCTCGTGCTGTTTGCCACCAACGGCAAGTTCTTCACACTCGATGCCAGCCAGTTGCCGGGCGGGCGCGGCCATGGCGAACCCGTGCGCCTGATGGTCGAACTCGAAGAGAACCACGATTTCCTCGAGCTGTTCGCGCACGAGCCGGGCCGCAAGCTGCTGGTGGCCTCCAGTTCCGGACATGGCTTCATCGTGCTGGAAGAAGAAGTGATCGCCTCGACGCGCAAGGGCAAGCAGATCCTCACCGTCGCCGACGGCGACCTCGCCGCCGTGTGTGTCACTGCCGACGGCGATATGATCGCCAGCGTCGGCGACAACAGGAAAATGCTGGTCTTCAAGGCCGAGGACCTGCCCGAAATGACACGCGGCAAGGGCGTTATCCTGCAGCGTTTCGCCGAGGGTGGATTGTCGGACGTCCGCTTGTTTGCCAAGAAGGACGGGCTGACTTGGCTCGACACCGCCGGCCGTACCTTCACCTTGTCATGGCCAGAGGTGAAGGAATGGTCGGGGGCGCGCGCTCAAGCCGGCAAGGTCGTGCCGAAAGGCTTCCCGCGCTCGAATAAATTCGGGCCGGCATTCTAGTTGAGGTCACGGTGCGGACACCGGGCCTTAGACGATACGATTGCGTGACTGCTGCGTGAGGGAACGTCGAATGAAGGTGAAGGCGGTGTGGCAGACCTGTCTCGGTGCCGCCGTGGCCATCGTCCTGGCGTCGGCGACCCACGCCGACGCACAATCGCCCGCGCCGGCTAGCTGTGCCCGCACCGAATTCGAATCCGCCGTCGACGAAGCCGGCGAGGTCTTGCGGACGCTGACGCAGAAGAACGGGCCGGCTTTCCAGGCCAAGTTGCGGCAGTTGAAGGACAAGCGCGGGTGGAGCCACGACGCCTTTCTGGCCGAGGGCGCAAGGTTCGTGCGCGACGACACCATCAGCGCCTTCGAAGAAAAATCGGCCAATCTGCTGGCCAAGATCAACGGTGCGGGCGCGGTCGTCAACGCCGCCGCCACCGACTGCGCACGCCTCGCCGATCTCAAGGCCGACATGATCGCCCTGGTGGAGATCCAGAACGAGAAGTGGACCTACATGTTCACGACGCTGGATGCCGAGCTGGCGAAGTAGATCGTCGCCAGCTTGCTTTGTTCGCCGCGTGTCGCGCGTGTTGTGCTGGTGGGGTCAAGCATTTCGCGCGACCCAACGTCGTTTGCTCCCAGCGAAAAAGCTGGGTCGCCCGCCTCCGCCAAGCCACGAACCGCCTCACCGCCGATACAGCATTCTCGCCCTGATGGTGCCCGGCAGCGCGCGGATGTCGCGCACGACGTCTTCAGCATCCGCGACCGAACCGTCGGCGTCGAGCACGACATAGCCGAGATCGCCCGACGTCTGATAGGTCTGCGCGGCGATGTTGACCTTGCGGCGGGCGAACACTTCGTTGAGGCGGCCGAGTTCGCCGGGCAGGTTGCGCTGCACCTGGATGAAGCGCGTTCCCGCCGGCCGTGGCGACAACTGCACCTGCGGGAAATTCACCGCGCCGCTGGTCGATCCCACATCAGAATATTCGACAAATTTCCGCGCCACTTCTTGGCCGATGCGCTCCTGCGCCTCCTCGGTGGAGCCGCCGACGTGCGGCGTCAGGATGACGTTATCGAGGCCCTGCAGCGGTGATTTGAATTTCTCGGCATTCGACGACGGCTCTACGGGAAACACGTCGACCGCCGCACCCGACACGTGCTTCGTCTTCAGCGCCGCCGCCAGCGCGTCGAGATCGACGACGCTGCCGCGCGCATTGTTGATGAAGATCGCGCCTTTCTTCATGGCGGCGATCTGCGCCGCGCCGATCATGCCCTGCGTCTGCGGCGTTTCGGGTACGTGGATGGTCACGACATCGGATTTGCTCAGCAACTCGTCCAGCGTATCGACCGGCTCGACGTTGCCGTGGCGAAGCTTGTCGGTGTGATCGTAGTAGACCACGCGCATCCCCATCGCCTCGCCGAGCGTCGACAGTTGGCTGCCGATGTTGCCGTAGCCGATGATGCCAAGCGTTTTGCCGCGCACCTCGTTGGATCCGACCGCGCTCTTGTCCCAACCGCCGTCATGGGCCGACACGGACTTCGGAAAGATGCGCCGCATCAGCATGACGATTTCCGCGATGGTCAGTTCGGCCACCGAGCGCGTATTCGAGAATGGCGCGTTGAACACCGGGATACCCATCGCGGCGCAGGCCCCGAGGTCGACCTGATTGGTGCCGACCGAAAAGCAGCCGACCGCCACCAGGCTGCGGATGCCATCGATCACCTCGGCTGTGATCTGGGTGCGCGAGCGGATGCCGAGCAGCCGCGTGCCCTCCAGTGCTTTGCGCAGTGCTGCGCCTTCCAACGCCTTGGTGTGGCGCTCGATGTTCGTATAGCCGGCGCCCTTCAGCACGTTGACGGCGGTGTCCGAAATGCCTTCCAGCAGCAGGATCTTGATCTTGTCTTTCGGCAGCGACGTCGGGAACGGCTGCTTCAACGTGGCACTGATCGCCTGAGGCGACGGCATCGAAGACGGCTTCGGCGACGACATGGGACTGCTCCGCAAATCGACACCATGCAAATCGGTGCCGAATGATTTGCGGCATGTCGCGTGGCGCGGGCACGCCCGTCAAGTGCACCAAACCCCGCAGCTATCGCAGCTCGCGCACGACGCGGAAGCCGACGGTGTCCCGACCGTCGACGGGATAAGCGGTACGCGCCGAAGATGCCATCGCGCTGGGCAATAGAACGCGCGGCGACGGCGCTCAATATTTGAACGCGACACCGCCGGTGGCGGCGATGCCGTTGGTGCCGCCTCGGCCGAACGTCGTGTTCACATTCAAGTTGAGCGCCGTGGTAGCATTGATGTCGCTCTGCGCGCCCGCGGCGATCCGGCCGTAGATATGCTTGGAGCTGTTGTCGATGTTCCAGGTATTGACGATCAGTGGCGCGGACGTCGCGCTATACTGGATTGCGCGGCCATTCCCTCTGAGATCCTCTTCCGCGGTGATGTTCACGTAGGGCATCAAGGCGTGACCGCCGAGGTTCATTGGGAACCGCAACTGGATACCGGCGCTGGCGACTAACGCTTCGACGGTCTGCTTGCCGACATTCAGGGCCAAGGCAGCGTCGCCGCTTTCAGTGTAACCGCGTGTCGTCGAAGTCGCGTACGTCAAGCCGGCGATCGGACCGACCTTTATGCCTCCGACGTTGTTCAAATAGCCGATCTTACCGGCAGCGGCACCGCTGGTCCCGCTCGGTGCGGACGTGATATCCCCCAACAGCACGCCAGCACGGGTGTTCTTATAGGTTTGTGTGCCGTAGCTGACCAAACCCTGCGCGAAAAAATTCGACGGATTGTAGGACGCATAGGCACCCAGTTGATAGGCGTCGACGGTCGTCTTGCCTGCTCCGGCACCCAATCGCGCCGTGGCATTCGTGAAGTCGAACGCCGCCCCGATCATGCTGCTGCGACCGTATTTGTATTCGAGCCCGAGCGTGCCGCCCTCGCTGGTCGTGTTGTAGCCGGGGTTGACGCCGCTCGCCTCTGTCGATGTCGTGCTGCCCTTGGCAAGAATGTAGGCTTGCAGGCCGCTATTGTATTTCGCGGGTTCGTCGGTGACAGCGCGTTGGTTCGCGCCGAGGCTCATCATGCCGTTCGCGCCCGACGAACCTGCGATCGCGGCTTGCGTCGAAAACAGGTCGGCGCGTCCGAACATCGTGCTGGCAAACCCGGTCGTCGTCGATAGCCCGTTCTGGCCCTGTGCGGCAAATGCAAGCGGCGCGTTCAACCGGTTGACGACGTATCTGCCGAGAACGTCGAAGCCCGCCGACGTCAAATGTATCCCGTCGAAATAGAACAGATACTGCTTCTGCAGCGCCGGATTCCCGATGCATGTCAGCGGACACGCGCCAAAATTCGTGATGCCTGTAGCACCGGGATTGGCGCGAATGGCGTTACCAACCAACGCAATGTCGACGTACTCGACCCTCACTCCGCCGGCGGCGATAGCTGCCAGTTTCGCCTGCATCTGCGCGTTGAAGGCTGCACTATATGCTGCGCCCACTTGCGCTTGAGCTCCATACAACGCGGCCTCAGGCAATGTGCTGACATCACCTGCCGTGAAGACCACAGTCCGAGCCCCGGCCCCGACGAGAGCCTGGATTCCGGCTCCTGCCTGCCCCGACGTCGTCGCCACGTCGGCCGCGACTCCGCCCAGCGTCCCGCCGTTCTGGTAATAAGCGCGCGCGTCGTTGCCGCCGATCGAGATCGTCAGCAAGTCCGTCGACGTGAATGTCTTACCGCTGCCGATAAAGCCCGCGACTTCGGTGGTGAAACCGAGGTTGGGAAATCCGTTGATGCCGAGGGTGCCAGCGCGGGCACCGCCAAGCGCGTAATTCACCTGTGAGATCCCGAGAAGCGACGACGTCGTGTCGAAGAAATTGGTGCCGCCACTGAACCGGCCCGTCGGATAGTAGGTCGTATAGGGGGGGCCGAGCAATCCAACGATGGTCCCCGTATCGACATAACTATCGCCGAAGCCGACATTGCGTGAAAATTGGGCTTGTTGGGCTTCGGCGCGTCCCATTGCCGCGATCGCGACCACCGAAGCGGAAATCAGCAAGCCAGCCTTCCGGCCGGCACGGTAAATATTGCGCATCGTAGACCCCTCGGACTGCAATACGGCTTCGCGACAGCGGCTATTGTGTCTCGAGCCATCGAAGCCAGTAGCCGCGCTAAAGCGTCGCAACACAAGGAGTAACACACTGCAAAAGCACTGCACGCGTCAGTTGTTGCTGATATGCAACTCTGATCTGCGGTGTCCCTGGCGTCCGCGCGTACGCTACGTTGTGTTCTGGCGGCGGTCAGCACTTGTCAACTCGGCCATGGTATGCCATGCCGCATCAGCGCAGGGGCTCGACTGCTTTTACTTTGCGCTGTTTTCCGAGCCCTTTTGATTAGCCCCTTTTGGCACTCCCCTGCGCTGTAACGATGTGATGCCGGCCGCGCGATTGTGGCTGGTCGTGCGCAGCGTCTGTTCCTCGGGGCTCGAATAGAAGCCTAAGGCAGACCGCGCTTTGCAGAGCGGAGAGATTGTTTTTGGAAACCACGACGTTCGCTGAGCCCACGTTCTCTGAACTCGGCCTCAGCGCCAAAGTTCTGGCCGCAGTGATTGCGGCTGGCTACACCACCCCGACACCGATTCAGGCGCAGGCCATTCCGGTTGCAGTGAGCGGTCGCGACGTGCTGGGCATCGCCCAGACTGGCACCGGCAAGACTGCGGCTTTCGTCATCCCGATGATCACGCGATTGGAAACCGGCCGCGCCCGCGCGCGCATGCCGCGCTCGTTGATCCTGGCGCCGACACGCGAATTGGCGGCGCAGGTCGAGCAGAGCTTTATCAAATATGGCATCAATCACAAGCTCGACGTCGCGCTGCTGATCGGCGGCGTTTCGATGGACGAGCAGGTGCGTAAACTCGATCGCGGCGTCGATGTACTGATCGCCACGCCCGGACGCCTGATCGACCATTTCCAGCGCGGTCGCATCATGTTGATGGGCGTCGAGATCCTCGTTATCGACGAGGCCGATCGCATGCTCGATATGGGCTTCATTCCCGATATCGAAAAAATCTGTAAACTGTTGCCGCCGAAGCGTCAGACGCTGTTCTTCTCGGCGACGATGCCGCCGGAGATCACGCGGCTGGTCGATCAGTTCCTGAAAGACCCGCAGCGCATCGAAGTTGCGCGTCCTGCTACCACCGCTGCAACCATTACGCAGCGCTTCGTCTATTGCGAGAACGGCGAGGATTGGGCCAAGCGCGAGGCGTTGCGCGAGTTGATTCGTGGCGAAACCGTCCGCAACGCGATCATTTTCTGCAATCGCAAGCGCGACGTGGCAATCGTGCATAAATCGCTGGTCAAGCACGGCTTCAATGCCGGCGCGCTGCACGGCGACATGGATCAAACCAGCCGGACGGCGACGCTGGACAAGTTCCGCAACGGCGAGATCTTGTTTCTTGCGGCGTCCGACGTGGCGGCGCGTGGCCTCGACATTCCCGACGTCAGCCACGTCTTCAACTACGATGTGCCGTGGCAAGCCGACGATTACGTGCATCGCATCGGACGTACGGGCCGTGCGGGCAAATCCGGGTTCTCTGCCTCGCTGGTCTCGGGCGACGACTTTAAGGCGCTGGCCGAGATCGAGAAGATCACAGGCGAACCTGCGGTCTGGGTCGGCGAAGCGCCGTCCGCCGAAGAGATGGCTGACGGAGCCAAGCGCAAGCGTGGCCGCGGGCGTGTCGGTGCACCCTCCGCGCGTCCCGGTGCCGATCGTGGCGGGCGTGGCAATGGAAGCAGCAGCAGCAACAGCACGCGCGAAACGCGTGCCGAAGGCGGCAGCCGTGGCGGTCGCGGACGCGATCGCGTGCGTGGCGGCGAGAAAGGCCGAGCACCATCGACCGGTGTGCAAACTGCAGCGCCGAGCAGCGAAGCCGTAGAGCCGATTGTCGGCGAGGCCGGCGCGCAGGAGCGTCCACGTCTCGGCCGGCGTCCCCGTGCCGACCGTCCGGCTGGCGAGCGGTCACGCACCGACCGGCGCGGACCACGACCCGCAACGGCGGCAGCAGGCTCGGGCGAGCAGCCCTTCTCTGATCGCCCCCCATCCTCGTCCGATGTGCCGGTCACCGATGCAGCGGTGCCCGTCGTGGCGGCCGTAGCCCAACAGTCGGCTGCCGACACGCAGGCACCTCGTCAGGCGCGCCGCGACGAGCGACCGCGTGGTGGTGACGGGGATCGGCAAGCAAAGCGTGAACCGCGCCGCAATCCCTCCGGCGAGCCTCAACAGCCGCGTCGCGACGAGGGCGGTCAGTCGCAGGGCGACCAGCAGCCGGGCGCGCGTCAGTCCCGTCAGCGTGAACCGCGTCATCAAGCCGATAATCCGCGCGGCGACAACGCCCGCAGTAATCAGCAAGACGTAGGGTTCGCCGACAACGTGCCCGCCTTCCTCCGCCGTCCCGTACGGACGACGTAAACCCACCTGCAATTGCTCCCGTGGTCATTGCGAATGCGCCGATGGCCACGGAGAACACGCCGAGCGGTTTGTAGCCATGTCGCAGGTGAATGAAACTCTGCAGTGGTTGTGGCAGCACGTCGGCGGTGATCCGTCGGCGTTGCGGTCTGTCGATCTGCGCGGCAGCGGCGTCGTGCTGCCGTCGAGTTTCGCGGTCGACGATGTCGCGCAGGCGACGATCGCTGCGACAGGGCTTGCAGCAGCCGAAGTTTTTCGCGGTCGCAGCGGCACCACTCAATCAGTCACCGTCGATCGCCGTCACGCCGCAGCCGAGTTCCGCAGCGAGCGCTACGTTGCGGTCGCGCGGGCCGATCCGTCCGCACCGCCGCCGCAGATGTGGGACAAGATCGCCGGGCTCTATCGCACGCGCGACGACAGGTGGGTGCGCCTGCACACCAACTTCGCCCATCACCGCGATGGCATTCTAGCGCTGCTGCAGTGCCAGAACGACCGCGATGCCGTCCAGACCGCGCTGCTGGGGTGGGACGCGGAAACTTTCGAATCCGCCGCCGCCGTGCGCAATCTCGTCGTGTCGATGACGCGCTCGCCGTCCGAGTGGGCGTCCCATCCGCAAGGCCTAGCCGTTGCGCAGCTGTCGTTGCTGGAGATCTCCCGCATCGGCGACGCCCCGCCGATGCCGCTGCCAGCCTCGGCGCGCCCCTTGTCCGGTGTCCG
>JANYHG010000267.1 GCA_025359165.1 Hyphomicrobiaceae bacterium
GCCCGGCTCACTCCGGTCACAGTAGCAGGACTGTCGTATCGATTGTGGCGATCGAATGCCATCCAGACAGCAAAAAGCCCGCGATCCAGGGGGGACAGGATCGCGGGCAGATCTTAGTGACGCTCTCAGGGGGGAATGAGGGGACTGCGTCACCAGAATTCTAATACTAAAGCATACCAAGCTCCGAAAAGCAACGGAATGCACCTATAAATTTTTCTGATTTCAGCCATAATCTGCATCAAGCTCGAAACCGGCGTTGCATTCTACAGCAGTTTAAGACTTTCTCAATGGCATACCAGATTTTTGGCATGCCATCGAATAAATGCTGCCTCATCATTACTGTCAGCGATTACTGTCAGGGATTACTGTCAGGGATTACTGTTAGCGTTCGCGTTCAATTGGATACGCGACCGCCGTTCCCACGCTTTCATCGCGGATGTAAGCGACGTCTACTGCATGGCCGATCCGACTGCCGTCGAGATAGCGGACGAGATCGTCAACCCCTGTAATTGTAACACCGTCGAATGCTATGACGATATCACCAGCCCGCAGCCCGGCGGACGCCGCCGGACCGTCGGTCGCACATTCGAGTATGCGAACCGCACTCGACTGCATCGTATTTGTGCGGTGACGGATGCGCGCATCGAGATTGACCTGGTGCCCCACCAAACCGAGCCGCGCGCGCCTGACCCGACCCTGTGCAAGAATTTGCGTCAGCACATACTGCGCGGTATTCGAGGCGACAGCGAAACAAATGCCCTGCGCGCCCATGATCGTAGCAGTGTTGATGCCGATGACGTGACCGGCCGAGTTGACGAGCGCACCACCTGAATTGCCCGGGTTCAGCGCCGCATCGGTTTGAATGACGTCGTCGATCAGCCGCCCGCTGTTGGCTCTCAAACTGCGGCCGACGGCGCTGACAATGCCGGCGGTTGCCGTCGATTGGAAGCCGAGCGGATTGCCGATCGCAATCGCGATATGGCCGGCACGAACCGTCTTGCTGTTCGCAAGCGTTAGCGATCGTAGCGTCTCTGACGTCTCTGCCCGCAGAACCGCCAGATCGGTATCGGGATCGTACCCCATCACCCGCGCCGAAACCTGCAAACCGTCACGCAGCATCAACTTGATGCGTGTCGCACCCTCAACGACGTGATTGTTGGTCAGCACCAAGCCGTCAGGCGACACGACCACGCCCGAACCGCTCCCCTGGGACGCCCGTCCAGCCCGCGCACCGGCGACTTCGATGTGTGCAACCGCAGGCGACGCCCGCTCGATCGTATCGGCGACGGTACGACTGTAGGCATCCAACAATTCGCCGTCGTCTCCTGCGTTGGCGCGCGCAGTCTCGTCTGCCTTTCCAGCGCCGAATGATAAAAGCCTCAAAACGTTCGCCATTAGAAACCTCCACCATGATCAGTGACGGTCGGATATGGGAACACGGTGCTCATTTTTCGAGGGTGACTTGCCGCAAGCCCTTGAGCGTTGTTCGATGAACTGCATTCGCGATCCGTCGCGGAGCGGCGATCGAATAGGCTTGGAATGATCTACCGAAATCGAAGGAATTGAATGATCATCTGGACATCGAGCATCCGTACACATGAGCAACTCCATGCCAGGTCTTGATTTCGTCCTTCCGCAGCGGTGGCGTCGCCGTTATTGGCGCCCCGATCCCGCAGCACTGACGGCCTTTGCAGGACTGAAACCTGCGGTCGTCATAACCGGCGCGTCAGAGGGTATTGGGCTGGCGTTGGCACACTCCTACGCGCGCGCAGCCAGCGCACTCGTGCTTGTCGCCCGCAATCAGAGCGGCCTGGACGCAGCGGTGGCTTCGATCGTCCGCACGACGCCATCGGCGCATATCGCAACGCTTGCTGCCGACCTCACCCATCCTGATATCCTGACCCAGCTCGACGCCACTTTGGCAACCAACGGCTTTTACGCCGATATTCTCATCAACAATGCCGGTATCGGCCTTGCCGGGCATTTTGTATCGCATCAGCCAACCGCCATCGACGACCTGCTCGCCCTTGATATCGTCGCCCTCACACGCCTATGTCGCCATGTTTTGCCCGGCCAATTGATCCGCGGCCGCGGCGGCATCATCAACGTCGCCTCGCTTGGCGGCTTCATTCCCGGACCGAACCAAGCCGCCTACTACGCCAGTAAGGCCTACGTGTTGTCCCTGAGCGAGGCCCTTGCATCCGAAACGTCGGGATACGGCGTGCACGTAATGGCCGTTGCCCCTGGCGTCGTCGAAACAGGATTTCACGACAAAATTTACGCGACTTCAGCCTTCTATCGACGCCTGATGCCTGCCATGAGCCCTGCGCACGTTGCGCTGCGGACGCGTGTCGGTTTCAAACTGGGCGTCCGCGTGCTGGTGCCGGGATTGCTGGAGATGCTGTGCGCCGCAGCATTGCGTGTGTTGCCACATCGCCTGACCGTTCCGATCGTCGGGCAGCTTCTTCGTCCGCAGAAGCCTGAAACAGAATTGTGAGCGCCGACCACCGCGAATCTTTGCGCATTTTTCATCGATTGTGTCTAATGTAGGTCCTACGCTTCGTGGCCTCAGTTTTGCGTACCATGATGCGACCAGCGGCGGGACGGCGTTTGACCTTTGGTCATGACACCGCCCGCTGTTTGCGTTTTATGTTCACTCATTGTTCTTGACACCGCCAGTGTACCGCCTATGCTCTCGACAGGCTTTAGGACAGGGGCACTGATGTACGGCCAGATCTCAACATTGGCATTCGTCGGCATCGAGGCCCGCCCGGTCGATGTTCAAGTCCGTATTTCCGGTGGCCAATTTCACTTTGCAATCGTCGGCCTGCCCGACAAAGCTGTCGCCGAAAGCCGCGAGCGCGTGCGCAACGCGCTTCACGCCATGGGCCTCGGTCTGCCGTCGAAGCACATTACCGTCAACCTTTCACCCGCAGACCTGCCGAAGGAAGGCAGTCATTTCGATCTTGCCATCGCTTTGGCGCTGATGGCGGCCATGGGCGCACTTTCGACCGACACGATCGCCGAATATGCAGCCGTCGGCGAGTTGGCGCTCGACGGCGCCATCCGCAGCGTTCCCGGTGTACTGCCGGCGGCGATCGGTGCCAACATGCTCGGCAAGGGGCTGATTTGTCCGGCCGCCAACGGCAGCGAGGCAGCGTGGGCGGGCGAAGACATGCGCGTACTCGCGCCGCCGCATCTACTGGCGTTGATGAACCACTTCAAAGGCCTGCAAACTCTTCCGCGACCGGTTCCAAATCTCGAGCGTCGCAATCCGCAAGCCCTCGATCTTCGTGACATCAAGGGGCAGGAAGCCGCAAAACGCGCACTGGAAATTGCTGCTGCCGGCGGTCACAACCTCCTCATGGTGGGGCCACCAGGTTCGGGTAAAACGATGTTGGCCCAACGACTGCCCTCGATACTGCCGCCGCTCACCACCGAAGAGATGCTCGGCGTCTCGATGGTCCAATCGTTGGCCGGCGAGTTGATCGGCGGCCGCTTGGCAACCGAGCGTCCGTTTCGCTCGCCGCATCACTCGGCGAGCATGGCGGCACTTGTCGGCGGCGGATCGAAGCCGCGCCCCGGCGAAATCTCGCTGGCCCACCTTGGCGTATTGTTTCTCGATGAACTGCCCGAGTTTGCGCCGAACGCACTCGATGCGCTGCGCCAACCGCTCGAATCCGGCGAGACGGTCATCGCACGCGCCAATCATCGCATCGCCTATCCGTGCCGGTTTCAGCTCATCGCAGCCATGAACCCCTGCAAATGCGGCGGTTCGGCTCCGGGTTCCGCCTGTAAACGTGGACCACGCTGCGCCACCGACTACCAGGCCCGACTATCGGGACCGTTTCTCGATCGCATCGACCTCAATATCGAAGTCCCCGCCGTGTCCGCCGCCGACCTGTCGTTGCCGTCTGCACATGAAGGCAGTGCCGAAGTCCGCGCCCGCGTGACGGCGGCGCGGCAACGGCAGGACGCACGCTTCAAGGCGCTCGGCGTGCAAGGTATCCGTGTCAACGCGCATGCGTCCGGTCTAATTCTCGAGCAGATCGCAACGCCCGAAGCGGACGGCATGGCCCTGTTGCGCAGTGCCGCCGAGACGTTGGGCTTGTCGGCGCGCGGCTTCCATCGTGTGCTGCGCGTCGCCCGCACGTTGGCCGATCTTGATGGCATCGAAACCATCGCGCGTTTCCATATCGCCGAAGCGCTAAGCTATCGTGGCGAAAGTCTGCGGCAGCGTCAGGCCGCATGATCGCGTCGCACATATCCTCGGCCCGGTGTGTCTGATCCAGGAAGATCTCACCTCAGCCGTGGCGCGACGTGGCTTGCCGGTGTATGGAACGAACCATCTTCCCTGTGAAATATCGGGCGGTGTTCCAGGCAACGCTCACACCGAACTCTCCCGCGACTTTCCACGACATGTCGGCACCGCAACAATGCTCGACCAAACGCCACCTTCGAACGACCCAGCCACCCGGCCACCGCCAACCCTGGTACCGCCCGTGCGCGACAATCACCCGTCGGCGCGGGTGTTCGATGCGGCTGCCGACAACTGGTTCGATCGCGTTACCCCCGCAATATTGCGGCCCTTCGGCCATCTTGCACGCTTCGACCGCCCGACCGGAGCGTGGCTACTGCTGTTTCCCTGTTGGTGGGGACAGACATTGGGCGAAGTCAGCCTCGGTCGCGCCTACCCAAATCCCACGCACCTGCTGCTCTTTCTGATCGGCGCCTTCGTGATGCGTGGTGCCGGCTGCGCCTATAACGACTTCATCGACCGCGACTTCGACGCAAAGGTCGAGCGCACGCGCTCCCGCCCTATTCCCTCCGGCCAAGTCACGCCGCTACAGGCATTGATTTTTGCCTCCATGCTGTCACTCGTCGGCCTGTTGGTGCTGATCCAGTTCAACCGCTTCACGATTGGGCTGGCAATAGCCTCTTTGCTGCTCGTTGCTTTCTATCCGTTCGCCAAGCGCGTGACCAATTGGGCGCAACTCGTGCTGGGCCTGACCTTCAAGTGGGGGGCGCTGGTCGGTTTTGCTGCAGCGACCGGAGGTCTCGGCGTGCCGGCTGTGCTGCTGTATACCGGCTGTATCGCGTGGACGGTCGGATACGATACGATCTATGCCCACCAGGATAGTCGCGACGACGCCGTGATCGGCCTGCGGTCCACAGCTTTGCGGTTCGGTAACGACACCGGCGTCTGGCTCAGCTGCCTTTACGCGGCGGCGGTTGCTTTATGGTCTCTTGCGGCGCTGGCGGCTGGCACAAGCTGGCCGGTGTTTGCCGCACTCTTTTTGGTCGCGCTGCAGATGCTCTGGCAAATCGCCACACTCGACATCAACAACCCCGCCAATTGTCTGGATCGATTCAAGTCGAACCGCAGTGTCGGCTGGCTCTTTTTCGTCGGGCTCGTCGTCGACCTCGTGCTCGTGCAGGCGGTCGGAAAACTATGACCCCCGAGCCGTTCGCTTTGACGACCTTAGGCTAACATGGCCACAAAACCACTTCCTGCCACCTCGTCGAACCAGTAAACAATCGACGAACCGCAGCGCTGCGTCGTGCCTATGTGCACCCGTCGCCGCCCTCCTGAACTGGGACACCGAGATGAGCGATACGAGCACCGAACGAACATCGAAACAACTGCTGCACCTGGTTTTCGGCGGCGAACTGCAGGGCTTGGCCGGTGTCGAATTTTCTGACGTCGCAAAACTCGACGTCGTCGGCATTTTTCCAAACTACGCCGAAGCGCACAAGGCATGGAAGGCTGCAGCCCAGCGCACCGTCGACAACGCCCACATGCGCTACTTCATCGTACACATGCACCGCTTGCTCGACCCCGCCGTGAATCCGTGAACTACGGCAGCGGTCGCATCCACGTTTCCCCGACGAGATCATGGCCGAAGCCGCGATAGGGCTCTTCCTGCGTCAACTTGAATCCAGCCGATGCGTAGAGCCCCCGCGCGGCCGTCAAGTTGCGATTGGTCCAGAGCATCATCTCGCGGTATTCCGCAGCGACTGCAAACGCCAGCGCCGCGTCCAGCATGCGACGGCTGATGCCGAGACCGCGCGCAACAGGTTCGACGTAAACGAGCCGCAATTTCGCCGTTGCAGCCGATTTCTCGACCACGAACGTGGACCCGACAATGCGACCGTCCATTTCCGCAAGCCAGCAACGCTCACGCGCCGCGTTATATTTCAGCACGAATTCAGAAGCGACCTGCGCCACCAGAGCCTCGAACGACCAGTCCCAACCGTACTCGGCTGCATAAAGCGCGCCATGCCGCGACACCACATGGCCGATGTCACCGGCTTTGGGAGGCCGCAGTACCAAGTTGCGCCCGTGCAGATCGAACAAGATCGTTGCTGGTGGCAGAACGCCCGACACCGACGCCATTGACCTACCGCTTCTCGTTGCTGGACAGGTTTCGCTCCACGAACGCCGAATAGCGCGACATGCCGAAGCAAAAAATCCAGAAGATGAAACCTGCAAACAGGTAGCCGGTCATCGCATTGGTCGGCGCCAGCCATTTTTGATCGGTGTTGTTCTGCTGCACGATCCCGAGCAGATCGAACAGACCGATGATCAAAACCAGGCTGGTATCCTTGAACAGACCAATGAACGTGTTGACGATCCCCGGAATGACCAGCTTCAGCGCTTGCGGCAGCACGATCATGCTCATCTTCTGCCGGTAGTTGAGGCCGATCGCGTCTGCCGCCTCGAACTGGCCGCGCGGGATTGCCTGCAGACCGCCACGGATGGTTTCCGCCATATAAGCAGCAGCAAAAAGCGCGACGCCCACCAGCGCTCGCAATAGCTTGTCGATGTTCCAGCCCGGCGGCAAAAACAGCGGTAGCATCACCGACGCCATGAACAGCACGGTGATCAACGGCACGCCGCGCACGAACTCAATGAACGTGACCGACGCCCAACGCACCAGCGGCATTCGAGAACGCCGACCCAATGCCAGCATGATGCCCAGCGGAAACGACGCCGTGATACCGACGCTTGCGACCACGAGCGTGACCAGCAAGCCACCCCAGTATTCCGTCGCAACATGCGGCAGGCCCGGCACGCCCCCCACGAGCAGAAAGAACGCGATGATGGGAAACACGCCGAATACGAAAATCGCGTTCTGCAGCTTGTACGGCACGCGCGGGATCATCAACGGCACAAGGCCGATAGCCGCCAAAAAGTACGTCAGGTTGACACGCCAACGCTCCCCATCGGGATAACGCCCGTACATGAATTGGGCGAATTTCGCATGCACCATCGGCCAGCAGGCACCCGAGTTGGGCCGGCAGGCCTCTCCATTGTCACCGGTCCATGTCGCATGAGACACGGAAAATCCAAAAAGACCGGAGAGCATGCCGTAGATCAGGATGAGCCCAAAGAGCGTCATCACCGCATTGCCGACGCTGGAGAAAAGGTTGTCCCGCAGCCAGTTGACCGGTGCCAGGTGCCCCACGAAGAACGCTAGAACCGTACCCAACGTGATCAGCGACGTGGCGTCATAGCTGAACATGCTGCGCACCGCGCCATCGGTTGTCGCGCCGGGCGTCAGATATGCGCCGCGCAGCCAGCCGAGGACGAGTTCGGTCAAAACCATGGCGACGGGCGCGAGCACGAGCAGGCGCGTGTCGGTCGTCGCCTTCGCCGAATAGATTTTTTCGGGACGGCGCATTGTTGGCGCCAATGTAACGTCGACCATGGCGGCCTCTATCTCTCGACCAGCGCCATGCGCTTGTTGAACCAGTTCATGAACCCTGACGTCAGAAGCGAGATCGTCAGATAGACCGCCATCAGCATCAGAATCGATTCGATGGCCTGCCCGGTCTGATTGTTGATCGTGCCGGCCACTTGGGTCATGTCGGGATAACCGATGGCGCCGCCGAGCGAGGAATTCTTCGTCAAGTTGAGATAGTTGCTCGTCAGCGGCGGAATGATGATGCGCATGGCCTGAGGCACCACGACGAGACGGAGCGTCTGGCCTTTGGAGAGCCCCATGGCCATCGCCGCTTCTTTCTGGCCTTTCGATACGCCCACGATCCCGGCGCGCACGATTTCTGCGATATAGGACGCGGTATAGAACACGAGACCGAGAAGCACGGCGACGAATTCAGGCAACATCACCATGCCGCCGCTGAGGTTGAACCGGCCGAGAACTGGATACTCGAATTGTAGCGGCCGCCCGAGCAGCAAGTAAACGATCAGTGGCAAGCCCACGACGAGAGCCAACGCCGTCCACATCACCGGAAAAGGTTGACCGGTCGCCAATTGACGCGCCTTGGCCCAGCGCGCCAACACGATGACGCCGACGATCGCCGCGATCAGCGCGAGTAAAACGTACCCGGCTCCCGGCAACCATTCCGGTTTCGGCACGAATAAGCCACGCGTGTTGAGGAGCGCGCCTCCTGGCAGTGCATAGCTCGTCGATTTCACGACGCCGTCGACCCGCGACAACGGCTCCGGCAGTTGTTTCAGCACCGCGAAATACCAGAGGAACATCTGTAGCAGCAGCGGGCAGTTGCGGACGATTTCGACGTAGACTGCCGCCAGCTTCGCGATCAGCCAGTTCGACGACAGGCGTGCGATACCGATGGTGAACCCCAGGATCGTGGTCGCCACGATACCGATCGCCGACAGAATGACGGTGTTCCACAGCCCTACCATGAAGGCGCGACCGTAACTTGCGACGTTCGAATATTCGATCCAGGTTTGCGAGATATCGAACCCAGCAACGTTTTTGAGGAAACCGAACCCTGATGCGATGTTGCGAGCCCGAAGATTTGCCGCCGCATTTGAAATGATCATGTAGAAAAAGGCGACGATCGCAACGACGAGCACAACCTGAAAAATGATCTCTCGCGTCTCGCGCTGATAGATATAACTCGCGATCGAGGGTCGCGCAGTTCCGCCTGCTGGCTCCGGCGTCGAGCGGTGATCTGTTGCGATGGTCATGGCCGATGCGCCCGCATTCTATTTTCCGACTACGCAACCGTTGCTGTCCGCAGCCGGCACACACAATCAAGGGCCGAGTTTTCACCCGGCCCCGACGTCGTTAGCGGATTGGCGGGGCGTACTGAAGACCACCCTGGCTCCACTGCTTGTTCAGCCCCCGGTCGATTTTCAGGCGCGAACCCGAACCGACGTTGCGCTCGTAGCTTTCGCCGTAGTTGCCGACCGCCTTCACGATTCGAACAACCCAATCGTTCTCGAGGCCGATGCCTTTACCGAATTCGCCTTCCTTGCCGAGCATGCGCTTCACATCGGGGTTGGCAGAGGCCAGCATCTCGTCGACGTTCTTCTGCGTCACCCCGAGTTCCTCGGCATTCAGCATCGCAAAGTGAACCCAACGCACGATCGTGAACCACTGGCTGTCGCCTTGACGAACAGCCGGTGCCAGCGGCTCTTTGGAAATGATTTCCGGCAACACGATATTCTCGTCCGGATTCTTCATGCGCAGCCGTTCGGCATAAAGCCCCGAAGCGTCCGTCGTGAACGCGTCGCAACGATTGGCATCGTAGGCGGCGACCACTTCATCGTTCTTCTCGAACACGACAGGCTTGTAGTCCAGCTTGTTGCTACGGAAAAAGTCGGCGAGATTGAGTTCGGTCGTCGTACCAGTCTGAACACAGACCGATGCGCCTTTCAGTTCCTTGGCGCTTTTGACGTTCAGCGACTTCTTCACCATGAAGCCTTGACCGTCGTAATAATTGGTCGCGACGAACGCGAGACCGAGTGAACTGTCGCGGCTGATGGTCCAGGTCGAGTTACGCGCCAGCACATCGATTTCGCCGGATTGAAGCGCCGTGAAACGCTCTTTGGCGCTGAGCGGCTTGAACGTTACTTTCTGCGGATCATTGAAGACCGCAGCCGCGATCGCGCGGCAGAAATCGACGTCCAGACCTGTCCACGCGCCTTTGTCGTCCGGCTGCCCGAAGCCAGCAAGCCCCGTGCCGACGCCACAGTTGAGCGAGCCGCGCTGTTTGACGGTATCCAGCGTTTTCGGTGCCTGCGCGGACGCCGTCGCAGTCGCGCCGGCGATCGCCAGTGCCGCTGCAAGGCCCAGTTTCATTGTGTGCTTCATTTGATCACTCCCTAAATCCAACGTTCGTTCAGCGAAGGTGACCGCTGCCAGTGACGCGCCACCCACCTACACCTCATCACCAATCCGCCGCCCGAAGCTAGCGCCACTGAGCCTGCTGATTGAAGATCATAAATGGCCCGCAGTTCGCATCGGTGCCAATTCCAAGTCACTCAATTGTCCAAAATCTGCGAGAGGAACGCCCGCGTCCGTTCGCTCTTCGGATTGGTGAAGAACTCGGACGGCGGTGCCTGCTCGACGATTTCGCCGCGATCCATGAACATGACCCGGTCTGCCACCGACTTGGCAAACCCCATCTCGTGCGTCACGCAGAGCATGGTCATGCCCCCGCGCGCCAGTCCGATCATGACATCGAGTACTTCCTTGACCATTTCGGGATCGAGCGCCGAGGTTGGCTCGTCGAACAACATGATCTTCGGGCTCATACAGAGGGCCCGCGCGATCGCCACACGTTGCTGCTGTCCACCCGAGAGCTGCCCCGGGAATTTGTGTGCCTGTTCCGGGATGCGCACGCGCTCCAGGTACATCATCGCTGTTTTCTCGGCTTCGGCGCGCGGCATCTTCTTGACCCACACCGGACCCAGACACAGATTATCGAGGATCGAGAGATGCGGGAACAAGTTGAACGACTGGAACACCATGCCGACATCTGCGCGGATGGCGTCGACTTGGCGAATGTCGCTGGTCAACTCGGTGCCGTTGACGACAATTGTGCCGGACTGATGCTCTTCTAGCCTATTGAGGCAACGGATCAGCGTCGACTTACCGGACCCTGACGGTCCGCAAATTACGATCCGCTCGCCGGGCGCGACGCTCAGGTTTATGTTCTTGAGCACGTGGAACTCGCCGTACCATTTATTGACGGCGGTCATGGTTATAACCGGTGCCGCCTCGGCGTTGGCCCGAGCAATGTTAGCGCCCTGGACCGCGGAGGTTTCCGCCATGAAGTCTCCTGTTGCAGGCGTCCCGCCCGATGATGAGGCTTACGCTTAGTCATGCTCGACATGCTTGGCACCCATGCGCATGGGTATCAAGCTCAAAATATGGACTAGCCTGAGGCGGGTTGCAACGGCGATTGCAGCAGAAGTGAAGCCGCCGATACCGTGTAATGCCCATTTATTGAGCTGAGCTCCGCCTGGCACGCACCACCAGCTAATGGTGGGCGTCCTCCAACATCATCGCAGCCGCTTTTTCGGCGATCATCAATGTCGGCGAATTGGTGTTGCCACTGGTGATGTTTGGCATGATCGAAGCGTCGGCAATGCGCAGACCCTCCAACCCGTGCACCTTCAGCCGCGGGTCGACGACAGCCCGATCGTCGGTGCCCATCTTGCACGTGCCGACAGGGTGGAAGATCGTCGTAGAGATATCTCCGGCGGCGCGAGCGAGTTCGGCGTCGGTTGCGATCTCCGGGCCAGGCCGGAATTCCTCCGGACGATATTTCGCCAATGCCGGCATCCCGGCAATGCGCCGCGTGAGACGCACCGCGTCGGCCGCCACCTGACGATCGTCCTCGGTCGCGAGGTAATTAGGCCGTATTTCCGGATGCGCTGCAGGGTCGGGGGACAGCACGCGAACCCAGCCGCGACTGCTCGGTCGCAAATTACAGACGCTGGCGGTGAAGGCCGGAAACGGGTCGAGCGGTTCGCCGAACTTCGGCAACGTCAGCGGCTGCACGTGATATTGCAGGTTGGGTGTCTCCCGGCTGGGATCGGAGCGCGTAAAAGCCCCCAACTGCGAGGGCGCCATGGTCATCGGCCCGCGCCGCGTCGCTGCATATTGCAATGCGAAGCCGGCGCGTTGCACCAGACTCTGGTAGCGCTCATTCATCGTTCTGACACCCTGCACCTTGAAGGCGCATCGCACTTGCAGGTGATCTTGCAGATTTTCGCCAACCCCGGCCAGCTCGTGAACGACGGTGATCCCCGCGCGTTGCAGAACCTGCCCTGGCCCAATTCCCGAAAGCTGCATGATCTGCGGCGTACCGATGCTGCCTGCCGCCAGCACGACTTCGCGCCGGGCGCGCGCCGTCACCTGCTGTCCACCGCTGAAAAATGTAACGCCCGTCACGCGCCGGCCTTGCAACGTCATCCAACGGACTTGCGCGTGCGTCGTGACGGTCAGATTGCTACGATGTTGGATGGGCCGCAAAAATCCCTTGGCGGTATTCCATCGAACGCCCGAACGCTGATTGACTTGAAAATAGCCGCAACCTTCATTGTCGCCGGCGTTGAAGTCGTCGCTTTTCGGAATGCCAGCTTCAGCCGCCGCCTCGCGGAATGCATCGAGGATTTCCCATGACACACGGGGCTTCTCGATCCGCCATTCTCCGCCACGGCCATGCATCCCCTCGAACGCCGATGGCTCCATCGCCATCTGATCCTGATGCTTGAGGAAGTATGGGAGACAATCTTCCCAGGACCAGCCGGGATTTCCAAGTTGCCGCCACACATCATAATCGCGAGCCTGCCCTCGCATGTAGATCATGCCATTGATGGAGGAGCAGCCACCGAGTACGCGGCCTCGCGGGTACGCGAGCGAGCGACCATTCAGCCCCGGTTCGGCGGCAGTGCTGTAACCCCAATCGGTGCGCGGGTTACCCATCAGGTAGAGATACCCCACCGGTATATGGATCCAATGGTAGTTGTCCTTACCGCCTGCTTCCAGCAGCAGGACGCGCGCCGCCGGATCCACCGACAAACGATTGGCCAACAGACAACCGGCAGTTCCTGCCCCCACGATGATGTAGTCGTAGACGTCTTCGGATGTTACAGGTTCGGCCATTGCGGTTTACGGCTCCAAGGGTGTGAGATCCTCATACCCTTTCGTGCCAAAGACCGAAAGAGCGCTTGGCCATGGGCACCGCAAGCAGTTGACTTGACTACCAGCCACACGATGAGCCTGCATGTCACCGACCTTATAAAGCCTATAATAATAAATTGGATCTTTAGAATGAAAAGTGGCCTTCCATCAAAATTAAAAGCAATCCTGGTTCCGTCGGGTCGTGAAGCCAGGACAATAAAATTTGGATTATCCGTCTCTGCTAGTGTGTCAGGGTCGTTTGACCAAATGGTTTTGCCATCTTTGTCTATCGCCACAAACTAAAACTGCTTTCCATCAAAAGTCCAACCAGTTGCGCGGGCGCACGCGACGCGGCTAAGTGGGGCAATCGCCACCAAAGGGACAGCAGATGCACATCAATCCATTGACGACAGGGCAGCGAGTGACACAGGCGGCACTGATGCGGGTGAGGCCCGCGACTCTAGCGTCGATGATCAAGCGCGCGGTCGGAGTGCGCCGCGTGCAGGTGGCAACGGCGCACGGAACATTTGCCGTCGATCCGGTGTGGTGTTTGGGGTGCAGATAACACAATTCGGAATTTACGAGCCGGAGATGATTGCGACGCTGCAAGCTCACCTGCATGCGGGCGCGACATTCGTCGACGTTGGCGCCAACGAGGGCTATATGACCATGATCGGGGCGGGACGCGTGCTGGCCATCGAACCGCAAACTAGACTGTTGCCCATCATTGCTGAAAACCTGCGCATCAACCGCATTGCATCGGCCAGCGTGATCAATAGTTGCATTGGGTCTGCGCCTGGCCGTGGCCACATCCACCTAACCGCCGATACCAACACAGGCGGCAGCGGTATGCACCGGGCTACGTCCTACAAAACAACCGCCGCGTTACCGCAGATCTAGGCTTGTCCGAATGCGAGACAAACAGTGCCATAAGGCGCGCAGCAAGTCGTGCCGAGTGGC
>JANYHG010000028.1 GCA_025359165.1 Hyphomicrobiaceae bacterium
CGGGGCATTATCATAGCGTTTGGAATGTCGACAGCGAGTGCGCTCGTTTCTGCGGAAGAGTTCCAATTGCCGCCGGAAGTGACGCCTGCCATGCGCTCGGCCTGCGAGGGGGACGTGCGCCGTCTCTGCGTCGGGGAGAGCCCGACTCTTTCGAAGGTGCGCGCCTGCGTCGAACAAAAATTCTCGCAACTCAACACACGTTGCAAAATGGTCATCGCATCGGCGGGGCTAGCGCCGTCGACACGCGCCGAGAAAGTGGCTGAGGACAGGAAGGGTCGCGACACATTTTGATCCGCAGGGGAACCGGACGCATGCCGTGCGGAACGACGAGTGATGGCTGCCGCCGCTAACCTTTGCCGAGTGACAGTTCGATCGTACCGAGTGAGCCGAAGTCGCCGGTGACGCGATCCGACGGCTCGATTTCCAGCGGCGTCACTGTGGTGCCGGTGGTGACGAACTCTCCGGCCTTCAGCGCGATGCCAAGTGTGCTCAGTTCGTTGACACTCCAGGTGAGGGCAACGCGTGGATCTCCCAGCACATTTCCACCTGAACCCCGGCGGTCGTAGCGGGTCTGCACAATGCCCCTCACGGGATGCCGTGACAGGTCCAGCGAGCGCCAATCAGCGTCGACAGGTCGCCCCAATATCAACTCGTGCGCGCAAGCGTTATCGGCGATCAACGATGGACCGCCGACGCCAGCGAAATCGAGGAAGCGGCTGTCGGGCAGCTCCAGCGCCAAGTGCAGGCTGTCGACGGCCGCCATCACGTCGTCGACCAAGTAGGGCCTTGCGCGGGGCTCGAGCGTGCGGCCGAAGCGGAACGCGAATTCCGGTTCGGCGACGCGCATCCGGTTGGCAACGACGGGAATGACGGTGCCGGGCGCATGGCATCGGGCCGCGAATATGCGACCCAGCAGCGGTCCGTCGACGCCGATGTGCTTTTGGCCGGCCAAACTGGTCGCGGCGATCTTCCAGCCGACACGTTTACTGCTGGACAGGCGATCGAACTCAGCCTGGACGGCATAGCCGTCGGCACGGGTTGCCGGCCGACATTGTGCGGGCAGGGCATCGATGGCCCGGCCCTGCTGCCAGGACTCCCACAAGAGGCCAGCGGCGCGCTGAACGTCTGCGGACTGCATCATCGAAAACCTGGCCCCTCGTTTCGCGAAGAACGCTAGCCCTTGGTCGCGCCGGCGGTCAGGCCGCTGACCATATACTTGCGGAATGTGTAATAGATCGCAGCGGGCGGCAGCGCATAGACGAGGCCGGTCGCCATCAGCAGTTCCCAGGGACTATCGTCTGCCGAAAGGAAGTTGCCGAGGCCGACGCCGAGCGTGACGTCGCTATCCTTCGACAGCAGCAGGAACGCGTAAAGATATTCGTTCCACGCCAGCAACAGTGCGTAGATGCCGACGGCCACCAGCGACGGCAGCATTAGCGGGACATAGACGAGGCGGAACAACTGCAGCGGCGATGCGCCGTCGATATAGGCGGCTTCGTCCAACTCGACCGGCAGTTTGTCGGAGGCCTGCTTGAACACCCAGATCGCATAGGGCGACGCCAGCGTGACCATGGCGAGGATGAGGGCGATCTGATGATTGAGCAAGCCGTAGAGACCCATGGTGCGATACATGGGGACCGCCAGGAAAGCGGCCGGAATGAAGTATGTGAACAGCGCCAGGTTCATGACGGTGCTGCCGCCCTTGACTTTGAGGCGGCTGATCGCGAATGCGGCGAAGGTGGCGACGAGCAGCGTCAGCACACCTGTCGAGACCGCGATGATCGTGGAGTTCAGCATCTGCTCCCAGAAATGATCGAGATAGTGATGCTGCTGCTTGAACACCGTCATGAAATTGCGGGTCGTCGGGTGCTCGGGAAAGAGGTGGCCCTGAAACGCCGAGTCTTTCGGAGAAATGGCGAACAGCACCATGTGATAGACGGGGATCACACTCCAGAGAAATACCGGGATGCCGATCAGCAGCAGCTTGGCCTCGGTGCCGACGTCGCGAAGTGAAGGCATTTTCATCGGCGGAGTTCCAAAGAATTATGGCGTCGGATCGATTGTCGGCGCGCGCTCGGGCTCGAGCCGACCTTAGGGTTTGTTACCGGAGTTGCTGCCGAGGCGGCGCATGAGAATGTAGACCAACGGAAGCACGAGCGGGAGCGCGACAACTATTGCAGCCATGGACTGCTCGATCTGATCGTAGCGCAGATACCGCACGCCCAACGTCGCCAGAACGTGCGTGAGATCGGCTGGGCCACCACCGGTCAAGAGATACACGCTGTTGAAGTCACCCAAGGTCCAGATCATCGAGAGGATCAGGCACGTGAAATAAAGCTGCTGCATCGACGGCCAGGTGATGTGGCGGAACAGGTGCCAGCTCTTCGCACCGTCCACGGACGCGGCTTCATAGAGATCCTTCGAGATCGCGAGACGACCGGAGAGCAGGATCAACGTCCAGAACGGCAGCGATTTCCAGACATGGACGAGCATTGAGAAGCCGAGGGCTATCGTCGGGTCGTTGAGCCAGTTCGGACCGTCTTCGCCGGTGAGCCGGAAGATCTGCTGATTGATGATGCCCCACTCGGGGTTGAGCATGAAACGCCACGACAGGATGGTCGGGATCGACGGCAGCGCCCACGGCAGAATGAACAACGTCGACAGCGCCTTGACCCACCAGCGCTCGGCGGTGAAGAACCCCGACAAGACAAGTGCGATCAGCATTTTGATGTTGATCGCGACGACGACGAAAATGATCGTGTTGCGGATGGTGCCCCAGAAGATCGGATCAGACGCCAGCTTGACGTAGCTTTCCGGTTTACGCGCGATCCAGAAGCCGTAGAGGACCGGATAGAGTACGAAGAACAGAAAGATCAGAATGTAGGGCACGATCATGATGAGGCCCCACGTCTGCGCGTCGGTGCGACCGCT
This sequence comes from Hyphomicrobiaceae bacterium, assembly GCA_025359165.1. GTDB lineage: Bacteria > Pseudomonadota > Alphaproteobacteria > Rhizobiales > Hyphomicrobiaceae > JABFRJ01. The sequence goes on from JANYHG010000028.1 coordinate 2,932, forward strand.
ACCGCCGGTGTTGGTGTCGGCGGCTGCGGTGGTGTGATGCGCGACTGTCGTGACGGCCATGGGGAGCACTCGCAGGGCAAGCTAGAGGTCTATGCTAGCTGAGGTTTTCGTAAAAGTAGAGAGGCCGAACACAGCTTGTGCGGTAATGTTTCCAAGCGGGGAAACTTTCTAATCAGGAAAACCGATTGCGGTATTTCAGTCATCGCGAGCCGAAATAAAACAGCATGAGCGCCAGCGGCAGGGCTTCAAGTTTTTCGCCATGTGGCACCAGCGATTGCCAGCCGCTCAGTTGCAACACGATGACCAGCGCCATAGCCACCAGCGTGAAGACGGCGCGAATGTCGTCGAAGCGGGTGGCGATGGCCTTCGGTTGCCCCTGACGGCGCCACGACATGAAGGCATGAAACGCGATACCGAGAAAGTACGAGCCGACCGCGATGAAGATCGGAACGGCGACAGGATCGAGTAGCCGCCCCTTGGAAAACAGGTACGCCGCCAGCGTTGCGAAGGCTGCGATGATGATGAGCCGTAGCGAATGGCGTGGCAGGTAGAGTGGATTTGGCTCGGCCTCCAACACCCCCTCGGCGATCAGGCGTTCGCGCAAGTGTCGCGGCATCTGCACCAGACGCCGGGACGCGAAATAGTGCGCGAGAACGATCATGAGGCTTTCAAACCATAGCAGGCCGACCCGCTCGCCACGCGCCGTCTGCAAGGTGATGAAACCGACCGTCATGAGCGTAAGGATCGCGCGGATGCTGCCAGAGGGTAAGCCGAGGGCACCGGTGTTGCGGGGGGAGTTCGGCGCGTGCGCCGGTGGCTGGGGCGCCAAGCGGTTCATGTAAATCCCACCGGACTGCGCTGCCGCTCATCCGCCGTTCCGGCACCTTCTCCCGATCGCAAAGGGCGATCGGGAGAAGGGAAACCGGATCAGCCGGCGATTTCTTTGATGCGGGCAATCATTTCGTCGACGGCCTTGTCGACGGCGACTTTCTCGTTGACGACGCGGTTCATCGCTTTGGCCCAGACGTTCTCGTTGTTCACGATGGTGAACTTGTAGTTCTTGGTGAACTCGAACGTGACGGTGCCATTAGCAAACTGGTCGCGCACAGACTTGCGATGTACGTCGCCATCCCAGAACGCCGATTTCTGGGCTTCGGTCTTGACCGGGAACCAACGGCCAAGGGCACCCTCGACGTAAGGCTGAAGATTTTCGTCTTGCAACATGAACGCCACGAACTCCTTGGCGCGCACCTTGTTCTTGGACTCGGAGAAGATATGGCCGAGCTTGACCGCGGTGCGATATTTCATCGGTGAGCCGTCGGGCTTGGCGGGGAAACCTGCCGTGCGGATCAACTCGTAGTAGGCTTTCTTGGCGGTGGCGCGCTGTTCGTCGGTGAGGGTGGCGTTGTTGGCGTCGTCGAGCCACTTGGCAGCGATCGAGATGGTGGCGTTGTGCGTCATGATCGTCGTCTTGTTGTGGAAGGCGACGTTGTTGTCGGGATCTTTCCAGCTGGTCGACGAGGGCGGGGTGCAGCCCTTGGTGTAGACCGTGGTGTAATCGGTCATGGCCTTGATCAGGCCGTCACGCACTGTCGGATCGTCGAAGCGCAGCTTGCCATCGTCGTCGACCATTTTGACGTTGTAGGCGTCGGCGAAGGTGAGGAACGAGAAGAAGCTGTCGGAGCTGTCGACGCCCATCGGCTGGCCGATGCCGAAGTCGCGCTTGCCGGATGCTTTACGCAGGCCGGGCTGAGCTTTATCGCACCAGAAGGTCCAGTATTCGTTCCAGGTCTTCGGAATATCGCTTTCCTTGAACCCGGCAGCGGCAAGCATATCGATCCAATACTCGATGTGCATGGTCTGCTGCTTCATCGGGAAGGCGTAATAGGCTTTCTTGCCGGTCTTGCTGTTGAGCAGAAAGGCGGTGCTGAGCGCGGTCGCCTCGAACTGGCCCTTGATTGGTTCAATGACGTCTGAGAGGTCTTCGAGCTTGCCGTCAGAGGCCCACTTGCCGGCGACCTGGAAGTCGTAGACGTCGGCATAGGAGACGTCGGGCGGGGTGCCGGAATCGAGCGCTGCGACCGTTTTCGGGATCATGTCCTGAATGGGGTATTGCGACAGCTCAACTTTAATGCCGCTCTTGGCTTCATATTTTTTGATGGCTGCGTAGAGCGCGTCGTCTTCGGATTTGTAGAAGCCCTTGACCCACCAAACGTTGAGTTTTTCCTGCGCGCTTACGGGCGCGAAACCTGACGCGGCGACGAGTGCGCCAAGCGCAATTCCGGCCGCAAGTTTGCCGATGCGATTACCAACCATGTAACTTCCTCCCAAGACGGGTTTTCCCGCCGTGATTATTTTAGCGCTTCCTCGAACGTCCGGACGGTCGGCAACAGGCGTGCTTTCCGCAACCGGCGGAACTTTAGCGCATCCCCGACGCGATGCAAGCGCGCCCGAAGATAAGCAATGTCGTCATAATCACTGGGCATGCTCACTGGGCATGCTCACTGGGCATAATCAGGGGGCGACGTCGTCCCAGAGGAGGCCGAGGGAGAAGGTGTGAACTTCGAACGGTACGGCAGCCACGGGATCGCTATCGGCGAAGGCCGGGCCGATTTTGTAGGCCCCGTCGGACAGGATGAATACTTCCAGTGTCTTTTCGTTCGGGTCGACATACCAGCAGTGCTTGACGCCGAACTCGGCATAAATGGGTAGTTTTTCGAAGCGGTCGAGACGCTTGGTGGAGGGCGAGAGGACTTCGCACAGCCAATCGGGTGGCACGACGGTGTAGGCGGTGGTTTCGTCGGACGGGAAGCGTTCGACTTTCCAGCCGGAAATATCGGGTACGACGATGTGCGGGCCGAGATGCAGTTCATGCTCCGCGATGAAGCGCCAGCCGCCGGGTCCGTTGCCGCCGCGCTTAAACGGCGTATAAAGTTCGCTTCCGAGGGCATAGGCGGCTTCGCCATGCTTGCGGGCGGGACGGGGGTGGGCGTGTAGCGCGCCGCAGACGATTTCGCCGACCATGTTGGCAGGCAATGCGTCGCGTTCTGCGTAGAGATCGCGCGGTGCGCGCTTGGTCTGTGCCATTGTTACTTCACCGTTTCGGCGACGATCTTGGCGAGCAACGCGTCGACTTCGGCAGCGGCTTTCTGGGCGGCGGCATTCTGGCTGGTCGGCACTATCGGTCGCCGATAGCCAACGACGATCTCGCCCGGTTTCGCCTGGGTTTCGTAGGCGAAGACCACGAAAGGACAGAACCCCATGTTGGCGGCGTCGGCTTCCATCATGGCGCGGGAGTATTTGGCCGAGCAGAAGGAGATGAATTCGGCACGTTTGTAGACGGTCTCGACGGCGCCAACGTCGGCTGCGGTCCGGCCGAGCATGGCGGCGACGTTGCCTTCGGATTGCACCGCGACGCCGGTTGCGATGACGGCGTTGCCAAGGTCGAAGCGGACGTCGTCGAACGTGGCCTTCTTCATGCGGGTCACGAGTTCGTCGGCAGATGCGGGCCGTGGTGCGAAGAGCGCGATGACTGCCGACGCGGCCAACACGCCGGCAGCAAATCTCGACGACATCGCGGATATTGATTTGACAGGCATTGCACGGCGACTTTCGATGTGGTGCTCAGAAACAGAATGCGCTGATCGCTTCGCCGAGGTCGAAGATGATCGCGGTGCCACGGACCGCGATCAGATATAGCGTCAGTGCGAGTACGACGGCGAGCGACCCCGTTAGCCAGCGACGGACCGCGCGCGGAAACAGTGCGGAGGCGTCAGTCGATGGCGATGGCGCAACCCTCGGCATGGATCGATCTTTCATCACGACACTCCATGCAAGGGCTTCACGCCGCCTTTATGCGTCCATTCAAGCGCGCCATAGCCCACAATGACAAGGATATTGTGGACGTATGTCTGGTGATCAAGCTGCGGCCATGCGGGCGACGGGCCGTTCGCGGATCGGCAGATGGATCAGGGCGGCGGCCAGCGCGAGTGCGATCGAGATCCACCACATCAGATCGTAAGACTGGGTCGCATCATAGACGCGACCGGCGATCCACAGCCCGGTGAAGGATCCAAGCTGATGCGACAGGAACACAAAGCCGAACAGCATCGACATCCACTGCGTGCCGAAGAACAATCCGACGAGACCCGAGGTCAGCGGAACCGTCGACAGCCAGAACAGGCCCAGCAGCGCCGAGAAGATGATGACTGTCGCGGGTGTGATGGGCAGGAACAACATGCCGAGAAACGGAAACATGCGCATGAAGTAGATATAGCTGAGACCAACGCGCTTTTCGACCCAGCGGCCCGACTGCCCGGCGAGATAGGTGCCGGCGATGTTGGCGACGCCGACCGCCATCAGCGCATAGACGCCTACCCAGTTCGGCAAACCTTTGTCCGAGACGAAGGCGGGCAGATGCACCCCATAGAATGCGAGATGAAAACCGCAGACGAAGAAGCCGGAGGTCAGCAGCCAATAACTCGGAAGGCGTGCCGCCTCGCTGATGGCCTCAGCCAGACTCTGCGATTTGACGCCCGGGGCCATAGCTTGCGGCGTGCCCGAAATCGGCAGCGCCAGAGGCAACATCAGCAAGCCGATGCCGGCGAGAATGGCGAGGCTGGTCTTCCATCCGGTGTATTCGATCAGCACATGCGCCAAGGGGAAGGCGATCAGCTGGCCGATACCGGCGGCCATGCCGAGAGAGGCGATGGCGGCAAGCCGTTTTTCGGGCGGCACCGCACGACCGACCGCGCCGACCAGTGCCGATACGCTGGTGCCGGCCACGCCGATGCCGGTGAGCACGCCGCTGACGTAGAGCCAGACGGGCGAGGTGGCGCTCATCATTGCAAGCAGGCCGGAGATGGTGGCGATGGCGCAGGTGAAGACGACGCGGCCCGCGCCGAATTTATCGGAGATGCCACCGGCAAAAATGGCGGCAATGCCCCATACGAGATTGGCGACCGCCATGGCGTTGGAGAACGGCTCGCGGCCGATACCGAGGTCGAGCGTGATGGGCTTAAGATACAAGCCCATGACCTGACGCAAGCCCATCGCCATGCCGACGATGGTTCCGGCCGCTAAAATGACCAGCCAGGCGGGGCGGGCGGCCGCGGGTTGTTCGGCGGTCTGCCGGGGCGGCATTTGTGAGGTGGTCGAGGCGGATACGGCAGGGGGCATACGGCACCTGTGGCTCGAAGAAAGTAGCCGTGCGGTGTCGCACGGATCATGCCGGTGATGCGAGCGCCGATCGTGCAGGACAGCAATGCCGGGGGGCGGCGCGGTGGGTGCGCGTATTAGCTATTTCAACAGCTTGCGCGTGCAGGTTGTGACCAATTGTGCTATTCGTTTCTGCATCCCATGGTCGAAGGGGGTGGCCCGTGAGCGTTCTCCGGCCCCGGCCGGGAGCCGATCGGACGAAGCCGAGGTCAAGGAGCCGAGGCAAGCAGCGTATAACGGCTATTGCGGCAAAGCGCTGTGTTTTGGGTCGAGGTGCCAACCGAGATCCGGGACAGTCGTCCGAGTGAAAGGCCGGACAAGATGGTGCTGGTCACGCTTCGCACCACGCTCGAACGAGGACACATGGCCTCGAACCCCCGATGCGTTTGATCAACGCGGAAGGCTTTTTTCGAGCTGATCCCCGGCGGCAAAACGGGACGTGATGTCACGCATCACACCCCGATCACCCGGCATCACGTCCCGCCCCTGTTAAGGGGCAGAAAGTGAGCTGGAACTGGTTAAAACCACACGGTGCGAGCCGGTGTGGACAAAGGTGTTTGTGGCGAGCCGTAGGGTGCCATAGCGGAGCGTATTGCACCGACGTTACGCCGCAGCGGTGTAATACGGCTGCGCCTATTACACCCTACACGACGTGGCCGGGGTCAGGTGGGGCGTCGTCACTCAATTTCAGCGTATTGGTGACCGAGCCAATCTGGGGCTTGTCGTGGGTCCCGGCCTGCGCCGGGATGACGAAAAATTATGAACTTTGAGCGGTGACCGAGCCAATCTGGACCTTGTCGTGGGTGCCGGCCTGCGCCGGGATGACGAAAAA
>JANYHG010000034.1 GCA_025359165.1 Hyphomicrobiaceae bacterium
CATGGCCAGCGGCCTTCGAGCTGCACACCAAAGGCCGAACACATGACTTGCACCCCGCCGCTACAAACGCACGCCGCACCGACAAAACCCTTGCCAACCAGGTGCCGTCCACACATGACGAAAAATTATGAACTTTTAGCGGGTTGCAAAGTGCGGCGAAGCTGAACTCATCATCATGCCGTTGGCGGCTTGTCGCGGATGCACGTCTTTGCGGCGATGACGATGGGGGCGAGGTCGGTGAGCGGCATGCCAACTTGAAAGGGCGGGTGGTCCTGGAGGGACGCGTCCCTCCAGTGGGGTTTGGGGCTAGCCCCAATCGCGCGGGAGCGCGAGCGCTTGCCCCCCCCGGTTACGGCACTGTCAAAACTGCGGCGGCAAGGGGTGGCGGCCCCAGGCGACGAAGTCGGGGTTGAGATATTTGGCCGCCGAGTTGCCGTAGCGAAGGGGGGCGCCATCGAGTGTCGTCACCGAGCCGCCGGCGGCCGAGAGTATCGCGTGACCGGCGGCGGTGTCCCATTCGCAGGTAGGTCCTAAGCGAGGGTAGATATCGGCTTCTCCCTTGGCGATGACGCCGAATTTCAATGACGACCCCGCTGTCATGCGCCGCTGCACTTTATATTGGCCAAGGAAGGCATCGGTGCCGGAGGTGCCATGGGACCGGCTGGCGACGGCGACGAGGCCAGCAGTCGGGGCGATCCGTGTGCGCATCGGGGTTGGGGCCAGATCTGCAAAACGGGTGACTGTCGACGACGGCAGCAAGGTCGTCTCTATCGCCTGATCATCGCCGAGAGTTGCATAGAGCACGCCAAGCGCCGGCGCATAAATGATGCCGAAACGTGTGACGCCGTCGCACACCAGAGCGATGTTGATCGTGAACTCTGGCCGGTCGGCGATGAACTCACGCGTACCGTCCAACGGATCGACCAGAAAAAATTCTCTCCGTGAGCTTGCAGCCAGATCAGGCAGCTGGCCGGCGGCGGCGGCCTCCTCGGCGATCACAGGCACCGCCGGTGCTATCGCCTCGAGCGCCGCCACGATAAGCGCTTCGGACTGCTGATCGGCGACGGTCACGGGCGAGGCGTCTGACTTGGTCATGACGGCGGTGCCCGAGCGGAAATGATGCATCTGCACGCGGGCCGCAGCGATCACCGCCGGCAACACGGCATCGGCGAGCGCTGCGTGGGTGATCGATAGGGGGCTGCGGTCGGGCATCATATGTCCTGATCGAAATGCGCCTGTCGTGTGAAAACATCGCAAAATCTTGACGACCTGTTAATCCGATGTGGCGAAAAAACAATGGGCAGTGTCAATCCGCCGAAAGCGTATCAATCCGAGGTCGCATCACCATGCGTTCCCTTGGCAGAACACCCGCGAAGCAGTTAACACACTTAGACACGATCCGCTGACGGCTTAGACTGCCCACGTAAGCCAACGCATTCGGGTACCACAATAATCGAGCCGCTTCACCGCGAATGCTCAGCACCCGCCATACCCACGAGGGCACTCTATGAACCAGCGCATCCAGCCGTCCGATCTCGAACTTGCCGCTCTTATTTCATCCAAGATCTGTCACGACGTGATCAACCCCGTCGGTGCCATCCACAACGGCCTCGAAATCCTCGACGAAGACAGCAACGCCGACGCCCAGCGCTACGCCCTCGAAATGATCCGCAATGTCACGGCTCAAGCCTCGGCGCGCTTGCAGTTCGCGCGCTTTGCTTTCGGCGCCGCAGGCTCGGCCGGATCCATGATCGATCTGGGCATGGCCGCTCAGGTCAGCCACGGCTACGTCGGCATGGGGAAACACAAACTGGTGTGGCCGAACGCCGGCGGCACGATGACCAAGGATCGCGTCAAACTGCTGTTAAACCTGATTTCATCGGCAATCACAGCGTTGCCGCGCGGCGGTGAGATCACGGTATCTGTGACCGGCGCACCGACCAATCCGAACTTCGTTGTAACGTGCCGCGGCGTCAGCGCGCGCCCGCCGCAATATCTGGTCGACTTCGTTGCAGGCAATCCACCGGCCATCGATTCGCTGACGATCCAAGCCTATTACACGGCGCGTTTGGCCGCGACCGTCGGCATGAAACTCGGCATCGTCAAGGATGGCGCAGACATCGTTCTCAGTGCGAAGCCGATCGTTTGATACGGCATGCCATCAATGCGTGCGCTTATAGACGTAACAACTCTAAGTTAAGTTATTCAGGCCATAGTCGGGACGAGCCAGGATTGAGTTGGCTCGTCTCGCCCGTCGCCCGGAACCGACGGCAGCAAGGGCTGCCCGCATATGTCGAACAAATTCTGCCTGATCGTCGATGATAGCGACATCATCCGTCGCGTCACCAAACAACTGCTCAACAGTTTCCGGTTCGATACCGGGGAAGCCGCCGACGCCTTAGCTGCAATCGGACACTGCCGTGCCGCGATGCCGGACGCCATTGTGCTCGATTGGTCGTTGCCGGAATTGAGCGGCATCGATTGCCTGCGAGCACTTCGCAAATTGCCGGGCGGCGACAAGCCCGTGATATTTTACTGCACCACAGAAAACGATCCCGGCGAATTCAGGCGCGCGCGCGCCGCCGGGGCCACCGATGTGCTCGTCAAACCCTATGATCGCGCGACGCTCCAGAAAAAACTGTCCGACACCGGATTGGTTTGACGACGCGTTTCAGCGGCGGACTGCCAGTGTAACTCCGGCCAAGATCAGGCCGAAGCCGACCAGATGGTGCAGGCCCAACGTTTCGCCGAGCAACGACGTCGCCAGGATCGCGCCGAACAGCGGCACGAGATGCAAGAACGAACCGGCACGCGTCACGCCAAGCGTGTCGACACCGCGCCCCCAGCAGATATAAGCGAGCAAGCTCGAGATCAGCACCGCGTAGGCGACGGCACCGACCGTCTCGGGCGTCCAGTGCAGGCGCGCGCCACCGGCGTATTCGATCGCCGCGAAAGGCAACGTCACCACAGCCGCCGAGACCGCGAGCGTGAAGAGAAAACTCGTTGTGGCGATGCGAGGACGCAATCTCAGGCAGGCCGAATAGATCGCCCAGAGCGCCATATTGAACACGATAATAAGATCGCCACCGTTGAAACCAAGCGTTTGTAACACATTTGGGTCGAGCTTGGTGACGATGGCGACGACGCCGCTCAGCGAAATGACGATGCCTATCGCCTGCAGCCACCCGACCCGATCGCGAAAAATGAGAAAGCTTGCCAGCGCGATCAAAGCCGGAGCGACCGAATTCATGACACCCATGTTGATTGCGGTGGTGTAACGAAGTCCTACGTACTGAAGCGCGCCGAAGATGCCGCCACCGATGGCACCCAGAAACGCCAGCACCATCCAGTGGCGGCGGATCTGAGGCCAATCCGCGCGCAGCGCGGGCCAGGCGAACACTGCAAGTAACACCGCCACCACGACCCAGCGAGCGAGGTTGAGGCTCCACGACGGCACCTTGTCGCCGACGTAGCGGGCGATGATATGATTTCCCGACCAGCCCAGCGCCGCCAGGGCCAGCAAGGCCGAGGCGACGACAGGCGACAAGCGCGTTGCCGGGGCGGCCACAGAGACGGGTGCGGCGACGGGTGCAGCGACGGGTGCGGGTGCAATCGATGAGGACTGCTGGACTTCGGTCTCGGGCAAAATCACATCCTGCTGCAAGCTGCGGCACGCATCTGTTCGGCTGAACCGATCGGCCCTAGCTATGGCATAGACATGGGCATTCCCACGCCACACAATTCAGCAGATCGCCTATTTTGAAATCAACGGCTTATCCGACGTCCTCACCGGAAATGCAGGCCAGCGAAGGTGCCGGTCCGCCGCCAGGCGTCGATGTAAGCAAAATAAGCTTTGGGACCTTCGGGATAACCGACGTTGAGACGCGCGGCAGGACCGGGATCACGGCCCTCGTTGTTGTAGTATCCGGGTGTGCAGTCGGGCCCGCCCGCCATGCGGCCGACGCTGGTCAACAGCAGCGAAACCCACGCGTCCTCCGCTGCCTCGGTGACTTCGATCTCCTGGTGACCCTGGGCAATCGCCGAGGCGACGACCGCCGCGATGGTGCGGCCGCTATCGGTGAGATTGTGCGGCACGTTGGAAATGAGATTGGCCCCTTGCGTCGACTGCACGAAAAATGCGTTGGGAAAACCATGCACGTGGATACCGTGCAAGCTGCGCATCCCTTTCGCCCAATGCTCGGACAGTCGTTGGCCACCACGCCCGATCAGGTCGAATCCGGCGCGGCGCACATACGCTGTGCCGACCTCGAAGCCGGATGCGAAAATGAGACAGTCGAGGCGATACTCGACGCCTGCGACCACCACGCCATCAGGCGTAATGGCCTCGACGCCGCGGCCGTCGGTATCGATCAGGCGGGTGCTTGGGAGATTGAAGGCCTGCAGATAGGAATCATGGAAGCAGGGGCGCTTGCACAACTGCCGATACCAGGCCTTGAGCTTCTGCGCGGTCGCATAGTCTCCGACGATCTTGTCCGCGCGCTGACGGATCTCCTCCATCTTCTCGAAGTCGGCATCCTCGAACGCGGCACGCATGTTTTCGAGCGTGCGCTGCTCTTTCGGCAGCATCTGAATTTTCTCGCGGATGCGCTTGCCGAGTTCGGTCCACCCGTCCTGCACCAGATCGACGTCAGCGCCGCCGCCGGCCTGATTGGCGGTGAAATTTTCCAGCCACCGCTGCTGCCAGCCAGCCGTTGCGATGTCGGCGAACCACTCTGGATCGATGGGCGCGTTGGCGCGGACGTCGACCGAGGACGGCGTGCGCTGGAAAACGAACAACTCGCGGCAGGCGCGCGCCAGATGCGGCACGCATTGCACCGACGTTGCCCCGGTGCCGATGATGCCGACGCGTTTGTCGGCGAGCCTGGTGAGCGGCGCGCCGAAGCGGTCGCCGCCGGTATAGTCGTAATCCCAGCGACTGGTGTGAAACGAATGTCCAGTGAAACTATCGATTCCGGCGATGCCAGGTAGTTTCGGCACGTGCAGTGGCCCGGTGCCAAGGCCGATGAACTGAGCCGTGAATGCATCGCCTCGATTGGTGGTGATCCGCCAGCGGTGCTGCGCTGCGTCCCAGGCGAGGTCGGTCACCTCGGTATGAAACAGCGCTTGGGCATATAATCCATACTGTGTTCCGATGCGCTGGCAATGCGCCAGTATTTCCGGCCCATGAGCGTATTTCTCGCTGGGCCGATGGCCAGTTTCCTCGAGCAGCGGCATGTAAACCATGGACGCCGTATCGCATTGAGCACCCGGATATCGGTTCCAATACCAGGTACCACCGAAGTCGCCGCCCTTCTCGACGATGCGCACATCGGCAACACCGGCTTCTTTGAGCCGCGCGGCGGTTGCGAGTCCGGCAAAACCGCCACCGATGAAAGCGAACGTGACGTGATCAGTTCTCGGCGGACGCGCCGCGACGGCGGTGTAAGGATCATTCAGGTAGTGAGCGAGCTTGCCGTCAATGCGGAGGTATTGCTCGTTGCCGTCGGCGCGCAGACGCTTGTCCCGCTCCTCGGCGTACTTCCGCCGCAACGCGGCTTTGTCCACCGGCGGCCTGTCGATGCTCATAGCCCGATGCCCCTCAAAAGCTGATCGATACTTCGCTCAATCATGGACTATCGGATACTTAAATCA
>JANYHG010000047.1 GCA_025359165.1 Hyphomicrobiaceae bacterium
AGCCTATGCACCTGGCCGTCGGTCCCGGAGCGGGCAAAAAGGTTGCCAAACACACAATACCGGCCCAGCGCCGGGGTACCCGCCACAATCGGGATCACACCGTTACCAAAAACCTGACGCGCCAAATCCATGACCCGGCCAATGCTGCCAACGGCTGGCGAGCTGTCAAAAGTAGAGCAAACCTTGTAATGCACCAAGGACGTCGGCAGGGCCGCCAATGCCGCCAGGACAGCCGGCAAGTGTGAATCCATCTCGGTTGGCGACATGCCGCGACTGGCACCGGCAACGCCAATGGCGTCGAACGGGCCCAGTTCGCGCAGCGTCTGAGCGCTAGGCACAGAAAGGAACAAAGCGCAACGCAGTCCGGCGAAGGCCAGGACCTCCAATGCGTCGGTGGCGCCGGTGAAGTCGTCGCCGTAGAAAGCCAGGCGCAAGCTGGCATCAGAAATTGAATTTTCCATTGAACGCTATACCGAGTTGAAATGCTGCAGCGCAGCGCGCAGCGCCGGATGGGTCTGGGCGTAGGTTGTAAGGCTGATACCTTTGACCGCAGCCTCCCAGCTTTCGCGCATGCTGGCGACACCTGCCGCGATGCCCTCGGGGTGGCCTATGATGCCGCCGCCGGCCAGATGCATCAGGTCTGTTGATTGCAGCTGTGCATACAGGTCCGGCGCCTGTCCGGCCCATTGACCCGAAGAAAAGACCGGCATCAGTGGCATCAGACCGGCGAAAGGCGCAAGGCATGCGCGTGCGGAACGGATGACCGAGTCGTCCGGCTCCCAGAACTTGCTGCGGATTCCGTTGACATGAAGATGGTCAACACCCGCCAGGCGCCACAGTTTCTGGTAAGCCTCGAAAGAGAAGCCCAGTGCCGGGTCGCGGGTAAATGCGCCCCAGCCATTGCGATGCCCATGGATGGGCAGTCGCGCGTGCCGGCGAAGGTGGGCCACCCCGGCAAAACCTACCCAGTTCGCGCTGACCATCACGCACGTGCCGCCAGCTTGCAATACAGCATCGTGACGGCGCAGCATCTCGTCAATAGACCCTGAAATGTTGAACGCATACATGGGCATGCGTCCAAGCCGATCGGCATGCCGGTGCAGCACAGGCATCACCGCTTGCAGGCGCTGGTCAAAAGGTGCGTAAGGCGAATCAGCATTCAGCTCGTCGTCCTTGATGAAGTCAACCCCCGCAGTGCACAGGCTGTCAACCAACTCGGCAGTCTGCGGCGCAGTCAGGCCGATGCTGGGCTTGATGATGGTACCGATCAGCGGACGGTCAAACACGTTCGCCAGCCGCCTGGTGCCGTCAACACCGAACGCAGGGCCGTCAAAGCCGCCGGCGTACTCTGGTGGCAAATCCAGGTCGAGCAGGCGCAGGCCCGTGACTTCGCCGAGTTCAAACAAATTGCCCGCAATTGTCGCCAGCAGACTGGGCAGGTTGGCACCGACGTTGTTGACCGGAAATGCGATCTCGATATGCGCCCGGTGAAAAACGCCGGCATGTGGCCGGCGCTCAACAAAAGCACTTGGCAGCGTGGGCGCCTGCACTGCCGACAAAGGGTCAACGCGTACCACCCGAGCTCGCGAGCGCTCTTTGAGCTGCGCTGTTTCGCCTGGCAGCGCCATGAATGTTCCACTCGACTGCTCGCCTGCAATTACCTCTGCTACCTTTTCTGAAGGGATAGAGCTTTCAACAAAATAGCGCGCTGTAAATTCAGTACGGACAAGTGGCAAGGTCATGGATAGTGTGAGTTTTTTCGGCGGCGAGCATGCGGTCGCGATTGCCCTGTCATGTTGCAAAGAATAGCTATTTGGAAGCAATCAATCAAACGATATAAACTTCCCTTGATGTGAGAAAGTTTCACATGACCTTCGCGTAAACCCAGCCCTAATTAATTTTCAGGAGCCACCGAATGGCCTCGCGACACATGTCATTACATGCATCCGCGCGTTTGCAGACCTCCCTCAAGCAAAGCGCTGCCTTGCGTCAGGCCAGACGTCCGGCAAACTTCTCAAGCAACGTCCATGCTTCGTCGCCAAACTTGGCTTTCCATTCGCGGTAATAGCCCGCCTCACTAAGTTTCTCCCGGAAAGGACCCTTATCGACGCGATTGATGACCAACCCCTTGGCGACGAGTTCCTGGGAATAGGCCGATTCCTCCCGTGCGAGCTCCGCGCGTTGGCCCTTGGCGCTCTCGTTCACAATGCGGCTCACAATGTCCCGAATGGAGACCGGCAGCGCCTCCCAGGACCGTCGGTTGGCGAGAAACCAGTAGCCCGCCCACATATGCCCGGTGAGAGAAACGTACTTCTGCACCTCGTAGAGCTTGCCCGTGAGGATCAGGGCGAGAGGATTCTCCTGTGCGTCGACCACCTTCGTTTGCAGGGCCGAGTAAAGCTCGTTGAAGTTGATCGTGGTCGGGCTTGCACCCAGCGCCTTGAACAGCGAAACGAAGATCAGCCCCGGCGGCACGCGCACCTTGATGTTATTCATGTCGGCCGGTGACACGATTGGCCCGGTGCTGCGCGTGATGTGACGGAACCCATGGCCCCACATGGCATCGAACGGTACCAGGTTGGTCTTGGCGATCTGGCTACGAATATGGGCACCGAGCGCTCCGTCCATCGCCGGCCATATCTCCTCTTCGCTCTTGAAGGCGAAACCCATGCTGTTGAGGCCGGTGGACGGCACCAACTGCGACAGGCCTGGTCCCGACTGCGCGTGGAATTCCAGCGCGCCCGAGCGAACCTGGGAGATCATGTCCGTCGACGAGCCGAGTACGCTGTTAGCGAAGACCTGAATCTCCATGCGGCCATTGGTCTCAGCCTTGATTCGTTCCGCCGCCTTGTTCATCCAGGTGATGGTCGGATGCGTGCCCGGCAGATCAACGCCGAACTTATAGCTGAATTCCGGGCCCGCAGCTCGGACGAAGGCCGGGCCGAACGAGAGGGCGGCTGCGGAAGAGACGAGTAGCGCGCGACGGGTAGGCTTCATGCGATGGGGTCCTTTGCAGTTGAGATGGAAGAAAAACCGAGGATCCGCCGCGCCTCATCCGGCGTGGCGACTTCGCGGCCGCACGCGTGCGCGATACGGACGATCTCACGCACCAGGTCGGCATTGGTCGGGGCACCCAACTCGCGATAGTGATAGTCGCCAATCCCCAGCTGCACGTGCCCACCAGCCCGGATGATTGCTTCCGCCAGCGGCAGCATGGAACCATGCAGGTTCATGACTGCCCAGCGGTAGGGACCACGGTCGGGCAGAAAGTCGAGGTGCGTCTCCACACCCTCGGCCGTCCCGGGATGGCCGGCCAACATGCCGCCACTGGTGAGGTGGAAGGCGAGCATGATCGGGTCGGGAAGGATCGCAGCATCCCGCAGGGCGGCGATTCTGCGGGTCGCGCCTATCTCCCACGACAGGCATTCCAGTCCGACACCCGTGCTGCGCAGCGTCTCGATGCATGCAATGAGCTCGTCCGTTGGATTCAGGTAGACGTGGTCCGCGCCGCGCAGGGCTTGCCGGTCCGCGTCGTAGAAGTCCCAGTTCGGGCTGGACAGGCAGAGCGGGACAATGTCCGGCCGAGTCGCCGGGGAAGCGGCAAGATCGAGGACAGGCTGCAGGCGCTGCAGGATCGGGAGTTTGCGCGCGAGCACACCGAGCGTCGGATAGACGAGGATGTCCGTCGAATCGCGGATGTTCCGAATGATCTGGCCGCAGACGCGCGGATCCGGCTCGGGGGCGCCGTCCGGTTTGCGCGCGTGAAAGTGAACGATGGCGGCGCCGGCCTCGCGGCATGCTTTCGCGTCGGCGGCGATCTCCCCCGGGCTCCACGGCACGTTCGGATTGCCATCGCGCATCTCGTATTCGTTGATGCGCGCAGAGATGATCAGTTTGTCCATGCCTGGTTTATTCATGTTCAGTTTGTCCATGTTCGTGCTGCTCATCAGAGACCAAGGAGTTCGCGGGTGTCCTCGACCGAGGCAATCTCACGGCCCGCCTTGCGGGCTCCTGCAGCCGCCATGCTCACCACCTGCTCGTTGGTGGGGTAACCGAGCTCCCGGTAGGCGTAATCGCCAATGCCCGGGGCGATGTGGCCGCCCCGCTCGGCCGACATGGCGGTGAGCTTGAGGAGGTCGCCACCCACGACGTTACTCGCCCATTCGAGCCGGCGGTTCTTGGGCAGAAAACGCAGATGCGCCTCGAGACCGGCCGGCGTACCCGGATGGCCGGTGATGTAGGGACCGTCCGTCATGTTCAGGAGGAAGTAGACGGGCTCGTCGATCACCCCCATCTCGATCAGCGCCGCGGCGCGACGAACGAAACCAACCGACCAGCACACCAGCACCGGCTTGATGCCGGCCGCCCGGAACTCCCGCGCGTAAAGTTCAAGCGTGTCGGTGCGGTTTTTGTAGACGCGGTCCGTGTGGGAGAAAGTTTTCGTCGAGGGGTCGTATTGGTCGAGGTTGATCGTGCCCGTATCGATCGGTGCGAAATCGGGTTTCGTGGCCGGGTCCTTGGCGAGTGTGGTGACGCATTTCGTCCGGCCTGCTGGATCCTCGTCGTTGGAGAACCAGCCGAGTGTTGGGTGGATCAGGATGTCGGATTTCGCGCGGATCTTGCGAATGATGTCGGCATAGACCTCGAC
>JANYHG010000059.1 GCA_025359165.1 Hyphomicrobiaceae bacterium
GTCGACGTGAGTTCCAATTTCCAGGCCGTTGAGAGAAGCTCCGTAGCCGTTGTAAATTTCGAAAGCCAAAGCAGCGACCTCGCTTTTCAAATCGCGCACTTATGAAGCCTTAAGTATCGGAAATTCAACCATAACTCGGCGTGCGAGCGAGCCCGTTGATCTCGGCGGCTCCGGTGCAGGTTTCACGGCCCCCGGTCTGTCGCCGGACGAAGGTCTGATATTGGTCGCACCATGGTCTGAAGTTGCGGGAGCCATAGGTAGAGGACGTTTGCTGTCCCTACGTCACTACCGGACCTGTTTCGGAGATGTGACGTTTACCCGATCGTAACCACGCAGCCGGGACCCTTACCTAACGATAGAATTGAACCTTCCGGCAACGCGTATTGAGACCGAAAATGTAAATATCGCGCGAACTTGGTCCACACGCGCGGCGTGTGAGAGAAGTATCGGAAACGTCGACGTTATACTGACAGAAAAAAGGATATTGGAGGGCAAATGCTTTTAACTCATAGTAGAATCAGAACGAGAAGATCTGCAAACGGCGGCATCGTTACTACGCCGATGACCTGCAGTTTGACTGCACTCTCGACCGTAGCAGTTTTGGCAATCGGTATCGTCACAGCCAATGCCAAAGGCGGCACGGCCAAACCGCCGACGACACCGCCACCGCCCGCAGTGGGCGCGAATTGTCCTACGGGATCGCCAGCCACAAGCGCTTGCATTGTCCCTCCCGCGGGTCCTGTACTGCCCAACTTCCCGACTGTTGCACCCGCACTGTCCGGCAACCCTTCGAACGGGTTCGCGATCTCTGGACACGTGCAGGCGGTCACCGGCCCCGCATGTGGTACAGGTTCGCTGTTGGGTGGCACCGTCACCGTGAACGGGATAACGATCACAATCCCGGCCAATACGATCGTTCAGTATCCGGCAAATACACTGACTTGGGCGGATGCGATCTGCGGCATCGCGGCGATTGCAACCAATCAATCGGGCGGTACCGCGCCCGCGATTTACCCGGGCGTGGAAATCAGCGTCGACGGCAACATCGTCGGTGGAACGCCAGCCAGTCCGCATATCGGCTCTATCGTCCATATATCGCAGCACTCGGTCAACTCCGGCAGCGGGTACATCAGCGCAATAAACTTTGCGACCGGATCACTGACGATCGCAACTCCAGCGGGACCGGCGGGCCGTCGGACAGTTACGCTTCGGCTGAACGATCCTAGGGGACGTTTCGGCATTGCCCAATCCTCGGCGGACGCCCGGTTCAGCGTCGACGACGCGAACCCCACGATCAAAGCGGCGGCATCCGGTTATCCGATGTGTATTCCCCGCTCTGCAGCCGACCCACGCTGCCCGCAAGTCAATCGCCCCACGGCAGGATGTCGCAATTTTGCCGCCTCGGGTACGGGTTTCCGCATTGCTGGCGCTGATCTCAATACGACGCCGATCAATGGATTCTGCACGGGCTTCGTGATGAAGGCTCTGGCTGGCTTTCCGGGCACTGCTGCTCTGCCAGGCACCTCGATCGCTGTAGCAGGCGTCGATCCCGATCCGCGCGAAATGGCACCTTTTGAAATCGGCGACTTCATCACCTGGCAAGGAACGCTTGTGTCCACAGGTAATCCTGCAACGGACACCATCTGGGTTCACACGATCGACGCCAACGTCGGGATTTACACTCAGCCCGCGACCCTTCCTGCCTACATCGCGATCGGTCAAAATGGCATCGGCATCGATCCGGAGAGCGCCGTCGCTGCCGCAATCGCTGGTATCGAAGGCACGCCCAGAATTTTCATGGAGGCGAATACGACTGACGTAGCTTCGATTGTCGATATCTATCTCGATGATAAAGGCTTCAGTCTCGGCACTGCGGCCGACCAAGCGAGGGCAGTGAGGGCAGGCTGCGCAGCCGGTGCATCCGGACCATGCCTCATTCCCGATCGGTCGCTGATCACGGCACCAGCAGCGCCAAATGAATATTTCCGCTGGATTACGCCGGAAAGCATGACAGGTACGTTGGCTGACCAAGCGGCGGTTGCTGCCAAGGCGGTGGTGGCTGTGCCCGCCAGCCTCGTTAATCAAGCATCGGCGTTCGGTGGCGGTATTTACACTCAGTTCATCGGACCGCAGCCCGGCCGTGCTCGAATCCGCGCGATCAAAACACCGCCGATCGATTTAACTGCTTCGTGCCCGATCACGAGTTCTGCGCCGACGGCGGGCGGTTCCAGGGGCTGTGCCATTACTCAATCGCCGACGCGCTACATCCGCGCTGTTCTGAGATCATTGTGCGCCCCCGCCGCTTCGGGAGCAGCATCTGCAACGAGAAACGCCGTAGGAACGATCGTCAATGCGTTGGTGAACGTGCCGTCGACCAACCTCGACGATGGCAACCCGCCGATTTTGAACGTGCCGAACCCGACGTCGCCGAACTTGGGTCCATACTTCGACATCAACCTGTCCCGCGCTATTCTGCCAGGTGCGGCAGCGGTAGGTGTCTACGACGGCGGCGCTGGTATCGGCAATGTTTCAAGACAGGGCGGCAACAAGTGCCTCGAAAGCGCCCAGTACGCCAATGGACTGTTCACCGGCCAGTACATGGCTCCGGTTGGCGAGTTCATCTTCCCGGAGAATACACTCGCCGGGTTTGCGGTGCTGCCATCCAACTTCTGGCACATGGGCTTCCTAGCATACGGCGAGAATGGCCGCGACGGCAATGCCACCGCCCAGCAAGCGCCGCGTCCCTGGTAACTTGAAAGCCCCGACGCTGGCATAACTTCTGCAAGAAACAAGAACCCCGGCGAGCGCATCGCCGGGGTTTAATCTTAGAACCGCAAACGTTGAGGCAGGGTGATATGCGTACCGCTTTCTCCGCTTTTGGTGCTGTCATGCTCATCACCGGGCTGGCACTCCCGCACAGTGGGCAGGCCGGGCCGGTGTCGGTGACGAATGTCGATGGCCGCCTCACGGTCGAGGCCACCGATGCCGGCGTCGACGAGGTTCTGACCCGGCTCGGCGAGGTGCAAGGGTTTCAGCTTCTCGCGCCTGTCACTGCATCCCGCAAGGATGGTATTTCAGGCAGATTCGAAGGATCGCTCGATAGCGTCCTTTCGCGCATACTTCACAATGAAAGCCACATGATCATCCATTCGGCCAACTCTCAGTCGGGGATCGCGCGTATCGTGTTGTTCGGATTGCAGGGAGAAGCAACGGCCGCCACCACTGCCCCTTCACCTGCTGCGACACGCGTGGTTGTGACACGAAGCCGAACCGCCACGGCTGTCGTCGATCAGCCCAGGCCGTTGGCGCGCGAGATTATATCGGCACCACCCCAATCGCGCCCGGTACCTCCTGTGCCTGTCCGCACGCGAAGCGGCACCAACTGAGCAGCGCGCCTCCGGTGCTGGTGTCGCCGTCGACCGGAAGTCAGGGCGTGAGCCACAGAAGTCCGCCGATACAGGCAGGTGGTTCCGAAACATCCGGCATTGTGACCCCATAAAGGTCGGCATCGATGGCCGTCCACTCGATGAGCCCCGCAAGCAGGTTGGTGCCTTTGGTCGCATCGACGGTCGCCTGCCGTAGGAACTTCGCCTTCCTGCCCTGGTATATCGTGACGCGAACGACGTAAGTGTTGGAATTGGTGGTCGGCGAACTTCGAGTCCGGGCGATGCTGGTCATGGAGGCAGGAAGCGTCAGTTTCGAACGCAGGGTGTCGAGCGCTTGCGGATCTGGCAACGCCGAAGCCGGCAGCGCATCGCCAGCGAGCGCACGCAGAACCGGCAGACTGGCGACTTTGGGATTGATAATCCCAAAGCGCGAGTGAACCGTGACCAGCGGACGCAGAGCCGCCATCAGCGCCGGTGTCATGCCCAGAACCTGCTCCAGTTCCCCGACTGCGAGCATGCGTCCGTTTTTAGGGCCATGCGGAAGGCCGGCAAGTTGGTAGGCCGCCGACTTGCTGCCGCCGCCCTGCGACGCTTCGCCGGCACTGCGGAAATCCACGATTGCCTGTGCCATGTCCGTCGCCGTGCCCGGTGCCGAACCAACACCGCCCAACAACATCTCGAGCAAGGCCGGCGAAGCCAGATTCACATTCACAAGCCCATCGGCGTCGTAGAGCGCAATGCTTGCAACAGCGCCACTGATGCGACAGAACAATGGGATTCCGTCGAGACGGAATGGACCGCTTTTGTTTGCCGCCGGAGCGTTGACCGCGAGATGCTGGATCGCCAACCGCGTCAAGCCATTGGCCAAAGCCTCGTCTTTCGCCTGCTCGGCAACGTAGGCCGTAATCTTAGTGTCGATCGAAACTGTTTTGGTTAAGAGCACAGCAACCATGGCCAAAACCGCCAAGGCAGCCAGTACCGCAACCAGAACGAAGCCATCGTCTTTCCCGCCGAAACGGCCACAACTTTGGTTGCCATCAGTTGACGCTAAGCGATCCAAATGACTTTATACTCCATCAAATATTTGATGATTTTAAGAATTTTCGGATAGTGCTGAAGGAAGGCAGACAGCTTGCGCCCACATTGATACGATATCCCAGCATAACTCAACGACAAGTAAGAACACTGTGTTCATGTTTTTGACGAAGCACACAGGGGCGATTGTCAGCCAGCCGCCACGACTTAGCTCTGCCGGAGACGCGCGGAGTCTGCGGACCGATTCAGGGTTTACGCTTTTGGAGATGCTGGTCGTTCTCGGAATTTCCGCACTCGCGCTGGGACTGTCCACGGTTGCGTTGCGCGGGCCCGACGGCCCCAAAAGACTGCGCATTCTCACCTTGAACCTTGCGGCCGATTTGCGGTTGGCCCGCGCCAATGCTGTTCTTCTCCATCGCCCGGTAGCCGTCGTCGTAGTCCCGAAAGAGAACGCTTACCGCGTCGACGAACGCGGGACACCCATTCAGCTTCCCTCGTCGGTCGCGCTCGCGGTGCATTCAGGAGCCAGGGGCAGCACTGGTGCAAGATCTGGCAGCATCACGTTCTACGCCGACGGCAGCTCCTCCGGCGGAAACGTCACTCTTACCGAGGGTGCGGCGTCCACTCGCATTGCAGTCGAATGGTTGACGGGTGGGATAACCGTGGCGGGCCCGACGCCATGAACCGCCCACACAACTCTGACGCAGGTTTCGGGCTGGTCGAGGCGATCGTCGCGCTCGCGATTGCCTCGCTTGCCTTGACCGCATTGTATCGATCGCTGAGTAGTGCCGTGCGCGCGGCCGCCAGCGTGCAAGAATATGCGGCAGCGATCGTGCTGGCGCGGTCTCATCTGGATTCACTCGGTAGCGATGACAACCTTCAGCCGGGCGCGACGGGCGGGGCCTACGCGAACGGACTGCCTTGGCGGCTGAACGTCACCCCGCTTTCGAACCAACTGCCGGATGTCGGCAGCCCGTTTCGACCGTATTGGTTGATTTTGAATGTCCTGGATCGGAACCGGAAACCGCTGCTGACGCTGGAAACCGCTAAGGTAGCACGGATATCGAAATGACGGCGACCTCGGCGAAGCAGGAATGCGATGACCGCGAGGCGGGCTTTACATTAATCGAGATGGTTGTTGCGCTGGCACTTCTGGCGCTGATGACCGCCCTCTTGGCCGGGAGCATGAGTGGAGCACGCCGAGTGCTTGCCGTCGTCGAACGAAATACCACGGTCGTGTCGATCGGCGCAGTTCAGACTTATATTCGCTCTGCGTTGGCTTCGGTCGTACCTCCACAGAGCGGTGATGGCAACGATGCCGCCGGCGCATTCTCCGGAAGTCGAAGCAACCTTAGATTTACGACCACATTTGCCGCCCAGGGGCAGGTGGACGGCGCCTACCGTGTCGCTTTGAGCCTCATGCCGTCGGCCGTGGGCACGACCCTCGATTTGATCGTGACGCAGACACTCGTCCGCGACGGCGACATCGACGGTGTCACGACAATCGCGCCGCAACTGCGCTCGGTGCTGATCCCGAACATCGCCGGATTTGAAATCGGCTATTTTGGCGCACAAGGCGAAATACCGGACGAAATGGGATGGCATTCTGAATGGACAAAGCGGGACCGTATCCCGCGTCTGATCCGTATCGACGTCCGGTTTCTGAGCGGCGATCCGCGCGTGTGGCATCGCCTTCAAGTGCCGCTGCAGATGGCGGATTGACGATCTTCAGTTGCCGCACCCGACCGTCTGGTAGATCAGACCTTGGTCTAAAACCACTGCGACTTTGGCTCGGATCCGTTACGAATCATCGCTCGCGACAAGTCTGATCCGCAAGCTGAATCAAATCACTACACTTGCGGTGTCGCCGCGCGTCAATGCGTACAGCTGGCACGCTTGAAACGACCGCGAAGGAGAGCGTCATGTCTATGAGACTAGGCACGCGAATTGCTCCGAGCAGTGGGCTGGTACCTCATGAAGCCTTCCCGCAAGTCCGCAGGACGCCTGATCGAGCGATTTTGAAACAGTCTCCACGCTTGTTTTCCAGCCATGTTCGAAAAAGGATTTGGGCAATGCTGCTGCGGCGTAGGAGTATCGATCTGAGAGATGGCGTCGCTGGTACATCTTGGCGAGAGCGTGGCGACAGAGTTCTTACTGTGCTGCGCCATTGTCTTGCAGGAGCGGTCGCACTGTTCGTGGCGACATCCGCTGTTCACGCCCAACCCAATTTCGACCCTCGTCAAGCAATTGCATCGTTGCGCGGCGTAGAGCCATTGCCGCGCAACGTCAGTGAATACATTCCGAATACACCAGCCTCGAAGTTGGCAGCGCAGCAACTCGGCAAAGCACTCTTCTGGGACACTCAGGTAGGCAGCGACGGCAATGCTTGTGCCAGCTGTCATTTCCATGCCGGCGCCGATATCCGAACCAAAAATCAAGTCAATCCGGGTCTGCGTGCAATCCCGTCAGATGCCGAGTTCGATGCCCGCTCCGCCGCTGCAGGGGGCGGGATCTCGGGACCGAATAAACAATACACCGATGCCGACTTTCCGCTGCATAGCCTTTCCGGCTCGTTCAATCGTATGTCGACAGTTCTTTTCGACACCAATGACGTGTTTTCGTCGCAAGGCACATTTGCTGGCGATTTTGTTTCAAGTTCTCGCGCAAAATCCGGGGATAAAGGATCTGGACATATCCGGTCCGGCGGTCACGGACATTATCGAGATGCTGGTGGCGCGAATGAACATTGCAAACTGACTTATGATCCGCCTGGCGTTGATGCCGCTGGCAACGCCACCGGAAATCCCTTCCATGTCGACGGCCTGATCCACCGCAAGGTCGAACCACGGCAGACGCCGACGGTCATCAACGCGGTCTTCAACTTTCGACAATTCTGGGATGGTCGCGCCAATAATCAATTCAACGGCGTCGATCCATTCGGAGCACGGACCTATCAACCGCAAGTCTCGAGCATGAATGCGGATGGGATTGCTGAACGGGTCGGCAACGCCCACGCGGCGACGACCGGCATTCTCCTCAGTGTTCCGGATGTGCCGCGCGGAGTTGCTAAGACTCATGCGGAAAAAATCAGCCTGTTTCTGCGCCGGAACGCGACCAAGATGGTTCTGGTCCAGCCGTTGATCGAAAACTCGAGCCTCGCGTCGCAAGCCGTCGGACCGCCATTGAGCGACTTCGAAATGTCATGCGCGGGCAAATCCTTCGCCGATCTCGGACGAAAACTGCTGACGCTGCAGCCGCTCGCCACTCAGGCCGTGCATCGCGAAGACAGCCTGTTCAGTTTGTCTCCGACGTTGCTCGCACAGCGAGGAAGCAAAGGCCTGAACACTACGTACCAGGCTCTGATCGAGACGGCATTTGCTCCGAAATATTGGGCTGATCGCAATAAGGTCGTCATCAAGGCGGCGAGCGGTGGCGGGGCGGACATCGTTGTCGACGATGCGCTTGGATTCACGCAGATGGAACATAATTTCTCTTTGTTCTGGGGGCTCGCGATCCAGGAATACGAGGCATTACTCATCTCCGACGACTCGCCGTTTGATCGGGGCACTATGAGCGACGCCGCAAAACGCGGGCAAACGGTATTTGAAACTCGAGGCAATTGCGTCGCCTGCCATCACGGGCCGCTGATGTCGGGCGCGACGGTCACAAGTGCGGATACCGAAAGACCGAAGGTCATCGAGAATATGCTGATGAACGACGGTTTCACGGCACTTTACGATAATGGGTATTATAATATTGGTGCCCGCCTCCCATGGGACGACCTCGGCGTCGGTGCTAAAGATCCCTACGGCTTCGACCTATCCTTCGCGCGCCAATATAAATGGCAGCGTCAGAGACAAAACGAACGATCTGCCGATGCATTCGACCCGAAACCTTGCCTGTTCCAGATTCCGTTCGGGGCCGTCTGTTCCGATCCTCCTGCTGGTGCAACACCTCAGGAAGCGGTTCGCGATAGTGTCGACGGCGCGTTCAAGACACCGATCCTGCGCAACGTTGGTCTGAACCCGCCGTATTTCCACAATGGCGGACAATCCAATCTCCGCGACCTGCTACATTTCTACAAGCGAGGCGGAGATCGCCGTGACATCCCCGGCTTTGATCGGTGGGACTCGACTTGGTACGGTCCAACTCCGTTCGGAGTCTATAACGCCTCGAACCTTCATCCCGATATCGGCGACAAATTCAACGCCGACGATCCCACCACGAACGCGGCTCTCGATCTCTCTGACGCCGAAATGGAAGACGTGGTCCAATTCCTGTTGGCGCTGACCGACGAACGCGTCGCCTGCCACGCCGGCATCTTCGACCATCCGGAACTGGCGCTGCCGATGGGTCACAGCGGGAAGGCGCGCCGTGGTACTCAAATTGCGGAAGACATTATCGGCATGCTTCCTGCGGTCGGAAAGCGCGGGTTGGGTGCTGGCAATTGCTTCCCCAATTCCGGCGACCTCTTTGACCAACCGGATCCCGAGAAGGTGATAAACAAGACGGATCCACGTGGCCTGCAAACGACGTTCAAACAGATCCTGCGGGGTTCAAATGGGGACCACAGTCACGGCGCAGACAGCGTCCCTGTTAATCTACCGTCGACGGCGCCTTCTGGAGCATTGGAGAAGCCTCGGTTAACTGGCACAGTTCAATCAAGTAAAAAATGATTCGCCCGTTGGTCGTGTGCGTTGAGGCGGGTTTTACGACCACGGTCGTTATCGCGCGCAAGAGGCGTCATATGAAACTGGCATTGCAAATTTTTCTCGCCATGGCGTCGATTGCCCCTGTTGCGGCCTCCGAAGAAGGCCGTCGTGTGCCCGTCGTCGTAGGTGCGGTTCCCGAAGTCGAGGCGGTTGGCTGCTATTGGAAGTTGGGTCGCCAGTATTGCGCACGATATTGCTACTACGAGGTCAATGGCCGCCGGTACTGTCACCGCCGTCTTGATGAGGCTTATCCGCAAGGTCCCTTGCCGGAAGTCGAGTATCTGCCGATGAAACTCGGGGCTGGTCGGCGCGGCAGCGGTTACTGATTGAAGGCGCCTTCGAGAACAATTGCGCGATTTAGCAAGGCACGCGCGGAAATTGGTCGATCGCGATACCGCTCGCCTCGACCGTCCGGTTTCCGTGTCGCCACATCTTGATCCGATAGGTCGTCGCACGATTGGACGAAAACTCGACCACTGCCTCTCGGACATAAACGGCCCCGGTCGCTAGCCGAGCCTCAGAATGGACAGTGAAGTTTTGCTGATCGGATGCGATGGCAAAATCCGCTGGCAGCCGTCCTGATTGCGACTGGAACGGCAACTGCAACTGCAACGATCGAGACTTGCCGCGTGAAACGATCTCCACCAAGTCCTCACGCGTCACCTTGGGGTCGAGACCAGCCGAGGCGGAATGGATCGTGATGTGCGGTGACATCGCAGCAATCAGGTCGGCGTCGAATCCCAGCACCTGCTGCAATTCTTCCAGACTGTCGAATGGTGCATTCTTGGGGCCGAACCTGCGTCCGGCTGCGCGATAGTCTTTCGATTCCGCACCGAATGGACGCCTGTCGTCGTCGCGGTCTCGGTAGTCGAGCAAGGTATCCGCATAACGATCAGCGGCATTCGGCTCGGAACCCAGACCGATAAAGAACGCGCGAAGCAAGGCATCGGAGGCCAAGTTCAAGTTGATGCGACCGCCGTTGTCGTGCACCCGCACGATGATGAGGTCGTCGTTATTGACGACGCAAGCAGCGGGAGTTCCGTCGTTGACAAATCGCGACGCCGCCGCGGTATCGCGACGGCGGACGAGCAGATCGATAATGGCAAGACTGACACCTGAATCCGCCAGCGCTTCGGCGCGCGCAGATTCGACCTCGTTGGTTGTCGTTCGCACGAAATTTTGCGCGGTCATAGCGAACGACAGCATCATCAACGCAAGCACCGCTGCCGTCCAGATGACGACGATCAGTACAAAACCACGGTCGGACGATAGATCGGTACGCATGCCCAACCACTTCCGGTAAGTGCCCCACGGCCAAATAGCGTCTTGATCTACGTGGGCGGTTCAAACATGCCGCTTTAACGGTTGATACGATCGATCTGCTCTTTCACATCCGGTCCCGCTGCCCGTTGCGGCCGCGTCGAGAAGTTCAGCTTATCCCGGAAATCAGCAGTTATTCCCTGTAACTGCTGACTATTCTTAACGACATGCGGCGTGATCGCGATGACCAACTCGGTTCGCTTGATTGTGTCGGTCTTGTTCTTGAAGGCATTGCCGAGGAACGGAATGTCACCCAGCAAAGGAACCTGATCGCGCGCCCGTGATGACCTATCCTGCATGAAACCCGCAAGCACGATCGACTCACCGTCGCGTACGCTGACGGTCGTCTTTACGCGGCGCTGCTGGATCGTTGGTGAATCGATTAGCGAACTGGTCGTGGCAACTGCGTCGCTGACCTCCTGCTCGATTTCGAGCAAGACGTTGCCGTCATCGCTGACGCGTGGGGTAATTCCAAGGATAACGCCCGTGCTGCGGAACGACACCGAGTTGATGACGGGAGCTCCTGGTACCTGCACGCCGACAGATTGCTGCGTCGAGATCGGCACTTCGTCACCGACTTGCAGCGTGGCCTTCTTGTTCTCGATCACCATCAATGTTGGAGACGAAACCACGTTCACATCGGTGATCGTGCTGAGTGCATTCAGGACAACCTGTAGATTTGTCATATTGAGAAAGTAATTAAATCCAGCAGATGATGGTGCCACCGCGCCAAACGCAGCGTCGCTCAGGCTGAGCTGGCTTCCACCCTTTTGCATATACCAGCGCAAGCCGTGTTTCAGCTGATCGTTCAATGTTATCTCGGCGATTGTCGCCTCGATCATCAGCTGGTTGGGCGAGACGTCGATGCTGCGCAATATTTGTAGCATACGGCGATACTCTGAAGCCGTTGCAGTGATGACCAGTGAATTGTTGGGCTCGTCTGCAACAACAGAAATACCGGAGGCGCGATCGTCGGGCGGCATCCCGCCGCCGACAGAAGAGCCACGACCTGCGTCGCTCGAACCCGAAGCGCTAGTCTCGGCAGGCTGCGTCGTGTCGGCTGGCCGAGCGGGCTCCTGGGAGGTGCGAGCCACTTCGACTGGTGCTGCGCCAAACGTGGGGGCCGCCGGCGGCTGCACCGGAGATGATGTCAGTCCAGCACTGCCGCCTGCCTCGGCGCCACGGCCGCCGTCGATACCGCTGGTCGCTGACGAGGTTGACGACGATCTGGCGATAGAGCCAGTTGCCCGGAGCGCGGAATTGCCGCTGGAAGCCGAGTAGACTTTTTGCAGCAGCTGCGCCAGTTCGGTCGAAGGCCGATGCTGCACGTGATATACGTGAACCCGCTTCTCGGTTGCGCGGCTGGCCATATCGATGCGGCTCAACCAGGTCTCGGCCTTCCGCATGAATTCCGGGCGTGAGGAGATGACGAGCACCGACTTCAATCGCCGGTTCGGCACGAACCGCACGATCCCCTTTGTCGGGCTGTCTCGATCGTTCGCGAAGATGACATCGAGTTCCTGAGCAATGGCATCGGGATCGCCTGTCTCGACTGGGAAAATACCGAATGACATGCCTTTCATCCAGTCGACGTCGAACATCGTCACCAACTCGGTCATCGACGCAAGCTCTGCCCGAGTTCCCGACAGGACGATGAGATTTCGCGAGCTGTCCACACGCAGAATGCCCGCTTGCGGTGCCGAGGATTTTAAAACCCGCTCGATTTCGCTTGCAGAGACGTACCGCAGCGGAATGATCTCGGTACCGATCCCGACCTCGCCCTGCCCGGCAGTTTTGCGCGATCGAATGGGCGTGCCACCTGCGGCTGCATCGACCCACGGAATGATTTTATAAACGCCGCCTTCGACAACCAATGCAGCGCCTTCGGCACGCAACACGGCTTCGAAGATCTCGACCAGTCCGGACTTACTAACCGGTTTAACGGTGTGTAGCGTAATATTGCCTTTGACCTTGTCGCTCACGATGAAGTTGACGCCCAGCACGTCGCCGAGCACCGTCTTAGCAACTTCCGTGATGCTTGCGCCGACGAGGTTGAGGCTGATGCCATCTTTCGTTTCGGCTGAATTCACCGTCGGTCGCGCTTCGGCCTTGCTAGAAAAGTCACCTGTACCTTTGAACACGCGTCGTTCCGCAGTGGCACTGTCGCCTGGCGCGGATATCGACGCGCCCGGCGGCCTCGTGCTGACGGCACCGCGTTCGACGTTGTTTGTGCCGACGAGCGGCGCAGGTAGCGCAAGCTGTTCGGCAGGCAGAGTGCACCCCACTAAGCCAAGGCTGCTACTTACGCCGACGACAATCGAGTACGACCGCCACTTGAATCTACGAGAAACCACCACAGCACTCCAATGCACGACATGAAAACAGTCGTAAAACGACGCAAGGAAACGCAAGACGGACCAGTAAAAGTTT
>JANYHG010000009.1 GCA_025359165.1 Hyphomicrobiaceae bacterium
CGAACCTCGGCCTGGACCTGATCGGTCAGGCACGGTTGTTTTATGCCTATGCGGGCGAGCTCGAAGGCAAAGGCCGCAGCGAAGACGATCTTGCCTATTTTCGCAACGCCGCCGACTACCGCAATCTGCTGATCGTGGAACTTGAAATCGGTGATTTTGCTCACACAATTACGCGGCAGTTTCTTTACGCCGCCTTCCTGCATCCGTATTTCGAACAGCTGAGCAAATCGAGCGATTTACGCCTGGCTGAGATCGCCACCAAAGCCGTCATAGAAATGGCCTATCACGTGCGCCACACATCTGAATGGATGATCCGGCTAGGCGACGGAACCGCGGAAAGCAAACGGCGCGTCGAGCAGGCGCTCGATGATATCTGGGGATACACCGGCGAATTGTTCGAGATGTCCGAGACTGAGCGCACACTTGTTGCCGCTGACATCGCGCCGGATCGATCTGCGGTGGTCGCCGCATGGTCGCGCACCGTCGATAGGGTGCTACGCGAAGCCACACTCTCCCGCCCGAAGTCTCGAAACATGCAGACAGGCGGGCGGAGTGGACGGCACACGGAACACCTCGATCACATGCTCGCCGAGATGCAGGTACTGGCCCGTCAACATCCGGGCGCGACATGGTGATCTCTGGCGAAGTAACTGCGATGACGGACGCCGGCACACGCACCGGCACAGACCTTGAGCGTGCCCGTGCTGTCGCCGCAGCCGTTCTCGATCCTGAAATTCCAGTACTTACGTTGGCCGATCTCGGCGTCTTGCGCGGCGTGGTGCGACGCGGCGATACGATCGTTGTGTCGCTGACGCCGACATATACCGGTTGCCCTGCAACAGCGGCTATCCGACTTGCCGTAGAGATTGCACTGGTCGAAGCCGGCATCGAGAACGCACGCATCGAGACCGTGTTGTCGCCACCTTGGACGACCGACGACATCACCGACGCGGGCCGCGCCAAACTGAAAGCCTACGGGATTGCACCGCCCGGAAGAGGCAGCCCGCAAATGCTGTTCGCAGACGAGGAGGTCGCGTGTCCGCAGTGTGGATCAGTGCACACCACCCGCATCTCCGAATTCGGATCGACGGCGTGTAAAGCGCTCTGGCGGTGCGAAGCCTGCCGCGAACCCTTCGATTATTTCAAGTGCCATCGGTGAACATGTCCGAAGTCTTCCATCGCCTGTCGGTAGCGTCGGTGCGTCGTCTGACCGGCGACGCTGTCGAAGTGACATTCGTGACGCCTGAAGCGAGCGCTGCGGCCCTCGCGTTCAAACCCGGCCAGCATGTGCCGGTGCGCATGGTGATCGACAGCATCGAACAGCGCCGCACCTATTCCTTATGCTCGGCACCGGACGGACCGCTGCGCATCGGCATCAAACACGTGCCCGGCGGGGCCGTTTCGTCGTTCGCAATAACCCAGTTGAAGGCCGGCGATGTCGTCGACGTCGCCGCGCCGCAGGGACGCTTTGTGCTTCCCGCCGGCTCAGGCGTGCCGCGCCATCTGCTGATGCTGGCGGCCGGAGCGGGTATCACCCCCATCCTTGGCATGATCAATGCTGCTCTCTCACAAGAACCCGACACGCGCATCACGCTTGTCTACGGCAACCGCACGCTCGACGACGCGATGTTCCTCACCGAGCTGGAAGATCTGAAAGACCGTCATCCCGCCCGCCTCGCCATCGTGCACGTGCTCTCCGGTGCAGGGGTGGCGGATACCGACTTGCTGCAGGGCCGCATGACCGGTGAAAAGCTGAAAATTTTCGCCGATAAGCTGATAGACATCAAAAGCGTCGAACGCGTTTTTCTATGCGGGCCTGGAAGTTTCATCAAGGAAACCCGCAACGCCCTTTTCGAACTCGGTTTTGCGCGCGAGAACGTGCATCACGAATTTTTTGCCGGTCGCACGGGGGGAGCGGTGCCGGCGGATGCGGTACGTCCAAAAACGCCGACACAGATCACCGCCGCATCGACCGTCGGCGTCGATACGACGATCATCCTCGATGGACAGCGTCACAAGATCAAACTGCAGCCAGGTCAGCACGTGCTGGAGGCAGCCCTGAAGGCAGGAATCAAAGCGCCTTACTCCTGCACAGGCGGCATGTGCTCCACCTGTCGCGCACGCGTCGTCGAAGGCACGACGACCATGACGGTCAACTACAGCCTCGAAGATTGGGAAATCCAGCGTGGCTTCGTACTGACGTGCCAAGCCGTTGCGACGAGTCCGACGCTGATCATCGACTACGACGCCATGTGACACCTGCGGCCGCCGTCACACCCGCAACGCCGAAATCGCCGTCCATTGGCGCGACACTTCTGCCGCTTGCAGATAACTCGTCACGATCTTGGCCGCGAGCGCATCCTTGTCTGCGATGCGCTTCAGCGCCGCCTCGGCCGCCGTCCGCGCAGCTGCGATCACGTCGGCCGGAAACAGCATTGTCTTCGTACCACTGCCCACGAGTTCGCGGAGCGCCCGGCCATTCGCGATTTCGGCTTCACCGAGCGCCAGATCATGTTCGGCATGGCACGCCGCCATGATGATCAGGCGCAGATGTTCCGGCAGTTCCTGCCAGAGCTTCAGCGAGATCAGCGTCTCGCTGACCCCGTTTGGCTTATTGAAACCGGGAAACGCGTAGAACGGTGCGATCTTGTTCAGGCCCAGCGGCTGATCGTTGACCGGCGCGAGCAACTCGACCGCGTCGATCACGCCCCGCTCCAGCGACGCATACGTGTCGGCTGGCGGAATGGCGATCGGGGTCGCCCCCATCGCGTAGTAGACATCGCCGCCGAGCCCGGTGGCGCGAATGCGCAACCCCTTCACATCCGCCAGCGAGGTGATCTCTTTCTTGAACCACCCGCCCGCCGAAGGGCCGGTGTTGCCGCCCACCAGCGGTTTGACGCCTTGCGTCGCATAAAGTTCGTCCCATAGCGCCTGCCCGCCGGTCGCTAGCCAACCGATGTGACCTTGTGGCGTCAAGCCGAACGGCACGGTGGTGAACAGCGGTGCCGCAGCCATTTTGCCCGACCAGAAAAGGCTCGCCGTATGGCCCATCTCGACCGCCCCCGAAGCGATGCCATCGAGCACGCCAAACGCCGGGACGATCGTCCCTGCTGGAAACACCTCGATGGCGAGTTCACCCTGGCTCATCGCGTTGATACGCAGCGCTAACCGATCGGCGGAGATTCCCGGGCCCGGCAGATTCTTGCTCCACGACGTCACCATGCGCCAGCGGCGCGTCGTTGCTTGCGCACGTGCGACAGCCGGCGCAGCAAGCAGCGGCAACGCCCCCAACACGCCACGACGGGAAGTTTTCATGTGTTGTTCTCGGTGGTTGGCAGCCCAAGATCGCTGCGGCAGCCGCGTACCATGCGGGCATGTCAGCTTCAAGCCAGCAGGCTCATCGGCTCACGTCTGCGGCTCACTTTCGCCCGTCGAATGCCAAGCGCACGGCAAGACCGGCGAAGACGGTGCCCAGAAAAATCTGGGACAGGCGATGCCAACGCCCATTAATGCTGACGATACGACGCATGCGACCTGCGGCCAGGATGATAGCCCCGTTCACAATCAGCCCGATCACGTTCAGCACTGTCGCCAGTACCATGAATTGCGCGACGATCGAGCCGGCCTCGGGCTGCACGAATTGCGGCAACAGGGCCAGCACGAACAGCGCCATTTTCGGATTGAGCAGATTGGTCGCCAGACCCTGCCGGAACATCGCGGCCAGCCCATAGCTTCGCGCGTTTGCTGCAGTGGCGAACGATCCTGTAGCGCAATACGCTTGCCATGCCAGAAACAGTAGATAGGCAGCGCCGGCATAACGCACCGCGTCGAAAGCGATCGGCACTGCAACAAGCAATTGCGCCAGCCCCACGGCGGCAGCCAGCGCATGACAATATGTGCCGACTTGGATACCGGCCAAAGATGCGAACCCGGCCGCCGATCCCTGGCTTGCGCTGCGCGACACGATCAGGAGCATGTCCGGTCCCGGTGTCGCCGCCAGCGCCACACATGCCGCCGCGAACACCGCAAAGGTCGATAGGTCGATCATCGAACCCTCCCTCGCGCGGTGGTCGAAGACACTTGGGCCATTGCGCCACGCCGACATCGACCGCCGGTCACCGGCACGCCAACCAATCACGAGACGCAGCTTCGAACAAGTTGCTTCGGGGGTCTTGATGAGAGCGACCTACCGCCTCACCGTCCGCAATGCGCGTCCGACCACGTCGCCTTGCCGCGATGCCGTCTGCCCGCCGCGTCTCACGGCTGAAAGCACCAGCACGCCCACCCCCACCGAGAGCAAAGCGAGCACCGCGAAGAACGCCAACTTGAGCTGGCTTTCAAGCGAGCGCACGGGCGGACGCATCGCGTAGCGTTTCGCCTCCTCTGCCGCTTCCGCAGCTTCCGCCTCGAACTCGGACTCGGTACGGCCCCCGAAAATAACATCCAGCACGTGCCGCGCAACCGGGTCACGCGCCGCCACATAGTCACTGGCACGCTGGCCCTCATCATACGACACGCCGTCCCGAACCGCGTCGAACAGCGGGCGCCGCTGATCGTATTCGCTCAGTCCGTCGACGAGCGAAATCTGGACGGTGTGCACTCGCCCGAACAGATAGGCATCGACGTTGGCAGAATCCTCGCTGCCCGTGCTGGGGCCGGACTCGAACACGCGAACCGCCGTCGTGAAGCGATTGCGTTCGGGCTCGTACTTGGGCGGTTCGATAAAAGCGCCGACGTCGAGAGGGCCGGAGCCGAGTTGCAGGCGCGCCGGATTGCCACGCCGTGTTGCCGCAGCCAACGCGTCCCTGATTTCGCCAGCATCGAGTTTGGCAATGTCCGCGTACGAAACGTGCCCGGTGTCCAGCAGCGCCACCGCAACGAACCAGCCTGCGTATCTGCCGGCTGGAATAACGATGCCGACGAGCGACGCGTCCGAGCCGTTGCCCATGCCGCGCAGCAGCCCCTGACTGGCCTGGGCGGGCACAAACACCTGTCCTTTTGGCAGTTTTAGAGTTGCAATCCCGCGCAACGCCACCACTGCCGGACCAACCGTGCCCGCCGCGTACGCGCGCCCGATCGCATCGCTGAGGGCGCGGGCGTCCGATGTTTGGGCCTCGGCCGCGATCCCGCCCGCCAACATCACCAGCGCACTCATCCAAAGCCGTACCAAAAGCCGCATCTCAAAACCCCGAACAATGACGCAGATTTCCGCTACGCTACCGTCTGATAGTTAGTATTCTTTGAAAGTGCCACGGCGGTCGGCAATCCACCCCATTCCGGTTTCAAAAGGTCAAGCGATGAACGAGGCCGCTATTCCTTCACAAGTTCAGGAGGGATACCGCGTATTGCCGGGCCGGGCCGACGCTGGCATCGTTCTGTTGTGCGATCACGCGAGCAATGCCTTGCCCGTTGATGTCGCCACACTCGGCCTGCCCCCCGATCAGTTGCAGCGCCACATCGCCTACGACATCGGTGCCGCAGCCATTACCGAGCGCCTCGCCGCACGCCTTGGCGCACCGGCCGTATTGTCCTGCCACTCGCGCCTGCTGATCGACATCAATCGTGGTGCCGACGACCCGACACTGATCATGCAGCTGTCCGACGGAGCCATCGTTCCCGGCAACCACAATTTGTCGCCCGCCGATCGCGCAGCGCGCATCGATCGCTACTGGCGGCCCTACCATCAGGCCGTGTCAAAGGTCATCCAAACCTGCCGTGAGAGCCGACGCCGACCAATCATCGTCTCGGTGCATTCCATGACCCCTGTTTGGAAAGGTGTTGCGCGGCCTTGGCACGTCTCCATCTTGTGGAACGAGGATCGACGACTGGCCGGCCGCCTTCTCAACGGTTTTTCCGCCGACAGCGCCCTCGTGGTCGGCGACAACGTGCCCTATCATGGTGGCCTCGAAGGCGATACGTTGTGGCAGCACGCGCGGCCGCACGGCTTGCCCAACGCCCTGATCGAGTATCGCCAGGATCTCGTGACCGACGCCGAAGGTCAGGCATACTGGGCCGACCGCACCTATCGGATACTCGACCAAATTCTTTCGGCTGGATCATTCGCAGCGCCATCTCACTCGAACCCCGGAGTTTCCCCCATGTCGAAACCAGATCCCGCGACCCAGACCGAACTGGAAGCGGCAGTGTACCGTCGGTTGGTCGCCCATCTGCGCGAGCGGACCGACGTCCAGAATATCGATCTGATGAATTTGGCGGGGTTCTGCCGCAACTGCCTGAGCAACTGGATGCAGGAGGCGGCAACCGAAAAGGGCATGAAGCTCAGTAAGGACGAAGCGCGCGCCGAAGTCTACGGCATGCCCTATGACGAGTGGCGGGCAAAACATCAGAAAGAAGCAACTGCCGAGCAGAAGGCAGCCTTCGCCGCACAGACGCCGCATAAGCACTGAGCCAAGCGTTTGGCCGAACTCAAAAACATTGAGGCACCATTGCAGTACTCGGATGAACCGCGCTTGCATCACGCATTCAGCATCGGATCAACCGTCGCTGGATAGGGTCTCGATACCCTGCAGATTTACTTCCCCGGCGTGATCCTGGGGCGCAGCGCGGCAGGGTCGCTGCGCCTTCTTTTTTTGCGCCGATGCCGGATGTCGCGGTCTTCAGTTGATAGGGTCTCTGCGACACCAATCACATGTGAGAGTCGGGAGCCACTGTTTGGTCGCGAGCCCTGGATTTGCGAATCTGCTGCATGAGCTGCTCGCCCCGCTGGGCCCCATCGTGCTGCGGCGAATGTTTGGCAAGACGGGTGTGTTTTGCGGCGGCTTGATGTTCGCCGTAGTCGCGGACGATGCATTGTTTTTGCGTGTCGATGAGACGAACCGCAGCTTATTCACGGACGTCGAATCCGTTCCCCTCAACTACGTCAAGCGTGGTCGCACGATCGACCTCGCGTTCTGGCGCGTACCAGAGCGATTGTTCGACGAGCCGGAAGAACTTGCCGTATGGGCCGAAATGGCTCTCGCCGCCGCGCGGCGCGTCGCGACGAAGCGAAACCCGAAACGGTAGAGTGCATTGGGGAGCGTATGGCCGTTCCGAGTTGCAGCGGTGCAACAAGTCTGCGCCGAATGCACACCACAGCGCGACAGATATCTTACCTTGACATCACCCATACGTCCGATCGTCGGCGATGATTTTACCGTCGTTGGGCAGCGCTCCCGATGCCACCAGCACCACCGAGCCCTTCAACTTCGTCAGCGCCTGCAAGGTCGCGGCCACGGCGATGCTGAGCCCATCCGACGGGGCTGCCGTTTCCGCCTTCAGCGTCATCACATCCTGCTCGCCATCACGACCGACAACCAGTCGCACACGCGACAAATCCTTATGGCGCTTCACAAGTTCGGCGATCTGTTCCGGATCGACGAACATACCCTTGACCTTGGTGCGCTGGTCAGCGCGACCGAGCCACCCGCGAATGCGCATATTCGTGCGCCCGCAAGGCGAAACACCCGGCAGCACCGCCGAGAGATCGCCGGTCGCCAGCCGGATCATCGGGTAATCTCGATTGAACGTCGTCACGACCATTTCGCCGACTTCGCCATCCGGCACCGGATCGCCCGAGCCTGGACGGACGATCTCGACCAGGCAACCCTCGTCAACGATCATGCCGTCGATGCTGCCGTCCGGTCCGGGGCTTTCATAGGCGATATTGCCGAGATCCGCTGTCGCGTAGCACTGCACGACGGCAATTCCACGGTCTTTGTATTCAGCCCGCAGCGACGGAAACAGTGCGCCACCCGAGACCAGCGCACGCTTGATCGACGACGCGTCCTTGCCGCTCTCCTTTGCTTTGTCCAAAAGGATTTTGAGGTAGTCCGGCACACCGACGTAGATGTTGGGCTTCAAGTGCGCGATGGCTTCCAATTGCTGCTCGGTATTCCCCGGGCCAGCCGCAATCACGGCGCAGCCGAGCGCGCGTGCGCCGGCGTCCAATATCCAGCCGCCCGGCGTCAGGTGGTAGGCGAA
>JANYHG010000118.1 GCA_025359165.1 Hyphomicrobiaceae bacterium
CCCAAAATAGCGGGTGGTCCGGAGGGATGCATTCCTCCGGTGGGGTGTGGGGCTAGCCCCATTTCGCGCGGTAGCGCGAATGCAACGTCAAGTTCGGTCGAAATCGAAGAAGACGTCTCACGCAGCCTTGCGCATGACGAACTGCCGTTGCGCGTCTAGCGCCAAACCGAAGCCGACGCTGTTGAACAGGTCGCCTTCGATGACTTTGGCTTTCGGCAACATTGACAGCAGCAACGCTTTGACGGCGGGTACGGCGGATGTGCCGCCGGTGAGGAACAGCGTGGTGATGGCAGATCCGCGCTGGCCGGCGGCGTCGAGCGTTGCCCTGATCGCGCCTTCCAAGCGTTCGAGTTCGAACGCGATGGCGGTATCGAATTGTTGCTTGGTGGCGGTCACGGTCACGCCGGGAACGGTCTCGGCCAAGTCGATGACAACCTCCTGCTGCGCCGACAGATCGATCTTGGTTTGCTCGACGCTGCCGGCCAGCAGATGTCCGCTCTGCTGGCGGATGATCTCGAGATAACGCTCGAACACTTCGGGTTGGGCGCAATCGGAGTAGATCTGCTGGAGCGTGTGCAGGTTTTTCGGCGTGGCGATGGTGTGGATGCGATGCCCGGTGGCGAGATCGACGAACGGCCAGCGCGGCAGGTCGAGGCCCTTGAGGCTGGTCGCCTGGCTGCCGAGATGCGGCATGACGGCGGCGAGGCTCAGCCGCATGTCGAGATTGGTGCCGCCGACGCGAATGCCGTCGTTGGCGAGGATGTCGTCGGCGCGTTTCGATTTGGCGCGTCGCGCCGGGCCCACCTGCACGATGGAGAAGTCGGCAGTGCCGCCGCCGATGTCGGAAATGAAAACGAGTTCGTCCTGTTTGAGCGTGTGTTCGAACGACAGCGCGGCGGCGATCGGTTCGAACTGGAACGCGATCGACTTGAAGCCTGCGGCGCGTGCGATGTCGCGGAGCTTAGCTTCGGCGCGGGCGTCCACAACGTCGTTATCGTCGACGAAATGCACCGGGCGACCCATTACGACGTGCGAAATTTTGCAACCGGCATGCGCTTCGGCCTTGGCCTTGAGATGTTTGATGTAGCCGACGAGAATGTCTTCGAAGCTCTGATATTTACCACCCACAGCGGTTTTTTCGGTGACCAGCTCGGAACCGAGAATGGACTTGAGAGACCGCATCAAGCGGCCGGGCTCGTGGATCGCATAGGCGGCGATAGCGGCGCGGCCATAGAGCGGCTTTTCGCCTTTGGCAGGAAAAAAAATCGCGCTCGGAATGGTGGTGTGCGGGCCCTCGACGGCGACAAGCTCGGTCGCGCCGTCGCGGACGATGGCGATGGCCGAATTCGAGGTGCCGAAATCGATGCCGCAGACGGTCGTGGGGTTGGTCATGACGGCGACCTAGCAAAGCCCGAGCGGGCGGTCCATGCGTCACTGTCGGCGACATCATCGCCGGCAGGCCTCACCGCCGCGACGGTCGACGGATCGTTTCCGGCAGGGATGTTTCTGGCGCTACCGATGCCTGCGGTTCCAGGGCTGCTGGCTGCATGCCGATCGGTTTGGTCAGATCCAGATTGAACGCCGCGTCCTGATCGACCTGCCGGTCCAGCGCTGCGTAAACGTATTGGCCGGTAATGACTTGGCCCTGGTCCTGCCGCGCTGCGAATTTGCCGAGAATGTGATCGTCCTTGTCGAGCGCATACACGACGCCGGTATCGGGTGTGTTGACGGCGATGCTGGCGACTTCTGATGGAATGATGGCAGTGAACTGCGGCAGCCGCATCATGGTCGCGAGGTTAGTGCGCAGGAATATCGCAAGCTGCGAAAGGGCGGGCTGCGGCGTCGGTACGGCAATCGGCGGGCTGGATGGCAGGGTGGCTTTCGCTGGCGCAGGCGACGGCGCAAACGCAGCAGCAACTTCAACCGGCGGTTTCTGCGGTACGAAGCCGCGTTGCGCAATCGGAATTTTCGGCGACACGCCGCGCCGCTGAATCAAATCGCCCAGGCCAGCTTCGGCACTCGCCACCCGCTGTAGCGCTGCGGCGGTAAACGGCAGTGTCACCGCAGTGGCGCGGCCGCGACTGCGCACAGCTGCCAACCGTCGCTCGTACGCCTGCAGCATGGGCAGTCCTTCTGTGCCGCGATGATTGACCACCTGCAAATGCGGTGCGGCCGACTTGATCATGGTCGAGATCAGCACGCCCGCCGACGCCTGTAACGGCTCCAGGATGTCGTTGCCGTTCTTGGCCACTTCCATGCCCGGGCCAGAGCTACCCTTGTTCGATGCGTGGATACTGACGACGTTATAGGGTGCGACTTGCACGACCGTCACGAATTGATGGCCGCGTGCGTCGACAGTCTGTTTGCTCATATAGAGCGGGACGAATACCGAGCCGCTGTGTGCCGAGATCGTATCGAACACGTCCGTATTGCGTGAGCTGTTCTGGAACTCGTGCAGCACGAAGTATTTCATGTCGACCTGCATGCGTCGGCGATAGAAGCGCGGGTCGCGCTGGCGCGGACTGTGGGCGATCAGCAGGTACTCCGAGGGCGATATCCAGATGCGTCCCGCCGGCAACCAGCCATCCGCCTGCAACGCCGGCAGGGTCAGTTCGCACTCGAGCGCGGTGCACCCTTTGAACGCTGTCGCCTTCGGCGGCGCGCTATCGGTGGCTTTGATCGTCGCCATGACATCGTTGAAGGCGATCTGGCTGCGTTCGGTCCGATAGAGCGGCCAACCGTCGACCAGCGCCTGATCGCCTTCGCTGCGCGGCAGCGGTGTGGCACGATGCCGGGAAACGCCGACGTTGCGCTCCTTGACCAGTTGCGACGTGGCGGCCTGTTGTGCTTGGGCGGGGTCCGTCGGCGCCGCCGCAGCGAACAGCCCAAGTGCCAGGGTCGCGCAGAGTGCCCTGTCGCGCAATGGGGCGTGGTCGCAATATCGCGAAACTTTCATGTGCCGGATCGTCTCCTACAGACTGCAGGGGGTATCATTTGAACCAGCATCAAGGCCGAACCGGGCCGTCAGCTGGGCAGAATTGCGGGATTTGATGCCATGCGCGTTTGTCCC
>JANYHG010000155.1 GCA_025359165.1 Hyphomicrobiaceae bacterium
CGCTTCTGCTTCGACGTGCCCTCGAGATCGAGCAGGTTCGGTCTCGGACCGATGAAGGTCACGAGGCTCATGACGATCTCCTCGCGGATCGGATCGATCGGCGGGTTCGTCACTTGCGCGAAGTTCTGCTTGAAATACGTATGCAGCAGCTTGGATTTCGACGACAGCACCGATACCGGCGTATCCGTGCCCATGGAGCCGATCGCTTCTTGCCCGGTGCTCGCCATCGGCGTCATGAGAAACTTGAGACTTTCCTGCGTATAGCCAAACGCCTGCTGCAGATCGAGCAACGCTACGTTGGACTTGGTCTTGACCGCCGCCTTCTTTGGCAACGGCAGATCACCGACCTGGATTTGCGTGCGCTTCAGCCACTGCTCGTACGGATGTGCTGCCGCGATGTCGCGCTTCAATTCGTCGTCCGAAACGATGCGGCCCTTTTCGAGATCGATCAGCAGCATCTTGCCGGGCTGCAGTCGCCACTTCTTGGCAATGTTGGCTTCGTCGACCGGCAGCACACCGCTTTCCGACGACATGATGACGATGTCGTCCTTGGTGACAAGGTAACGCGCGGGCCGAAGCCCGTTACGGTCGAGCGTTGCGCCGATCTGGCGGCCGTCCGTGAAGGCCATCGCGGCCGGGCCATCCCACGGCTCCATCAGACACGCATGATATTCATAGAACGCGCGACGGTTGGCATCCATCAGCGGATTGCCTGCCCAGGCCTCCGGGATCAGCATCATCGCGGCATGCGCGAGGCTATAGCCGCCCATGGTCAGGAATTCGAGCGCATTGTCGAAGCACGCCGTATCGCTCTGGCCTTCGTAGGAGATCGGCCACAACTTGGAGATATCCTCGCCCCACAGTGGCGACGATACCGATGCCTGCCGCGCCGCCATCCAGTTGACGTTGCCACGCAGCGTGTTGATCTCGCCGTTGTGGGCGACCATGCGATAGGGATGCGCCAGTTTCCACGATGGGAACGTGTTGGTCGAGAACCGCTGATGCACCAGCGCCATCGACGAGAGCACCCGCGGGTCTGACAGATCGGTATAGTAGGCCTTCACCTGATACGACAGGAACATGCCCTTGTAGACCACCGTGCGCGACGACAGCGACACCGTGTAGTGCCCGATGTCTCGGCCCTTATACGCGTCGTACATCGCGTTCGACACGACTTTCCGGATGAGGAACAGCTTGCGCTCGAACGCCTCCTGATCGGCCAATCCTTTTGGCCTGCCGACGATGATCTGCCGATGCACCGGCTCGGTCGCGCGCACCATTTCCGACAGCGACGCATTTTCGACCGGCACCGTGCGCCAGCCGAGGAAGTCGAGCCCTTCCTGCTTGATCAGGCGCACCCAAACGCGTTCGCAATGGGCGCGCAGCCGTTCGTCCTGCGGCATGAACAGTTGACCGATTGCGTAGTGCCCCGGAGCGGGCAGCTTCACCTTCAGCTTTGCGCACTCGTCGGCGAGGAACGCGTGCGGGATCTGAATCAAGATACCTGCGCCGTCGCCGGCCAGCGGATCTGCGCCCACCGCACCACGATGCTCGAGGTTTTCGAGGATCGCCAGCGCGTCGGCAATGATCTTGTGCGACGCGCGCCCCTTGAGGTCCGCAATGAACCCGACGCCACATGAATCTTTGCCATGCGCCGGATCGAACAAGCCTTGTTTTCGCGGTGCCGTCATCGGCAGGCCCGCAGGCGACGTCGTCAAATCGACGGTCGGCAGTACGGCAGCCACGGGCAAGTTGGATGAGATCGGTGCAGACATGGGAGGCAGCCTCGGAAGTCTCGGACTTTAAAGTCAGGGATGGCATCGACTGAAATAGACGTGACGGGTCAGGCGTATCGGTCGCGGTGCAAAGCCATGCGCGTTAGCCCGCCACCGCCGCGCCTTTTGACACGATCGCGGCGGACTGAACAGCACGCACAGCAGTTTCGGCAGGCCTTTGTTTGCGGTGCGTCAAGGGGCTGCGACTCCGTCGGCCAGTTGGCGACGGGCGGCGCTCAAGACAAACCGCCGGCAACTGCCGGTAGCACTCCAACAGCTCGATTTCTGGGTCAGGTGCGGGTACCTGCTTTATAGAGGGGCACCAGGACACACTGAACTTCCGCAGAAACCCAAGCGGGCAACAAGGTCAACATAGCTGACCTATCGAAACGTGGAAAGAGGAATTTTGGTGCGAGCGCCGGATTTGTGACGGTGACTATTCCCGCTTCCGCCCGTCGTCGAAACACGGCCGAGAACACAAACGGCGAAGCCTTGCCTCCAAGACACGGCGTGCCATAACTTCTGCAATCCGTCCTGCCGCAGAGGCGCACGCATTTGAAAACGAGCACTCCCGACAAGTCTCTCAAATCCCTGCTTCCCGCGATCGAGGCTGCCGCAGTGCGGGGCTGGCCGGCGCTCACCACCGTGGCGGTGCAGGGATGGCTGTGGCGACATTCGTCGGGTGGCTCCGTGCGGGCCAATTCAGTAGCGACAACAGGCTTCACCGGTCACGATATCGACGCTGCTATCGATCAAGTCGAGGCGCTGGCACGGCAGCACGGCGCGCCCGCCTGCTTCACCATTTCCGACGTCTCGGTGCCGGCTGATCTCGACGCCCGCCTGGACGCGCGCGGGTACACGCGCGGCCACGATCACGTGACCATGGCAAACCGCATCGACACCGAAGCCTCGATGCCCGAGGGCACGACCGCATCGGCACACCCAACCCCCGGCTGGCTTACGGCCTACCTCTCCGGCTTGTCCGAAGACCGCCGCGCAACCGCGCCGCACATTCTCGCGCGCTTGCCAGCCAACGCCGTGTACATCGCCGCTACCTGCCGCGATGGCCGCACCATTTCGTCCGGCCTCAGCATCGGTGATGGCGAC
The DNA here is from genome assembly GCA_025359165.1 of Hyphomicrobiaceae bacterium. Taxonomy (GTDB): domain Bacteria; phylum Pseudomonadota; class Alphaproteobacteria; order Rhizobiales; family Hyphomicrobiaceae; genus JABFRJ01. The sequence continues at coordinate 2,883 of JANYHG010000155.1, forward strand.
GTCGCATCGGTCCAGTGCATGGCGACGCTGCCGGAGGCGCGCCGACAGGGCGGTGCCGGGCGCGTGTTGCAAGCCATCGAAGCAATCGCCGCGAAAGCTGGTCACACGGCGCTCTATCTGCAAGCCGATGGCGGCAACGCCAATGCCGTCGCACTTTACCAACGCGCTGGCTTCTCGGTGATCGGGCACTATCATACGCGAACCAAACAGTTAGCACAGCGCCTGCAGTAAAACCGTTGGGAGGACTTTATATGCGCACCTTCGTTACGTATCTCGTCGCTGGACTCTTGTCCGTCGCCATGGCCAGCACCTCGGCATCCGCGCAATCGAGCCAGATCAAGCCGAAGGTCACTAAACTTCAAGGCGGCGAGCCGAAAACGTCCATCTACATCGGCAACAGCTTTTTCTATTTCAATAATGGTTTGCCGGGACATCTGACGCTCATGCAGAAGGCGGCAAATCCGGCCGAGAAAAATGCCTATCGCAATACCATGACGACCATCGGCGGGTCCGGCTTCGACTGGCACGACGTGGCCTCGTATTTCCGCCCGGACGCCATCGGGCGGTATTCGTTCGACGAGAACAACGTCGTCGTCTTCAACAAACTCGACAAGCTGTTCGATGCCGCGATTTTGATGGATTGCAGCCAATGCCCAATCCATCCGCAACTGCAGCCCATCTTCGAAAGCTTCGCCAAGAAGCATGCAGAGACCGTGCGCGCCAATCGCGCAATGCCGATTTTTTTCATGTCTTGGGCTTACCAGGACAAGCCCGAGATGACGCAGCAGCTTGCCGATCAGTATACCCGGGTCGGTAACGCCAACGACGCGTTTGTCATTCCCGCCGGGTTGGCGTTCGCCAATTCGATTGCCAAGCGGCCAGACGTCAATCTGTATCAACCCGACAAACGTCACCCGAGCCTGGCCGGCACTTATCTTGCGACCGCCACCGTCTATGCCGCGCTGACCAACAAATCGCCCGTCGGCAATGCCTATTCGGCAGGTCTCGATGCGGCAACGGTCGCGCATCTGCAGACCGTCGCCTGGGAAACCGTCCGCGCCTATTACGGCGAGTAATCAACAGTGCGCGGGCTACGTCGCGACACGTGGCCCGACAAATCAGCTCATTGCATCCGCTGCAGGTCCGGTTTATGACCAACAGTATGTCGGGCGGTTAGCTCAGCGGTAGAGCGCCTCGTTTACACCGAGGATGTCGGGGGTTCGAAACCCTCACCGCCCACCAATTTTCACGCGTCACGTTATTGCAGCGCCTGCACCGATCAACAGTGCGTCGTCGACGGTGGATGGGTTTAAGGCAAGACTGGCAGGAATGCCTTTGTTGCACCGTCAAGGCGGCCAACCGCCGAACGCCATCCTGATCGTCATGCCACGCACTGAGGCCAATCACGACGAACCACACCGGACTGGTTTCGCGTTTATGCGCCTGCCGTGATTTTAATCAGTTTCAGCTCACTTCTTGCCCCAGAAACAGGGGCGGGTCGCGATACCGGGGAATCGCTCGAACCGTAACGTTGATCAAACGTCACGTTGTTGGGGGCACAAGTCCGCCAGTTCGAGCCAGGTGCCGTGCGTGACCTTGCACCAACGGACCGGCTTTGTCTTCGGAATGGTACGCTCCAATTTCCGGCTTACGCCCTCGACTGGCACCGTGACGCTTTCGGATTTGGGAACATGCGGCACGGCAATGTGCGTTTCCCGTGCGCGTTGCTCTACGCCGGCACCGGTATCGTCGGCGCAACCATCGGAGCGACACTCGGAAAAAGATTTGATGTGCAAAAGCTTCTGTTCCTGTTCGGCGTTTTGATGATCGTCGTCGCCGCAATGATAATTCGAAAACGCGTGCGAGGCGCCTCTAGCTACGCACCCCTTTCGGGAAATTGTGTCCATCTCTAACACCTCAAACAGCAGTGGTGGCGGATGCGGAACGCGATCATGGCTTCGCGATGCAGCTTCATTACAGCCGGTGCCGTAACCGATTTGCCTGGACTGCCGGTCGTGCCACTTCGTCCAGCGTACCTATACCGTCGGATCTCGAAATGCAGCGCATCGCAAAGAAGTATCAGCCCCTCGAGGCTGAGGTCGGACACGTCCATGTACACGCCGCCCCCCGCGTCGCTCATGGCCCAGCACAACCAGCAAACTGCTCCTGCGGTGCACCCTGAAAGCCTACTATCGCGGCTCTGGCGTCAGATATTCCACGTGCTGGTGCGTGATAGCGGGCTGTAGAGCGCCCGCAGGCCATAGCGCCAAAAAGCTACGCAATTGGCCACAGCACAAAAGTTATCAACAAGGCTCGGCAACTGTGTTGACACCGGCGCGGGATTGTTGTTTAAACAGTCTCGTTGAGACGCGAAACACGGCGGCGGCCACTGAGGTCGCCCACAACTGAGTGTCTTCCACCCCACGGGGCGGCAACAATTCCT
>JANYHG010000168.1 GCA_025359165.1 Hyphomicrobiaceae bacterium
GATCCCGCAGCATCTGTTCCAGATCCCGATCCAGGCGGCGCTAGGCGGCAAAGTGATCGCGCGTGAGACCATCAAGGCGATGCGCAAGGACGTCATCGCCAAGTGCTACGGCGGCGATATAAGCCGTAAGCGCAAACTCCTCGACAAACAAAAAGCCGGCAAGAAAAAGATGCGCGAATTCGGCAAAGTCGAAATCCCGCAAGAAGCCTTTATCGCCGCCCTCAAGATGGACGAGAACTGAGGAATCGGGGGAATGTTCAAAGATAGAACATTGGTAGTGCTCGGCGCGGCCTCAAGCCTTGATTTTGAATTTCCGCTAGGCGAAGAACTGAAGAAAGAAATAAAAAACCTTCTAAGGCGAAAAACATATTACAACAAGGAATACGGTCAAACGGTTATCCTGAAGGAATTAGCTGATAAGGCATTTTCCGCATTGCTATCTCGATACACAGGAACACAGCAATACGTGGACCTCTCCGACGACATCTTAAAAGCAGTCGACATCGTTCGAAACGGTATTGGCTTTGCCAGCTCTATAGACAATTTTTTAGTGCTCCGTTCTGAGGCAAATATAGTGAAGTGCGCCAAGGCTGCGATAGCTTGGAATATTCTGCGTGCGGAAAGTAAGGCGCGCACGAGGCTTGGATTTTCTCAAAATAAATCTCCACTTGACGTCGATGTTTCAAATACATGGTTTCAGCAGTTTGCAGAAATCTGCTTCTCCGACGCTACAGCAAGAGATTTACCTGACGCATTGAGCAGAGTAAGAGTCGTCTCTTTCAACTACGATCGTTGTTTTGAGTTTTTTTTGCAGAAAGCCATCATGGGGCTTTACAGCTTGCCGGCTAACGATGCCGGACGCGAAGCCACCAAATTATTAGTTTTGCATCCCTACGGGTCACTCGGAAGTGCATTCGGCGCGGAGAGTTTAGTCTTCGGTTATTCCGACGACCTGTCGCGAGTTGATTCCGAGATTGTTCGCATCTTCGATCGAATTCGTACATTCGGAGAAGGAACTGAAGTGCAAAAGCAGATTGGTGCCTTCGCGGAGTGGGCTGAAAGAATTGTCTTTCTTGGTTACGGATTTCATAAGCAAAACAACGAGTTATTCTCTGTGGATCCAGCGAAACGCACGACGCTAGATGTATTCGGAACTGCCGTTAAGATTTCGAAACCTGCGCGCGAGGCAATGGCGTTTTCTTTGCAGCGGATATTGGCTTGCAACCTTGATGACATCACCTTGGAAGACTTAGGCTGCAAAGATTTTTTAAATGAATATAGACACGCGCTAATCAATTAACGAGCGATTTCTCGCGTTGGATTTCGCGTTGGATGGTGTCGAACCGTAGGGAGGGTCAGCGGCGATTCACGTGCGTAGGGTGCAATAGGCGCAGCCGTGTTGCACCGTATTGCGCCCTACCTGAAGCGGCACCTCACCCCTACGGATGATGCCCATTCGCTTTTCCGTTCGCCATAACCCCGTTAGCGCCATGCTGCTTCGGCAACACAGGCCCGATCGGCGAAATGGCATTCCGGCCCAAGGTCGCATTTTTCGACATCCGAACTTCCGGGTTCTGAAACGTCCAGCACTCACCTGACGCATTCAGGAAGACCGTCCACATCAAGTGGCTTTCGGGACCATAATCAATGAGGAAATGGGCTAACCCCTGACCTCTCGGTGTTTCCATGGGGAGAGGCGGGTTCAATTGCGTGATCGACATGCGGGGCACCGGGTGAGTGGATTTAGCGAACCAACGCCGTGAGTGGATGGCGGTTCCGGCGTCGGCGACATCCACCCCAAAGTGTTCCCGGTTCAGCACTTATTCTGTCCGCGCCGTATCCAGCTTCGCGACGATCCCCGCGCTCGCCGCCGTCAGCGGCGGATAACGCTTCAAGACGAGGGGGTCGTGACCGGGAACGACACGCTTCGCGCAGCCGTCGGCCAGCCGTTTCAATGTGCCATAACCTTTCAGCATATCCTCCATGTCGACGACGAGAATGAAGGGTTTTGCCAGTTCGAAGGTTTCGTAATAGTGCGCGGCATCGGATGCCAGAACGACAGGGCCGATAGCCGTCATGACCCGCAAGGCTTGCAGGCCCCGACTATGACCGCCGATCTTGTGGGCCGTGATCCCAGGGGCTACCTCGGCCTCGCCATCGTAGAAAACCACGCGGCCGGAATAGACGTGGCGAACCATCTCGCAGACGTGCTCGGCGGTGAAGGGATAGCGAAGATAGGGCTGGCACATGCAAGGACCGGTCGCGAACGCCATCTCCGCCGCCTGGAGATGAAAGCGCGCTTTTGGAAATGCCGCCATCGTGCCGGCATGGTCGTAATGCAGGTGCGTAATGACGACATCGTCGACGGCGGCTGCGTCAATGCCGAGGGTGGCAAGGGCTGCGGCAGGTGAGCGCAAAATCGTGCGACCGCGTTTGTCGGCCTCTGCCTGATCGAAGCCGGTATCAACGACGATGGTGCGGTTCGCATTGCGCACCACCCAGATGAAGTAGTCCATCGGATGCGGGCTTGCGTGATCGTCGGCCATGATGAAACTTTCGGCGCGCGTGCGTTCTACACGCTCGGCATATTTGATCGCGAGGACTTCGTACGTTTCCGACATGCTGCGTTCCATGACTGGGTAAGGACGAGACAAACATTGGCCCCGAAGAGGCCGCATTGTCGAGCGCTGCGGCGTGTGAGAAGGCTGCGGCGTTCAGTTTCCTCGCGCGCCTGCCTGCAATCCGTTAGATTTGTCTCGATCGACGCACCTACTTACGAGGATACCCCCGTGAACGTCTCGTTTCTGCAGGAACTTCTGGCCACGATCGCGGAGCAAGGCCGTCAGTTGATGCCGGCGTCTCTGTCGGGCGGCGGTAAGCGTGGCGATATCCACGAATTGTCGCAGGCGCTGCTTTCGGGACAGGGCGAGGCGTCGGGCGTCGTGGTAGCCCGTGAAATTCTTGCGAAGTATCGACGGCTCGCGATCGAGGAACGGCGGGAGTTCGTGCGCTACCTCGCGCACAGCATGCAGCCCGACGGAGAAACCATCGCGCGGGCGGCCACCAGCTACATTGCGTCGCCGGGTGAGGACACGCTGAGCGCCTTGCAACACGCCGTCGAAAGTCCGCGCCAGGAGTTCTTCCGCCGGCTCAATCTTGCTCCCGGTGGCACCGCCGAGATTGTCGCGTTGCGGCGCGACATTCTGCGGCAGGTCAAGACTGATCCGGCGTTTGCGCGGGTCGATCATGATCTCCAGCATCTGCTGACGTCGTGGTTTAACCGCGGATTTCTCGTGCTGCGGCGTATCGACTGGCAGACGCCGGCGGCGATCCTCGAAAAGATCATCCACTACGAAGCGGTGCATCAAATCCAGGGCTGGGACGATCTGCGGCGCAGGCTCGATCCGACGGACCGGCGACTGTTCGCCTTCTTTCATCCGTCGATGATCGACGAACCGCTGATCTTCGTCGAAGTGGCGCTGATGGGCGAGACAGCCGGGTCCATTCAGACCGTGCTGAGCGAGCGCATCAAACCCGGTGACGCCGCTCACGTGCCGACAACGGCGATCTTTTATTCGATCTCGAACTGCCAGGAAGGCTTGCGCGGGATCAGCTTCGGCAATTTCCTGATCAAGCAGGTGGTCGAAGAGCTGGCGCGTGAATTGCCGACGCTGAAAACGTTCGTGACCTTGTCGCCGGTGCCGCAGTTTGCGCGCTGGCTTGATCGAGTGCTGGCGGACGATCAGGACCATGTGATTTCGAAAGCTGACAGGGTGGCGCTGGGCCTGCTTCGCGATCCGCAGTGGACCGAAGCCGAGCCGGAAAATCCGGCGCTGAAGTCAGCCGTGATGTCGGCCGCAGCGCATTATTTCCTGCGTGCCAAGTCGGCGGACGGTCGGCCGATTGATCCGGTGGCGCGTTTTCACCTCGGCAATGGCGCGCGGCTCGAACGCATCAACTGGCTGGGCGATACCTCCGAGAAGGGGCTGCGCGAGGGGCACGGCGTCATGGTCAACTATCTCTACGATCTGGCCGCCATCGAAGCGAACCACGAAGCGTTCGAGAACGAGGGGACGGTCGCTGCCTCGAAGGTCGTGCGGGCGCTGGTGAAGTCGCCCGAGAAATCGGGCAAGGCGAAGACCGAGAAGGTGAAACCGGAGAAGACCAAGCTCGAAGTGGTCAAGCAGTTGGCTCTGCCCAGCAAGTGAGCGCGAGCGCCGCGGCCGTCTTCAAGTCGTGTTCATGCGGCGGCGCTCATGTAACCCAAGCTATTCGTCTCGAACATACCGCCGAGGACTGCAATGCGCGCTGAAATCATGGCTAAGCTGAAGGCCGATCCGACGTTGCAGTCGTTGCAGCGATCCATCGAGGTCTATTACGGCGATGCACCGCGAGATGCGGCGATGGACCTTTTGTATGCGCGGTTTTTGCACCCGGGGACGCTGGCGTTCGATATCGGCAGCCATGTCGGCGACCGCATCGGGGCCTTCAGACGTTGCGGCGCTCGCGTTGTGGCGCTCGAGCCGCAGCCGTTGTGTGCACGGGTGATCGGCGCGGTCTATGCCGGCGACGGCGACGTGACGTTGCTCGAAAGTGCGTGCGGACCGGAGGCGGGGATGCTGACCCTGCATATCAACTCGGCCAATCCCACCGTCACCACGGCGTCGACCGATTTCGTCAAGGCTGCGGATGGTGCCGGTGGTTGGGAAGGCCAGCGGTGGGACCGCTCGATCGAGGTACCGGTCACCACGCTGGATGCCCTGATCGGCAAATTCGGTATGCCGGATTTCGTGAAGATCGACGTCGAAGGCTTCGAGGCCGATGTGCTGGCAGGGCTGACGCAGCCGGTCGCCGCGCTGTCGTTCGAGTTCACCACTATCCAACGCGATGTGGCACACGCCTGTCTGGCGCGACTGGCCGCCCTTGGCCCTTACAGGTTCGATGTGGCGCTGGGAGAGAGCCAGGTTTTCGAGCTCGGCCGGTGGGTCGATGTCGAGGCCATGAGGAAGCTTATCGACGCCTTACCGCATAGCGCAAATTCAGGCGATGTTTATGCGGTGCTGCATGTGTAATACGATTGTATTGCAGTCAGCTCCCCTGCTCCCTCGGGGGAAGGGGGCAGACATTCGCAGACTTGGAGAAAGCGCCCCCGCCCTAAGCCTCCCCAGCAGGAGCGGAGCGAATTTTGGCGGCTCCCGGCAATCGCTCTTAACGTCACGCAAGACCTATCTCGCAGCCCTCGCGCTTGCGGTCGCGGCAGTCCTCGCACCGGCACGTGCCGCCACGCTCGACGGGTTGGCGGTCGAGGTGGTCAATCAGTCGGAACCGGTGCTCTGCGCGGAGAAGGATAACGTCACGTTGGCGATGAGTTCGCCGGTCGTGAAAAACTTCCGCATCGAGGCGGCGCATCCGGCTTACATCGGCGCGTTGCAGCGCGATAGTTTCGAAGCCGACTGGACGGCGTGCGACCTCAAATCCGATCCGGCATTCAAATCCGAAGTGGGCGTCACCACCCGACGGACGCTCTACGAGGAGCCCGCGCTTTGGGTGGTGGGTTGGACGTTTCCGACCTACTGGCGGCCGTCGACGGCGACGGTTCGCGTCGGCGACCGCATCGAAAAGGGTCTGCATATGCTGCAGATCTGGATGATCCGTCCGATGGGCGGTGAAGAGGTTCTGATCCTCTACCCGCAAGACGGCTACTGGCGCATTCGTCCGAAAGCACCGCAAGGCATGGCACCGACGGCATTCGGCTCGTCGTTTCTTGTTGGCCCGGTTGAAGTCGAAGGCCGTCCTATCGTCAAAATTTCCGACGTCGCCATCGATCCGAAAGCGCAAACGCTGACGGTCACCTTCGCGCGTGGCGGATCTGCGGTCGTGAAACTGGCGAGCGTCGATCAGAACAAGACGGTGCTGGACGTGGCGCTGAGTGCGCCGGTCACGGCGCTGCCGTTCGCCATGATGCGTTCGATGTACGTGACGGAGTTCAACAACGACGTTGCACGCGTTGCTGTGCGCGAGCCGGGCGCACCCGGCTGGCGCGAGGACGGGATCATGACCTTCAAAGCTGCCAAGGCTACCGACGTCTGGGCGGGGCGGTCGACAATCTCTCGGCACAATTCGTCGAGCCCCGATATGGTGTTCAGCGGGTTCAAGTAAGCGCTGTGCAACCGCGCGCCGGCCTCAACCCTCGCTTTGCATCTCCTGGGCACGGAATCGTTTCACATCGAATGCCTGCGACGGTGACGTGGCCGATGCGATAACAGTCAGGGCAATGATAAACGCGATGAATTTCTTCATGAAATATTCCGAATTTGTGGAAGTGACCGGCACCCGGGCGATACACACGGCAACACGAGATGCATAATTTGGTTGAGCACAAGTGGACCCGCAGGACGCGTTATTCAAATCACTCGGTCTCACTTTGCGGTGATGGGCGGTCGATGTTGCTGATCACGCGGAGCGCTGTCGGTCGCCCGGTTGCGCGCGGCGTGAACGATCGAAGTTCATGCCGCACCCTACCTTCTCCCCACTTGATCGGCGCACGTTTCTGCCGCACAAGCGCGCATCCGGGGCGCGCCCGTATCTTGGAGCTTGAAGCACGCACATGGCTATTCTCGTCGACCGCAACACGAAGGTTCTCTGTCAGGGCATTACCGGCAGCCAGGGCACATTTCACACCCAGCAGGCAAAAGCCTATGGAACTCAAGTGGTTGGAGGCGTAACGCCAGGTAAAGGCGGCACCAAACACCCGGCCGCCGACCTTGCCGACGTGCCCCTGTTCAACTCGGTGCTCGAAGCCAAGACCAAGACCGGTGCCAATGCGACGTCGATCTACGTGCCGCCTCCTTACGCAGCCGACGCAATTCTCGAAGCGATCGATGCAGAAATTCCGCTGATCATCTGCATCACCGAAGGCATTCCTGTCATGGATATGGTGCGCGTCAAACGCGCGTTGGCAGGATCGTGGTCGCGGCTGATCGGGCCGAACTGCCCGGGCGTCCTGACGCCCAATCAGTGCAAGATCGGCATCATGCCGGGCAATATTTTCAAGCAGGGCAATGTCGGCATCGTCTCGCGCTCCGGTACCCTGACGTATGAAGCGGTGAAGCAGACGACGGACGCGGGCCTTGGCCAGTCGACGGCGGTCGGCATCGGCGGCGACCCGGTCAAGGGCACAGAATTCATCGACGTACTGGAAATGTTCCTGGCCGACCCCGATACGCATTCGATCATCATGATCGGCGAAATTGGCGGCTCAGCCGAAGAAGACGCGGCCGAGTTTATCAAGCGCGAACGCGCCAAAGGCCGTTCGAAACCGATGGCCGGCTTCATTGCCGGTTCGACGGCCCCTCCTGGCCGCCGCATGGGCCATGCGGGCGCGATCATCTCGGGCGGCAAGGGCAAGGCCGAGGACAAGTTCGAAGCCATGCGTTCGGCCGGGATCGCCATCGCCGACAGCCCCGCGAGCTTGGGCACGACGCTGGCGAAAGTGCTGAAGGGCTAGGTCTACCCGCTGCCTCTCGAAGAGAGGGATCGCGGGCCCTCGGCACAACCTTCGAACCGCGTGCGGGATATCACTCGGACAGCGCCGTCCTGACACCAGTCGGGCCGGTTATTTCCACGCCCGTCATGGTCATCGAGCCGGTTCCCCACTCCGTGGGGATCGAAATAGAGTGCGGAATATGCAGTCGCAAGGCTGGCACGGCTCGCATCACGATCTCCACATTGCGATTGGCCGCATAAGCATGTGTATCCGCGTTGTCGCGATGACCGGCAATCGGCTCATATGCGAGACGACAAACGTAGCCGACCGATGGCGATTGACCGGCAACGCGTTGCGGTAGACGAATCATCCGCTTGAACGACATGACGATATCGTAGCGCTGGTGCCCATCGAATATCGGCAGCCGACGGTCGCAGGGTGTGCGATCGTTACCCGTCGTCATCCGCAGCACAGCCGACATCGGGTCGAGTGCTTGCGCCAAATGGGCAGGCGTCAACGGCACCGTGTCATGTTTGAGCTTGGGTGGCGGATCGATCTTGATGTCGGTCGCGCGGCTGTCCTTGAACGCTATGTGCGTGGTCGCAGCTTTTTTGTTGGCGCGCCACTCGACGCCATAACTGGCTGGCTGCGGCAATCCGTTGTCGATGCTCCCCGTCGCGTTGGAGGTGCCAGAATATTTGAAGGCGCCGAACAGCACGGACACCGAGGCCGCCCCGGATAGCGTATAGACCTTTTCCTTCAGCTTGGACGCCATATCGATATGGCCGACCTTGATGCCGTTGAAATGAAGCGCGTAATGCGCCTCGACGGTCAGTGCGCCTGGCTCCGCAGCGGTAGCCTTCGGCCCGCTGTCGGCCACCGCCATATATGGCGTGAGGAGAATCGTTGCCGCGGCCGCGAAATTGACGAGACGGCGCGACGGCACTGATTGGCCGACTAAGCGGGATGCTGGCAGTTGGATCATGCCGCACGGCTAGCGGCTGAAAACGGCAACTCCGCGGCGGCGGCGGAGCCTGAAACACTCGCCGGTCGGACGCAGAATAATGCGCCGATCGTTGCATTTGCGCTTGCAGTTTTAGCGGCAGATGTCATGCCGCAGTATCGTCGAGACGTTCGCAGTGCTGATGCCTGCGAGGTCGGGCCAAATCAGATGCAGTTGCAGGATAGGCAAAGCTACCGTGCCTGAAGCAGACACTCATCAGCGTCACGGCAAACTTCGTGTTGATCAATAGAAGGCTCACTCATGATCGAAGTGCATCATCTGCAGGCGTCTCGGTCGCGGCGGATCACCTGGGCGCTCGAAGAATTGGGCGAGCCGTACACGGTCATCACTTACGAGCGGGACAAGGTCACCAATCTCGCACCGCCGGAACTCAAGGCGATCCATCCGCTCGGCAAAGCGCCGGTGCTCCGCGATGGCGATGTGACCCTGATCGAATCTGGTGCGATCATCGACTACCTCGTGCGCACATATTGCCACGGCCGCTTTGCCCCGCCACCGACATCGCACGAGTACATCAGGTATTCGCAGATGCTGCACTACGCCGAGGGTTCGGCGATGTTGCCATTGCTATTGCGCCTCTATGTCAGCAGGCTGGGCGAGGCTGGCCAGCCGCTGCACCCGCGCATCGCCAGCGAGATGGCGAACCATCTCGGATGGCTGAACGCCGAACTCGAAGGCCGCGACTATTTCATCGGCAAAGGGTTGACGGGTGCCGATATCAACCTCTCGTTCGTGACGCAGATGGCGCTGCGGTTTGCCGGGCGCGACGCCTATCCAAACTTGACGGCGTTCGTCGACCGCATCGAGCAACGGCCGGCCTATAAGCGGGCTATCCAACGCAGCGGCGCGTGAACCCGCATCATTAGCGGCTCTGGTTTCCTGCCCGACGCTGGTGTATGAGGCGTGCAGTCTCGCCTCTGGAACGATCCCTGGGCCTAATATTCGTCTGAAGAAAGCCTGCCTATGCAAACGGTTTTGCTCGTCATTCATCTTATGATCGCCGCCGCGCTCGTCGTCGTCGTGCTGGTGCAACGCTCCGAGGGCGGCGCTCTGGGCATCGGTGGGGGTGGCTTCATGACGGGCCGTGGCGCGGCCAACGCGTTGACGCGGTTGACGGCATATCTGGCGGGCGGCTTCTTCGCGACGTCGATCGCGCTGGCATTGCTGGCCAATCATATGGGTCAAGACAGATCGTTGTTCGAGACTCCTGCCGCAGCCCCGGCAGCAGCGCCCGGTGCGGCTCCGGGAGCACCCGTCGAGGCACCGGCACCGGCAGGTCGCGGCGGCGTACTCGACAAGCTTCAGCAACCCGGTAGCGGACAGGCACCGATCCCGCGCGCGCCGCAGGGTCCGTGAGCAGGCGCACCGAAACACTTTCGGCGCGCCGTAGGGTCCGTGAGCAGGCGCACTGAAACACTTTCGATCTGATGGCATTTGTGGTTTTGCCCTCTCGCCGGGCGGAACGCATTGAATAGTTTACCGTTTTCCGCTATTCGTCGACGGCTTCAGTTGATGATTTAAGGTGCGAAACGGCAAAGCATGCGCTGCAGCGTCCATACATCGATAGCTTGCTTCATCGGTGCGACAGTCCTCGTTGCTTCGACCGGCATGGCTGCGCCGCCTGATCTCGGGATCGCAACGCCTGTTCTTCCCCCGGCGACCGTGGCTGCCCCTGCCGGGCCGGCATTCACCGCGCCGCCGAGCGCGCCCGTTGCACCGACGGCAGCCATCCCGGCCGCCGCGGACATGACCATGAACGATTTCCTCGACCGGTTGATGATGGCCGAGTCGGGCGGTCGATCGGACGCCCGCAACCCTCGGTCGACGGCCGTCGGGCCGTATCAGTTCATCGAGCGGACTTGGCTGGATCTGGCACAGCGCACGTTTCCGGTAGAAACGCAGTCGATGACGCCGGCCCAGATTTTGGCTCTCAGAACCAACTTGGCATTCGCGCGGCGTGGAGCCGAGACGTTCACCAAAGACAACGCCGCGGTTCTGAAGGCCAACGGCTTGGACGCCACGTTTCCGCGACTTCGGCTGGCATTTCTGCTCGGCCCGCAGGGTGCGGTGCGCGTGCTGCAGGCCGCGCCGCAAATCCGCGTGACGGCGGTGCTGGGACCTGGGGTGGCGAAGGCCAATCCCTTCATGTACGGCATGACCGTCGAAGCACTGATCGCGCGGGCAGCACGTGATCTGGCGGTTCGTCCCACCTCGGCCGCCGGCATCGCTGCGGCGGATATTCCTGCGGGTGTGCCGCCCAAGCCGCGTGCCCCCCGCGTAGCCGTGCAGTGTAACCTCGCATTGGCGGCCTGCCGTCGTTGGCAACAGTTGGCGGCGGCGCGGTTGTCGTCTGGAAAAGCGGCGCGGCGGCAGGTGGCGTCCGCACGCGGGCGATGAACCCTCGACGGCGCTCGACAGCGGTTGGATTTTGTAGAAGTCTGTCGGCATCCGTGTTTTTTGGAGGCACCATGTCTCGCGCAGTTTCAACGTGTCCGGTCGTGTCAGCGCATGGCGCCCATATCCCGGCGATCGGGTTCGGCACTTGGCCTCTGAAAGACGAAGTCTGCGAGATTGCGGTCAAGACGGCGCTCGACGTCGGATACCGCCACATCGACACCGCCGCGATGTATGGCAACGAGGCTGAAGTCGGTCGCGGACTACGCGCATCCAACGTCCCGCGCGACCAGATCTTTCTGACGACCAAGGTCTGGCGCGATCACATCGCTGAGGGTGATCTGCAGCGCTCGGCCGAGAAGAGCCTGAAGGCACTTGGCGTGCCGCACGTCGATTTGCTGCTCATTCATTGGCCGAACGAGGCAATTTCGGTTGCGGAGTCGATCAAGGCGCTGTGTGATGCCAAGCGGCGGGGATTGGCCAAGCACATCGGCGTATCAAATCACACGACGGCATTGCTGGCCGAGGCGTTGGGCGCAGCGACGGAGCCGTTGGTGTGCAATCAGGTCGAGTATCACCCGCATCTGAAGCAAGACAAGATTATCGCCGCGACACGCGCTGCGGGGCTGGCCGTTGCGGCCTACTGTCCGTTGGGGCGTGGCGACACGGGCGGGGTGCTCGCCGAGCGCGCCGTCGCCGACATCGCAAAGGCGCATGGCAAGACCGGGGCGCAGGTTCTGTTGCGCTGGCATCTGCAGCAGCCCGGTATCGTCGCGATCCCGAAATCGGCGACGCCGGCGCGGATTGCCGAGAATTTTCAGGTATTCGATTTCGAGCTGACGGTGGCCGAGATGGCGGCGATTTCGGCGTTATCTAAGCCAGGTAGCCGGATCGTGCAGCCGGCGGGTGCGCCAAAGTGGGATTGAGCTTGGCGGCAGTGATGGCCGATCATGCCGTGCGCGGCGCAGTTCTGCGCACGGCATGAGGTTATCTTACTGCATGTGCTGGCCGCCGTTGATGGCGATGTTGGCGCCGGTCAGGAACGCAGCTTCATCCGACGCCAGGTAAGCGACGAGGCCTGCGACTTCGTCGGGCTTGCCAAGACGGCCCATCGGGATCTGCGGGATGATCTTGGTGTCGAGCACGGTCTTGTCGATAGCCATCACCATCTTGGTGCCGATGTAGCCCGGCGAGATCGTGTTGACGGTGACGCCACGCCGCGCAACTTCCAGCGCCAACGCTTTGGTGAAACCGTGCATACCGGCCTTTGCCGCCGAGTAGTTCGTCTGGCCAAATGCACCTTTCTGACCGTTGACGGATGAAATATTGATGACGCGACCCCAGCCGCGTTCGACCATGCCGTCCATGACCGGCTTGGTCATGTTGAAGCTGCTGTCCAGGTTGGTATGCATGACCGCGTCCCAGTCGACTTTGGTCATTTTCTTGAATGTGGTGTCGCGCGTGATGCCGGCATTGTTGACGAGCACATCGACGGCTCCAACATCTTTTTCGATTTTTCCGATGAGGGCGGCGCATGCGGCGGTGTCGGTCACGTCGACGGGAAAGGCGTGGAATTCGAAGCCTTCGCCCTTCATCTGTTTCAACCAGTCGGCCGATGTCTTGTTGCTCGGCGAGTATGTCGTCACGACGATGTTGCCCATCGCCGCCATCTTTTTGCAAATGGCTTCGCCCAATCCGCCCATGCCGCCGGTGACGAGTACGACGCGTTTCTTGCCTAACATCTGGCCTCCTTTTGATTTCTTATAAGGTGCGCGCGGGGTACAATGATCAATCGAATTAAAGTGCACCGACACTATCTTTAAGTCGCGCAGCCATGGTGCAATGGCAAGGGAAAAACGCTTTGCAGCAAGGCGAAATCATCGCTTGGTGCGAAGCAAAATAATGTTGCGCCGCGCTGTCAAGGTTCGCTGCAGTGCGAAAATAAAGACACCACGCACGACCATGATTTTTTGAAAAACTTGCCGATCTGATCATTATTAGTTTGAATTTCCGAGTTTGTTTTCGCCCAGGCGCGATCGTTTTTGTCTTTAGCGCGGCGCAGCATTTCTTCGACGGTTTTGGGATCGCCTTGGTCTGCGGCCTGTTTGGGTGCCGCCGGTGGTTCCGTGGCAACGGCCGCGCTCGCGTCTCCGGCGGCCGGTATACTGACGTGGCGGACGGGGCCGTTACAGTCGATGACGCCGACATCGCGTTTGACGGCGCAGGTCGCATGGCCGTTTTTCGCGAGCGCGGTGATACAGAGGAGTGGGAGCGAGCCGGCATTGCCCGGGCGTACTCCATCGATGACGCATCGATACAGCACGTCGGGCGACGTGCAGCCGACGCAGTATTCCTGCGCTCGCGCGGGTGTGCCGATGGCTATGAGAACGAACGCGACAACCGCCGCCACGGGGTTCGTGCGCCCGCCCGAATTGAGGCTGGTAAACATACTCGAGCGACTGTGCATGGCAGCGGCATGGTCTTGGATTCCGACCACAATGTGTCGGTCCATCACGGGGTGCCGTTGCGACCGTGCGTGCGGAAGGCCGGGCGCAAGGCCAACCGATCGTAATAGGCGGTGACGGCAGGCAGGGCGGGCTTGTCGAACTTGAGCGAGAACCAGCGGTTGACCACCATGCCGGCCGGAATGTCGGCGATCGTAAAAGCCTTGCCCATGAGGAACGGCCCATGGCTGCTCAACTGCTCGTCGAGGCGATGCATCTGCTTGGTCCAATCGGCAACGCCGTCGGCGGGCGCAGTTGCGGTGGCTGGATCTTTGGCGTTGACGATCATCGCATGGAAAACCGGACGCGCCGCCGAATAGAGATCGGTCGAGGCCCAGTCCATCCAGGATTCGGTCACCGCGCGTGGCTGCAGCTGCGTCGGATAAAGATCGGCACGGTTATATTTGCTGGCGAGATAGCGGACGATGGTTTGCGACTCTCGCAGAACGAAGCCGTCGTCGTCGATAACAGGCACCACGCCGAAAATCGAACGCTGCTTGAATTCTGGCTCGCTGGTCGGGCGATAGCCACGCCCCCAATCCTGTCGTTCGAACGGCTGGCCGACCTCGTCGAGCATCCATAAAACCTTGCGCACGTTGATCGAGTTGGCGCGGCCATACACGGTGAACATCGCAAATACTTCCCGAGAAAAGTTGACAAGGCGACCCTAGAGTGCTTCCGGGAAAAGTGTGAGCGGTTTTTCCGATAAGAAGCACGACAAAACAAAGAGCTAGGGTCGTTCCCTGAGTCAACTAAAACCGGCACGACTCTAGTCGCGGCCGTGCGATCCGCCAAGGCATACATCCGCTCAAGTGTCTGAACGGGATCGATTGCTCCCTTTTGAAACAAAATCCATGCGGTTCGATTGGCCCTCGGCTTGCAACGTCTTTGACGTGTGCGGGCCAACCAGTAGCCAACAGGACTATCGCAACATGTCGAATATCGCCTTGGCCGGCCTCATGGCCGTCAGTCTTGGAACATACCCTGCCTTCGGTGACAAACTCGCATCGTCGACGGGCGCACCATACCGTCCCCTCGTCGAAGCCGCCATCGACAAGGGGCCCATCGTCGAGCTGATCGTGCGGTGTGAAAAAGGCACCGCGATCATCGCCTACTCGAAGATCGAAAATCTTTATTGCGGCCCCTTTGGCGGTTGCGTTTCGAAGCCGAACGAAGCCTTCACAAAAGCCTGCGGGCGATAATCGCCCCGAATATATGTGATTGGACGGTCGGGTCGCGCGATGTCACCCGACCGGCTCCGACGCTGTTATTTGATCAACGCGCTCGGCAGCCACGTCACCAGTTCCGGCACGAGGCAGCACACCAACACGGCGATCGCCATCAACACCACGAACGGCAGCGTCCCCCAGATGATGTCCGACAACGGAATATCGGGTGCGATGTTCTTGATGACGAAGATGTTCAACCCCACCGGCGGATGGATCAGCCCCATCTCCATGACGATCGTCATGACGACGCCAAAC
>JANYHG010000186.1 GCA_025359165.1 Hyphomicrobiaceae bacterium
CGGCTGCAGCCAGCGCATGGAGGTAAAGCGCGGCATAGATCTGCGCATAACTCAGGCCGTCGACGGTCGCGTCGGGATAATAGCCGATGCCCCTGCCGAAGTTGTTTCGGCGATGTGCTCTCGCCGACGCCAGATGCGAAAAGCCGCGCGACGGGTGCCCCGCGAAGACGGCAACGCCGCGATAGTGACCGTGATCCTGACCGACGCGCCCGAGCCCACGCTGCCCGGCGTACGCTTCAGTCCCGCCACACACGATCAAGGCGGCGGCGAGCACTGCGTTGCATGGCTTGAAACTGCGTGGGTTGAACATGCGTGGTTTGAACATCCGTCGTCTCCGCTTACAGTCGTCGCTCTTCGTCTGCACTGCATACCGGTGGCGACGCGAGTTCAACCGCATCGTCAAGTTACAGCTAACGCGCCCAGATGCGCCCTGATCGAAAAGGCGGCGCCGGCTCCCGATGATCCAAGACACGACGAACCTGCAAGCCGACACCGTCAGCCTCGCCCACATCTCCGACCTCCACCTCGGACAGATTCAGATTCCGCCATGGCGGTTACTGACGGCGAAACGCGCGATCGGCATGGCCAATTGGTATCGCAAGCGCCGGTCCGAACACCTCCCCGCCGTCGCTGCCGCACTGGCCGCCGACCTCAAAGCCCAACACCCCCAACACATCGCCGTGACAGGCGATTTGATCAATATCGGCCTCCCCGCCGAGATCGTGCGGGCGGCAGAGTGGCTGCAGCAGTTGGGATCACCCGACACCGTCAGCGTCATCCCCGGTAATCACGATATCTACAGCTCGGTGAACGGCCGCAACATTGGTGCTGCGGCACTGGCACCATGGCGCGCCTTCATGTCCTCCGACGCCGAAGGCGCGCGTTATGCGGAAACTGGCGAACCGTTTCCGTTTGTGCGTGTGCTACGGCGTGGCCGGACACGCGTGGCGCTGATCGGGCTCAATTCGGCGGTCGAGACACAACCGTTCTACGCGACTGGCCGGCTCGGCGAACCGCAGCGGCAGCGTCTGGCGCGCATCCTGACGGCGACGCGCCGCGCTGGGCTTGTTCGCGTGGTGATGCTGCACCATCCGCCGCTGCCGGGTGGCGCGACGGCGCGACACGAGTTGACTGACGCAGATGAACTTGCCGAAGTGCTGCGCACGTACGGTGCCGAACTGGTGCTGCACGGCCACAATCATCGCCGCTCCGTGACCCGTCTCGACGGCGTGCACGGCTCGATCCCGATCGTCTGCGTACCCTCCGCATCCATCGGCGCACCCACGTCGCGCGGCGAAAATCTGGCACGCGCGCACATTTTCGAAATATCGGCAGGCATTGCTCTTGCAAGAGAAAATGCTGCGCGTCCTGCGATCAGCTTGATCGCCCGTGGCATCGCTGCTCCAGGCGGCGGGGTATCGGCGCTCGAACGGCTGGACCTGTAGCACTGCGTTCAGCTGTCCACATCGTCGCCGCAGCGTGCCGACATTCCGCCGTAAACGTATTGACGCGGGCGTTCGTCTCTGGCTCAGTCTGAAGACGCGATGGTTCCGTGACGCGCGCATGCGCCGATGGATGAAAAGGGAACGCGGTGCGATTTGCAGGCGACGGCATAAGCCGCAGCCACGCAACCAAACCCGCGGCTGCCCCCGCAACTGTCAGCGGCGAGCAACGGCCCCAGTGCCACTGCTCCAGATGTTCCGGGGGTGTCGACCCTCGGGATGCTGGAGTCGGGAAGGCGGGCCGGAGCGTCTGAGCCGTGAGCCAGGAGACCTGCCAGCGCGTGTCGCCCATCTCCCGTGCGGGGCGCGCGGAAGAGCGGATGATCGTAGCGGCGACGATGTAGTATCGGGAGTTTCGTCGTCAGGGCCGCTGCTTTTACGTGAGATGTTCGAGTTGCAGGGCGTAGCTTCCGTCACGGGGCCGTCGGCGCGTGCTCGACCATAATTCTGAGCGCAACAGTCCCGATGGCACCTCCTCGCCGCAACGAGGTTCGCCGCCATGACGTTTCACTTCAACATGAAGTTTCACTTCAACAACGCGTTTCATACCATCACCACCTTTCGCGCCAAGCTTGCGCTGAGCGTGTGCTCAGCAGCCCTGCTCGCCGCCACGTCCGCCGAGGCGCAACAGCCGATCCCCTTGCCCGGCATCGTCATCAAAGGCGCGACGCTGGAAAAGGCACAGGTCGCACAGAAGCGCACCACCAAGCCGTCTGACGAAACCGACACGCCTGCACCGCAGAACAAAGCGCCTCCCGAGCCAGCTGCATCGACGGTTGCAAACACCTCGCCAGTTTCGGCCGCCGGTCAACCAAGCGTGCCGACGCCAGCGGGTGCGCCTGCGACCGATCAACTCACGGCGGGCATGCCCGCGACGCAGATCGGCAGCGCCGTCACCGTCGTGACTTCGAAGGAAATCCAGCAGCAGCAGGCGCGGACGTCAGGCGACGTGCTCCGCGCGCTTCCAGGGGTCAACGTCTCGAATTACGGCACGCCAGGCACGTTCACTCAGGTCCGCATCCGCGGCAATGACGGGCGTGATACGCGCGTCCTGATCGACGGCATCGAGGCGAACACGACGAAAGACCACGAATACGACTTCTCCAATCTCTCACCCGACGATATCGAAAAGATCGAGATCATCAGAGGCCCTATGAGCGCGCTCTATGGTTCCGGTGCCATCGGCGGCGTCATCAACATCGAGACGAAGGCTGCGCGCGGTCCGCTGGCGTTGAGCGTGCGTGCCGAAGGTGGATCATTCGGTACGCGCGACGTGGCCGGACGCTTGGCTGGGGGCGGTGACAGCGGCTTCGTTTCGCTGACCGCGCAAAGTCGCGACAGCGCCGGCTTCGTGGTCGCTCCCGGCGGTTCTGTCAAAGAGGATACTCATCTCCAGACTTATGGACTGCGCGCGGGCCTGACGCTGTCGCCCACCGCCAAGATCGATACCACCGTGCGCTACACCGACAAGCGCGCGGGCCTTACAGGCTTCGGCGACGACTTCACAAAACCGTTGCAAACAGCCGACGATGGCAACTATCGACTTGTCGAACGCACCCTGCTGGCCGGCGTCCGTCTTACTTGGGACCAACTCGACGGTGCGCTGACACAACAACTCAAAGCCAACTACAATAACGACGTGTCGGGCAACATCCAGCACCCCTTCGTGGGATACATCGCTGGTTCCGACAGCTTTAGCCGCGACGAGAGCGGTCGCGCTAACTTCGGCTACAGCGCGACGTATCGCCTACCGACGTCAGCTCAATTCGGACGCCATGTCATCACCGGCCAGGTCGAGAAACAGAACGAAACGTTCAAGCCGCTGGCGGACGGCGACTTCTTCGCGGGCAGCGGCGGTGACGGTCTCCAGCATCGCCGCGGTCAATTGTCTGCGGCAGGTGAATGGCGCGGTACTTTTGCCGAGCGACTGACGCTAACGGCTGGCGGACGCCGCGACGTCAACGACACGTTCGCCAATTTCAATACCTGGCGCACGTCTGCGACTTATGACTGGAAGGAACTGGCACTGCGGCCGCACGCCAGCCTCGGCACGGGCGTAAAACTTCCCGGCATGTACGACCAGTTCGGCGCGAACGCGGTTACCTTTATTTCAAATCCAAACCTCCGCCCCGAAACCAGCCGGGGCTCCGATATCGGCATTGAAAAACAGTTTCTGAACGGGCGGCTGCTGGCTGACATCACCTATTTCAGGTCGGATCTGCGCGATAAGATCAGCCCCACTTACAACAGCTTCTTCCAAGTGATGCCCGACAACGATATCGGCATCACGAAACGACAGGGTGTCGAATTCAGCGGCAAGTATCAGATCACGCCCGCGCTTTTTGTCGGCGCCGCATACACCTATACCGATGCGAAGAAATACGATCCGGCGCTCACCGACGCCCAGACCGAGGTCCGTCGCGTGCCGCACGGATACCGCTTCGACACGCGCTACCTGTTCGACGAAGGTAAGGGCACCGTCAGCATGGCCGCAGTCTACAACAGCCGCACGCCGGATGTGGCATTTCCAAACACCTTCCCCTACAAGAGCGTCACAGTGGATCTGCAGAGCTACTGGCTCGTGCAGTTCGCGGCATCGTACAAAATACAACCCAACATGGAAATTTACGGCCGCGTCGAAAACGCGCTGAATGCGAAGTATCAGGAAGTCTACGGCTACAACACCGCTGGCCTGGGTGCCTACGCTGGCATCAAGATCAAGTTCGACACTATGCTCGGCAGTGGAAAATAAGGTGATGAGCTTGCCTGCCGAAATCATGGAGCAGACTACCTCCCCCATCGTGCCGAAGGCGAGCTACAAACCTACGGGCGAGGGTCGGAGCGGGGGAAATGGCGCTACAGCCATCGACATCGCCGAAGTCTGCTGTCTGTCGGCGATCACTGCAGGGGCGTTACCTTCACAGGTCACCCGCACCAGCCCCCCCACCCTAGCCCTGCCCCGCAAGAGGGGCGGGAATTACACCGTGGGAGCGTCACGACACTTGGTAGCTGCGACCATCGCGGCTACCATGATGTTGTCGACGGCACACGCTGCCCCACCGCAGCGCATCGTTTCGCTTAATGTCTGCACCGATCAGATTCTCGTCGATCTGGTAGCGCCTGCGCGTATCGCGGGCGTCACGCATCTGGCGATGGACGCGACGATTTCCGCAGCGCCGCAGAACTTCGCCAACCTGTCCGCCACGCGCGGCGATGCCGAAGATGTGCTGGCGCGCGATCCTGATCTGGTCATCGCCGGTGGCTATACGACGCCCGCCACCGTCGACCTGTTGCGCCGGCTCGGTCGCAGTGTGCTCGTGGTGCCGTTGCCGCAGGATATTGCCGGTGTGCGTGCAGTGATTGCGCAAATCGCAGTCGCCGTGGACGATGTCGCCGTGGGAGCCGCCGTGATCGCCGACTTCGACGCACGGATCGAACGCGCGCGCGCCCGCGTTGCCGGGCTCAAGCCGCATCCGATCGCGCTCGTGTATCAAGTCAACAACTATGTGGCGGGTACCGGCACCCTGGTCGATGAAGCGCTTCACGTCGCGGGTTTTCGCAACGGCGGTGCCGCGGTGCGCACGCTCGTCAGCGGCCAGACAAGTCTCGAGGCGATCGTCACCGCTCCCCCCGATCTGCTGGTGCTGGCATCGCGGCCCGACGCCTACGCAACGTCGGTCGGGGACAATCTGCGTCACCCCGCTTTAAAGGCGTTATTGACGCGGCTGCCCAGTCTCGTGCTGCCGTGGCCGCTGTGGTTGTGCGGCACGCAGCACATCGCAACGGCCATCGAGCGGTTGGCGGACGCGCGCCTCTCGCTGCAGGTGCCACAGAAATACTCTCCGAGACCACAGACGCCATGAGCGAGCGCCGGGCCCCGCTGTCGATGTGGCTTACCATGGCGGTGCTGCTCGCTTTCGCATTGTCGTTGTGCGTCGGGCCGGGGCTGATCGGCATTCGCGGCGACGCGGCGGCACGACTGCTGATCGTGCGCGAAATTCGCTTGCCGCGTGCACTGCTCGGCGCGTGCGTGGGAGCCGCGCTCGGGCTGTCGGGGGCGGCGCTGCAGGGCTATCTGCGCAACGCGCTGGCCGAACCTGGCGTCATCGGCGTGTCCGGCGGGGCGGCGCTTGGCGCGGTGCTGGCGATCCATCTGGGTCTTGCGACCGCACTACCGTTTGCGCTACCCGCCGCAGGTCTCCTGGGCGCGGCGCTCGCCACGCTGCTGGTGGTCATGCTGGCGGGCGAAGGGACCGGACCGGTGCCGCTGATGCTCGCGGGTGTAGCCGTTTCGGCGCTGACCAGCGCGGCCATCGCGCTGGCACTGACAATCTCAGGCAATCCGTTCGCCGCCGCCGAAAGCGTATTTTGGATGATGGGTTCGCTGGCCGATCGCAGCCTCGCGCAAGCGGCACTGGCAATCCCGGTCATGCTCGTCGGAATGTTTCTGCTCATGCAGGTGGCGCGTGCGCTCGACGCGCTGACGCTCGGCGACAACGCCGCGCAGTCGCTCGGCGTCGATCTCGTGCGTGCGCGGCGGCTGCTGATTGCCGGCGTCGCGCTCTCGGTGGGGGCTGCAACCGCCGTGACCGGGATCATTGGCTTCGTCGGTCTCGTGGTGCCGCATCTGCTGCGAGGTGCCACCGGCCATCAGCCGAGCCGGTTGCTGGCCGCCAGTGCGCTCGGGGGTGCCGCGTTGCTGCTGGTCGCCGACACGCTGTTGCGGTTGCTGTCGCCTTGGCTGGATATCCGCATCGGCGTGCTGACGGCGCTGCTCGGGGCACCGTTCTTCGTGCTGCTGGTCGTCCGCATGCGGCGGGATCTTGCGCCATGAGCGACACCACACTGGCGACGCTCGACCATGTCTCGCTGACGCTCGGCGCACGCCCGGTCCTGCGCGACGTCTCTGTCCGCTTTGCTGCCGGCGAAGTCGTGGCGCTGGTGGGGCCCAACGGTGCCGGCAAATCGTCTTTGCTGAAAGTGCTCGCCGGGTTGATCGTAGCCACGTCGGGCACCGTCACTTCGGCTGGACGCGCGCTTGGCTCGCTGACACCGACCGAACTTGCGACCCGTCACGCCTATCTGCCACAGGGCCGCGACGTCCACTGGCCAATGTCCGTGCGCGCCATCGTAACGCTGGGCCGCCTGCCGCATCAGCTCAGCGGCACCACGTCGGCGGTGCACGATGACCGCGTGGTCGATGACGCCATGGCCGCAATGGATGTTACCGCATTTGCCGAACGTCCGGTGCTCGCGCTGTCGGGCGGCGAACAGGCACGGGTGCTGATTGCCCGCGCGCTGGCGCAGGAACCCCGGCTGCTGATCGCGGACGAACCGACCGCAGGTCTCGATCTCGCGCACCAGCTTTCGGTCATGCAGGTTCTACGCGCGCGTGCATCGACCGGGGTCGGCAGCATTGTCGCCCTGCATGACCTGAGCCTGGCAGCCCGCTTCGCCGACCGTCTAATCCTATTGGCGGACGGGCAGATGGTCGCAGCGGGAACACCTGCGGAAGTCCTCACCGCGCCGCGCATCGCCGCCGTTTATGGCGTCGAGATGATGATCACGACGGTCGAGGGTGTGCCGGTCTTCGCGCCACTCTCCACAGTCGGCGGCCGAACCATCACACCGTCGCCATAGTTTCACACCGCAGATTTAGTAAACGCCGCTGCTTCGAATGCGTGGGGACCTGTCGTGAATCCAAAAGCGTCTGTCATCAATCTCGCCTTGCAAGGCGGCGGATCGCACGGTGCCTTCACTTGGGGCGTTCTCGACGGCCTGCTGGCGCGCGACACCGTCGATTTCGGCTGGATCAGCGCGACCAGCGCGGGGGCGCTCAATGCGGTGGCACTCGCGCACGGCCTCGCTGTCGGCGGGCGTGACGGCGCACGCCAGAAACTGCAACAGCTCTGGGACGCCGTCGCCAAATCCGGGGCGTCCGAGTACATGAAGTACAATCCGCTGCTCGCCGGCCTGTCCCGCTCGAGTGCGATGACGCACATGGCGCAGATGTTTTCACCCTACGATCACAACCCGCTCGGTATCGATCCACTGCGGCGGCTGATCGAGGCCCACATCGATTTCGAACTGATCCGCACCAGCGCTGGCCCGGAGTTGCTGATCGCCGCCACGCATGTCGCGACGGGCACGCCGCGCCTGTTCCGCCGCGCCGAGCTGACCATTGAAGCCGTGCTCGCTTCGGCGTGCCTGCCGACCTTGCAGCAAGCGGTCGAAATCGATGGTCACGCCTACTGGGACGGCGGGTTCTCAGCTAATCCGGACCTGGTCACGCTGGCTAGTGAAAGTCCCATCGAAGATACGCTGATCGTGCAACTGGTGCCGTTGTTACGCTCACAAAAGCCGACGAGTGCACGCGAGATCGGCGGCCACGTCAGCCATCTGACGTTCAATCAACCCTTCCTGCGCGAACTCGAGCAGATCGAAACCATTCGCCGACTCGCCAGCCGGCGTCGCGGTCTTTTCGGCAGCGCCCTCGACGACGGCGATGTCCGTGCCGCCTCGCACCGCTTTCATCTGATCGACGCCGGCCGCTTCACCGGCTCGCTGTCGGTCGACAGCCGCGGCAAGCCCGACGTCGAGTTGGTGAGCTATCTTGAGAATGCGGGTCGAACCGAGGCCGGCAAATGGCTGGATCGGTGCTGGGCCGATGTCGGCGTGCGCGATACCGCAGAGATTGCACAGCGCCTCGCGGCCCACCGTGCTGCCAGCCTTCCGGGACAGGCCGCCGCCAGCCCTGGCGCTGCCGCATGAGATGGTCCAGAGTTCGCGCCGCATTCGCTACGCTGCGGTTCAACACAATTAAAGATTGCATTTTGCGATGCGACTCCAAACTTATGAGCTGTCCTATCGATCCCCACGAAATCCGAATTGCGTGCACATCCCCATGGACAGAGCCGCGCGTATTTGATAGCACCGTACTAAGCTGGGGCGAAAGTTCCGGCGTCTCTGTGCTTGGTTGCGATCGGGTTACGATCAAGGGACATTTCGCCCCAAAGACGTTGCTCCAGAAACCAGTGCCGGATGCGCCCGACTTAGCACATCTGCCAGATCCAATCTGACAGTCCCGATACCGAATTCACTTATCTGGCTGGCGTGATGCCGGCTTCGTGTCAACAACAAGCGAGGTTCATCCGGGTGCTCGTCCAAGTCCGCGACAACAATGTTGATCAGGCCCTCAAAGCCTTGAAGAAGAAGCTGCAGCGCGAAGGCGTGTTCCGTGAGATGAAGCTCCGGAATCATTTCGAAAAGCCGTCGGAGAAGCGCGTGCGCGAGCAGGCCGAAGCCGTGCGCCGCGCGCGCAAGCTGGCCCGCAAGAAAGCGCAGCGTGAAGGCGTGATGCCGAACGGCCAGCGTGGCAAGGCTGCGGCAGCAAAAGTACCGGGCCGTGGCGGTCCGGGCGGTGGCCGTGGCGGCCCCGGTCGTGAAGGCGGCACAGGTGGCACCGGTGGTACGAGTGGCGGCGGCTTCGGCGGTGGTAGCGGTGGCGGCTTCGGCGGCGCGCGCTGATCTTCGAAGGTTGCGATGATTTTCAAACGCCCCGGGCATCATCCGGGGCGTTTTTTGCGTTCGAGCTATCCGGTTTGACCGCTGCGGAAACTACATGACCGCTGCGCCGTCGACATTACCGCTGCCGCGCAACAAGAAACGCCTGCATCGCCGCAAGCCCACCGTACCCCTCCACATAAATGTCGCTGTGCCCGGCGCGTGGAAGCTCTGCGAATGTTTTAGGCTCGTGCGCGCGGCGCGCCAGTTCGCGGCCCATCTCGACGGGCACCGTCGCGTCCTTGGTTCCATGCAAAATCAGTAACGGCATCTCGATCTTGTCGATAATGCGCCACGTTTCGTAACGGTCGCGCATGATCAGATGTATCGGCAGGTACCAGAATGCCCGCGCCGCGATATCGGGAATAGACGTGAACGGCGCGTCGAGAACGAGGCCTGACGCGCGACGCCGGATCGCCACAGCGCTCGCGACGCCACTACCCAGACTTTCGCCATAGAGCACGATGTCGTCGGCTTTCAGGCCGAGTTCCAATAACCGGTCGAAAGCTCTCACGCCGTCCTCGACGTTGTTGCGTTCGGTGGGGCTGCCGGTCGATCCGCCATAGCCCCGATAGGTCATCATCAACACACCCCAGCCCTCAGCCATGAAGCGCGCGATGCGTGGCGTGCGCGTTCCGAGCGAGCCGCCGTTTCCGTGAAAATAGAGCAGCGTCGGTTGACCCGCCTTCGCCCGACCGAACCAGGCGACCACACTTACCCCATCGGGTGCTTCGATCCGCAGTTCCTGCACATCCGGCAGACCCGCCTGTAGCGGCGTCACATGCACCGGATCGATGCGATAGAGCAGTCGGCGCTGTACCGACATGCCCAGCACGAGTATCAGTCCGTAAAGCGCTACTGCGCCGATCAACAGTTTCACGACCATCCGTCAGATCCGCGCTATCAGACAAAACAACAACTCGATCTTGGCACGCCCTGCGACAGCGCACGATCCACGTGATAACTGCTTGGGCTTCGTTTGACAGGGCACCTGCCGCGACACACGATGGTAGCGTACTTCAGATAACGCGAGACCGCGCGCAGGATACTCACTGACCAACGGACCATAGCCATGATCGCTACAGACGAACACGCAGCCGTGCAGGATGCAGCGCAACGCTTTGCCCGCGAGCGCCTCGCACCGCAATACATGGCCCGCGAACAGGTCGGGCGCGTGGATCGCACCTTGATCCGCGAGATGGGCGCACTCGGTCTGATCGGCGTCGACCTGCCAGAGGCGTTCGGCGGCCACGGGCAATCGTCCATGCTGGCGGGCATCATCATCGAGGCCATCGCACACGGCGATTTCAACGTCGCCTACATACAGTTGCTCGGCTCGCTGCAGGGTTCGATCCTCGCCCGCCATGCAGCCCCCGACCTCGCCCGCGCCTGGATCACGCGCATCGTGGCTGGCGAGGCTGTCGTCGCGGTCGCCTTGACCGAACCGCGCGGCGGGTCCGACGCCGGCAATCTGATGCTGCAGGCCAAACGATCCGGCGACCACTACGTCCTCAACGGCGAGAAATCGTCGATCAGCATGGCCGATCAGGCTGACGCCACAATCGTGTTCGCGCGAACCGGAAAGCCCGAAGACGGTGCCAGGGGCGTCACGGCTCTCCTCGTGCCGATGGATACCAAGGGCATTTCGACATCGCGTTTCAATGATCTCGGCAGCAAGGCCGTCGGGCGCGGATCGATTTTCTTCGACGACGTGCGCATCCCCGTCAGCCATCGGCTTGCCGACGAGGGCAAGGGTTTTGCGCAGGTGATGCAGGGCTTCGATTTCAGCCGCGCGCTGATCGGCTTGCAATGCGCCGGCGCGGCGCAAGCGTCGCTCGACGAGACCTGGGCCTACATCAAGGAGCGGCGCGCGTTCGATGCGCCGATCGCCCAATATCAAGGCGTGACCTTCCCACTCGCCGAGGCGGAGACGATGGTCGCCGCCCTGCGGCAACTCGCGTTGCATACGCTGCGCCTGAAAGATGCCGGTGCGCCCCACACGTCGGAGGCGGCCATGTGTAAATGGCTCGGCCCTAAGACAGCGGTCGACGTGACGCATCAATGCCTGCTCACGCACGGGCATTACGGCTGGTCGCTCGACCTGCCGCATCAGCAGCGTATGCGCGACGTGATGGGCCTCGAAATCGGCGACGGCACCGCGCAGATCATGAAGCTCGTCATCGCCCGCGAACGCGTCGGCCGCGTCGCCCTGCAATATCAAAAATGATCGTTGCGGCTCGAAGGGTCTGGCCTGCTCAACGGCTTACACCGTCCCGTCCACCACGACCTCGATCAGTCGGGGACCACCTGACTGAAACGCACGCGACAGCGCCGCCTGCAGCGCCTGCGGATCAGTGACGCGTTCGGCCTGCATCCCGAGCGAGGTGGCAAGGTTAGTGAAGTCGACGGGTGGATCCTTGAAATCCATGCCGACGAAATTGCGGTCGTTGTGGAACGACAACAAGCGCTGCTTGATGATGCGATAGCCACCGTTATTGGCGATGACCACGGTCAGCGGCAGCTTGTGATGAGCGGCCGTCCACAGCGCCTGGATCGAGTACATGGCGCTGCCGTCGCCGGTGTAGCACACCACCGGACGGCCCGGATTGGCGAAGCACGCCCCGACCGATGCGGGCAGTGCCCAGCCGATGCCGCCCGAGGCCAGCGCATGATAGCCGTAGCGTTCCCGATGCTCGCGGAACGCACCGACATAACGGCCTGATGTCAGCGCCTCGTCGAACAGAATGGCGTTCGACGGCAACGCGTCGATCAGCGTCATCGTCGCGAAATCCGGATCGATGGGAGACGTGGTCGATGCCTTGGTGACGGTTTCGGCCAGCTGTTTGCGCCGCGCCGTCCAGTTCCGCGCCGCCAACTCGGTCATGCCGACTTTCGCACGCGCCGCTAAGCCCGCACCACCCTTGCGTTTCAGCACCGGCAACAACGCCGCCAGCGTCTCCTTGACGTCGGACTTGATGGCGATCTCGACCACGTGGTTCTTGCCGATGTCGTGATCGACGAGCCCGATCTGCGCGATCGGCATCCGCGCCGGCAACGCGTCGAGCGGCGCATAGACCGACATGCGCACTGGGTCGGTACCGAGTGCGATCAGCAGATCGTACGTCTCGAGAATGGCGCGCGTATCCTTCTGCACGCGCGACAGCGCACCCATGTAACAGGGATGCGCCGACAGGAAATGCGCACCGTAGGCGATGCTCTGCTGATAGGCGGGTGCGCCGAGTAATTCGGCCAGGGCCGCCGCTTCTGCAAGCGCATCGGATTTGACGATTTCGTCGCCGGCTACGATGACCGGCCGCACGGACGCGAGCAACCGATCCGCTAATCGCTCGAGGCTCGCGTCCGATGGACGCACGGCGGCATCGACGCGCGTCGAAGCCAGCAGATCGATGCCCGCTTCCGCATTGAGAATATCGCCGGGCAATGAAATGAATACCGGCCCCATCGGCGGCGTCGTCGCAATTTTCGCCGCCCGCCGCACGATCCGCGGCAGATCTTCGAGTCGCGTCACTTCCACCGCCCACTTCACCAGCGGCGTGGCCATCGCCACGAGGTTGTCGTACAGCAACGGCTCCAGCAGGCCGTGGCCCTGCTCCTGTTGACCCGCCGTGAGGATCAAGGGTGTGCCGGTGAACTTCGCGTTATAGAGCGCGCCCATCGCATTTCCGAGACCTGGGGCGACGTGCACGTTGGCTGCCACCAGCCGGCCAGAACTGCGCGAGAAGCCGTCGGCCATGGCGACAACCAGGCTTTCCTGCATCGCCATCACGTAGGTGATATCGGGCAAATCCTTGAGCGCGTGCATGACCGGCAGTTCCGTCGTGCCTGGATTGCCGAACAGATGCGTGATCCCTTCGGAGCGTAGCAGTTCGAGAAAGGCAATGCGCCCCGACAGGACGTTGCGGGTGACGGGATCGCGTGCGCTACTCATTGAAGTTATCTCACTGTGACCAGAATCAGATCAGACTCGCCGCCAGGTTGATCGTCAAGGCAAGCACGGTGGTGTTGAAGAAAAACGAGACGATCGCGTGGAGCGTAACGATGCGTCGCAATGGCTTGGATTTTATAGACACGTCCGACGTCTGCGATGTCGCTCCGATGGATGTCGCAAAGTAGAAGAAGTCCCAGAAGTCGGGCTTGTCGTCGGACGGAAAATTGAGCCCCGCCACAGCCTGCCCGCTTTCCTCCGGCTGATAATATTCATGCGCATAGTGCATCGTGAAGGTGATCTGCATCACCGTCCACGACACGAAGATCGTCAGCGCGGCCAGCCCCACGTACGTCAACTTGAGCAATTCCTTCGCGGATTTCGCGTCGTTGATCAGTCCGCCGATCGCCGCGAAACTCGCGAAGATCCCGAGCAGGATGAGCACCAGGATAACGATGGCGCCGTCGTCCTGCTGGGCTGCGCGTTTGCGGATCTCTTCGACGCGCAGTCGCAACATGAGCCGGAAGGCAAAGAAAAGATAAATCAACCCGCCGACATTCCACGCGATCGTGCCGCGCATCGCCGCCGTCATCGTGTGTGGGAGCACCAGCAGAACGAAGAGCCCCGACAACGTTGCCACATAGAGCCTCGGACGCATACGTATCGAGCGCCACAGCGAGCGGAGAGGGGTGCGACGTTTCGATTGCATCTAGTATCCTACAAATTCAAGAGTGTCTTTCGTGCCTGATCACAGCCATTCGGAGTGACCGCATGTCAGACGCAGAATCTTGTCCTGCGGCACCGACAGTTTCGGTATCAGCGCCGTGTCAAGATCGAGCAGGATGCCCCGCACGCTGCGGCTGATGTTACCATGGCTTACGACGACGGTGTCTCGCTCCAGGGTATCCAGCCACGCATTGACGCGCGCTCGCACCATTGGGTAATTTTCTCCGCCGCGCGGCGTCCAATTGTAGGTGTCGGCCAACCGCGCCGCCAATCCCTCGGGATCGAGTTTCGGCAAATCGCCCCAGATCAGCCCTTCCCAATGGCCGAAATTCTGTTCTTTCAAGCGATCGTCCAATGCGAAGGGGCGCGGCGGCAGGCCCATGTTGACCCGCAGGATCTCCATCGTCTCGGTCGCACGCAAAAGGGGACTGGCGACAAAATCGACCAGGAATTTTTGCGGCCCGAGAACGTCGCTCAGAACCTTGCCGTTCCGCGACGCCTGCTCCCGCCCGGTGTCGTTGAGTGGAATATCGGTCTGGCCCTGATAGCGCTGGATCTTGTTCCAGTCGGTTTCTCCATGGCGGACGAAATAGAGAGTAATGCCAGACTTCATCCTGCGTACTGCCTATTGCCTCTTTACGAGATCAGACTTTGAGCACAAGTTTGCCATTGTTGCCGCCTGAAAACAGCAGGTTCAAAACCTCGGGATAGGCATCGATGCCGCCGCTGCGCACATCCTCGCGGATCTTGAGTTTGCCGGCTGCGTGCCATTCGGCGAGTTCACGGATCGCTTCGGGAATGCGGTTGGCCCAGTCGAACACCACGATACCGCGCATCGTCAGCCGTTGCGTCAGCACGCAGCGCAGGTTTTTCGGACCGTCTGGCATGGAAGTGGCATTATAAGCGGAGATCAGGCCGCAGACGATGATACGACCGAACGTATTCATTTGCAGCAGCACGGTATCGAGGATCTCGCCGCCGACGTTTTCAAAGTAAACATCAATGCCTTGAGGGCACGCAGCTTTCAGATCCTTGGAGAGATTGCCGCCCTTGTAGTCGATGGCAGCGTCGAACCCGAGTGTCTCCGTGAGGTAACGGCACTTGTCTGCCCCGCCAGCGATACCGACCACCCGGCAGCCCTTGATTTTAGCGATTTGCCCGACGATGGAGCCGACCGCCCCCGATGCGGCCGAAACCACGACCGTGTCCCCGGCTTTGGGCTGGCCGACTTCGAGCAGGCCAAAATACGCCGTCCAGCCGGGCATGCCGAGGCCACCCACCCAACGCTCCATCGGAGCTTTGGTCAAATCGACTTTGCCGACGCCCTTGCCGTTCGAGATCGCATACTGCTGCACGCCGAGCAGTCCTTGTACGCTCTCGCCGACTTTGAAATCGGGGTGGTTGGAGGCGTCGATGGTGCCGACCGCATAGCCTCGCATGACGTCGCCGAGCGCGACGGGGGCGACATACGAGCGGCCTTCGTTGATCCAGCCGCGCATCGCCGGATCGAGTGAGATGTAGCCGATCTTGACGCGGAACTCGCCGGCGCCTGGCTCGGTCAACGCTTGTTCCTCAATCGAAAAGATGTCCGGCTTGACCAACCCCGGCGATGGCCGTTTGACGAGTTTACAGACGCGATTGGTGGCCATGGGGACGCCTTCGAGTTCGAGGGAGATGACCATATTGTAGCCCCGCCACGGTATCGGGCAAGTGGGCATGACGCCGTCAAGGATACGATCGGAGCGGCTATCGAGAGTGATCTCGACACCAGTTTCACGCGATCGGGAACCCGCTCCGGTTTGTTCTGTTACAGGGGTCTAGGTTTTGCGATTGAATAACTAAACCCATGGAGCTGAACATGAATTCGTATACGTCAAGACTTGCTTTCATTGCCGCGCTGACGCTTGCCGGGTCTGCGCAAGCCGCGTCCTTGAGTGCCGGCTTCGATATTAAAACTGCAGCACCCACGAGCTTGGTGGAAGATGTTTCGTATCGCCGCTGCTGGTATGATGACGGCGACCGATATTGCAGGACCTACTATCATGCTGATGACAGCTACTACGACGGCGGCGGCTATGGGTATTACGGCTCGTTTCCGATCATCGGCTTCGGCGGCGGCTACGGCGGTCGTGGTGGATACGGCGGATATGGCGGTGGACACAGAGGCGGTTACGGTGGCGGTCACGGACGCCGCTAAACAGTAACTCAGATGACGGGCACCACTGGGTGGTGCCCGTTTTGTGTCGGTACTATTGCGCAGTCGGAATGAGCTTCGCATGAAAAACGGGGCCGGTCGGTTTCCCAGTCGGTGACCCCCCTGCAGGTTCAAGGCTGACGCCGAACAACGCGTTCTGCACAATGCCGGGGTCTATTCGGGCAATCGCTTGCTTAACGTCACTTCCCTGCTCCACGAGACCTAAAGATTGTGGTCCCACCCCAAGTTGATCCGACGCGATCCAGAGCTGATAAGTTTTGCCCGACGGCACCTCGGCTGCCACCCGCTTGACCGACAGTGTTCGGCTTGCGAGATCGACAGACATCACAAACGACGGTGACGCATCGTCTTTCTGGAAGACCGCTACAAAGTTTTGATTGGTGGCAGGCCGCCCGGCTTCACGCACGCCGATGAAGAGGGCAAGGCTTGCTGCCAGTGCAGACGCGCCGATACCTATCCCGCGCCACCGGCGCAACCGGCGTTCGACATCGAGATCCACCACAGAGACAGGCTGCGGCAGAGCGCCGGGGGTTATCGCACCAAATGTGGCAGCGGCCACTTTCTGTTCTATTTTCTTTGCAAGCTCGACAGGCGGCGCGACGGGCTCGATCAGATACGACAGCGGCGCAAGGCGGTTCTCCCACTCTGTTATAGCGGCCGACAGCTCCGGTTCCTTCGTCATGCGCAACGAAACGACCGCGCGCTCTGCAGCATCGAGCGTGCCGAGAGCATACTCGGCAGCTAGTGCGTCTCTTTCAGCGGGGCCGGTCATGCTGCCAAACAGTCCTTGAGTTGCGCCAGGCTGCGATGCAGCCAGGTTTTAATGGTCGGAACGGGACGATCGAAACGCTTTCCAAGATCTTCACGACTTAAACCGTGCAAGTAAGCCTGCACCACTACGTCTCGCTTTTCTGCATCGAGCCGCTGCAGGCAGTCGCTTAGACGGCGTCCATCTTCACTCCGCATCAGCAGATCGAGTGCAAGCGGTGCGTCGCTTACGACATCGAACCCGGCCGGCATGTCTTCGAGCGACACGGGTTTTACTTTACGAGCCTCGTCGAGCGCGCGATTTCGCGCGATCGTCGCCATCCATGTGATCGGCGACGCCCGACGTGCGTCGAAGTCTCCGGCGCGCTCCCATATTTTGACGTACACCTCCTGAAGAATTTCATCGGCCAAGTCGCGACGGTTAACGATCCGCAGCACCACCCCGTACAACTTACCCGAGGTCGCTGCATAAAGGGACGCGAATGCAGTTCTGTCCCGAGCAGCAACGCGCTGCATTAGCTTAGTCAGCTCCTCGGCTGTCATCGGGGTTACCGTATGCAATAGAACACTCCCAGTTTAGCCGGCACGCAACGGCGCCACCGGAACAGCGTGGCACAATCCCCCTCACCTGTCAGTCGCCGAGACACTTTTTGCCGCACACCTATCCCGACCTTTGAGAGAAGTTCAGAGTAGGTACGAACTCGCCCGACGAAAGTTTCATTCGTCTGTTCAAACACTTGCATTAAAATGCACGGCATGGGCGAACGCAAAAAACGCCCGGTCACCTGGACCGAGCGTTCGAAAAGTCGAGACATTCAGTAACTTAGGCAAGCAAACGCTCAAACTGGCCCGAGACGCTCGGCTTGACCCAACAGAGTATCCAGGATCGCGCGACTTTCTTGTCCCATCACACGCACCACACGCGTCTGGGCGTCTTTCCATACCGGATACCCGCGCTGAATGACGTCTTGACCTTTCGTGGTAAGATGCAGACCACGACCGCGCCGCCCCGCCGGTGGATCCATCGTCAGATGGCCGAGCGCCAACAGACGTTTCAGATTGCGCGACAAGGTCGACTTCTCGATATCCAGATCGGTACCGATCTCGACAGCCGTGATGCCATCCTGCTGTGCCATTTGCGTGAGCAGCGTATACTGGCTCATGGTGATGCCGAGTGGCCGCATGGCGTCATCGTAGACGCGGGTGATGATGCGGCTGAGCTGGCGCACGCGGGTCGCCAGACACTGTGCGCCCGTCGCCTCCGCGATCTCCGACAGATCGACGTGGGCTTGACCAACGTGCTTGGCGGTAGGTGTCATGATATTCATGTCAAATTCTCCGATCGGCAGACCGAGACCCGACGCGACACCAGCGGCCATAGGTATTTAAAGGGCAATGAGAGGACGGACTTCTTGGATAGTCTTGACGGAACAGTGCGCCGATTCGGATGGCGACTGCAACCCGGCTTTCTCTGTAGGGATGTAACTGCCTAGATGCGGACGTTATTTTGAGGGTGTTGGAGCAGCCGCAGCGCGATATGGTCGCACACCATATCGTCATAGGATCGCTTCATGTCGACCATCCCGCTCATGCCGTTCACCTCCCGCCCCGACATCGAAGGTACGTTCGGTGTGTGCACCTCAACCCACTGGATTGCGACTGCGGTCGGCATGTCGATCCTCGAGCGCGGTGGCAATGCCTTCGACGCCGGCGTTGCGGTCGCATTCACGCTGCAAGTCGTCGAGCCGCATCTTTGCGGGCCCGGCGGTGACGTGCCGATCATGGTCTGCCGCGCGGGCAGCGACAAACCGCAGGTCATCTGCGGGCAAGGCCCCGCACCAGCTGGCGCAACCATCGCCCATTATCGCGGCCATCTCGGGCTCGATATCGTCCCGGGCACCGGCCTGCTGGCACCCTGCATTCCCGGCACATTCGAAACGTATATGATGGTGTTGCGCGACTACGGGACGATGCGGCTGCGCGATGTGCTAGCACCAGCGATTTCATATGCCGAGCACGGCCATCCCCTGGTCGAGCGCGCCGTAATCACGATCGAAAACGTACAGGATCTGTTCAAGACACACTGGCCCACGTCTGCCGACGTCTACCTGCCCGGGGGCAATCTGCCTGCGGTCGGCTCGTTGTTCTGCAACCCTCAGCACGCCGCGACCTACGCTCGCATCCTCCGCGAGGCGGAGACCGGCGGCGGTGGACGCGAGAAGGAAATCGAGCGCGCCCGGAAGTCGTGGAGCCAGGGGTTCGTCGCCGAAGCGGTCGACCGGTTCTGTCGGGAGACCGAAGTCATGGACGTTTCGGGACGTCGCCATCGCGGCGTGCTGACCGGCCAGGATATGGCAACATGGCTGCCGACCGTGGAAGATCCCGTCGGGTTGGACTACGGGAATTATCGGGTCTTGAAACCGGGGCCGTGGACCCAGGGCCCCGTCATGTTGCAGATGCTGGCGTTGCTCAAGGGCTACGACCTCGACGCGCTCGCCCCGACCGATCCGGAACTGCTGCATGTGTGGATCGAGTGCGCGAAGCTTGCCTATGCCGATCGCGAAGCCTTCTACGGCGATCCCAAGTTCGCGGACGTGCCGATGCAGACGCTGCTATCGGAAGCTTACAATGCCGAACGGCGCAAGCTGGTCGGTGCCACCGCATCCCTCGATCAGCGCGCAGGAACGATCGCGGGGGTCGCGGGCGAGGTAATCGTCAAGGGCATCAGTGAAGGCCGCGAAGGCGTCTCAAGCCTCGGTGCAGGCGAGCCGACCGTGGGTCGCATCGGAAAAGCCGATGCCGCATCGGGCGTAGTCCGCGGCGATACCGTACATGTCGACATCATCGACAAGGCGGGCAACATGTTCACCGCGACACCATCAGGCGGTTGGCTGCAGTCGTCGCCAATCATTCCCGCGTTGGGATTCCCGCTCGGTTCGCGGGCCCAGATGTTCTGGCTCGACGAGGGGTTGCCGGGATCGCTCGCACCGGGCAAGCGTCCGCGCTCGACGCTGTCGGTGGGCATGGCATTGCGCGACGGCAAGCCATACATGAGCTGGGGCACGCCGGGCGGCGATCAGCAGGACCAGTGGAGTTGCCAGATGTTCCTGCGGCACGTGCATTCCAAGATGTCTCTGCAGCAGGCGATCGATGCGCCGGCCTGGCATATCGAGCATTTCCCGGCGTCGTTCTGGCCACGCTCAGCGCGACCGGGTGTGGTGGTGCTGGAAGGTCGCGTCCCGAAGGCGACGGTGGTCGAGTTGCAGCGACGCGGGCACATCGTCGAAGTCGGCGGCGACTGGTCGGAAGGCCGCCTGACAGCGGCGTCACAGGTCGGGCCGCGTCGTCGAGCCGCCGCCAATCCACGAGGCATGCAAGCCTACGCGGCGGGACGCTAACACGACGACCTATTTGATTGCCTGCCGTAGGCGCTCTGCATCACACGCAGTACGTCGGTCAGGCCGTGTTGCTTCAGGCGTGTTCGGTAGTCGGGCCAGTCGGCATCGACATCCCGCGCGCCGAGCACCCAGGCTGCTGCCGCTCGAGCATCGCCGACCATTTGCGATATAGGCGCTGATCAACAAGGTATTGCGAACTGCGCAAAGTAACTGGGAGCCGTTGATCAGAGCGGCGAAATTTTCAAAACCGATCCAAGGGCTTTTCGATAAGCCCAGAAACAAACTGAAATCTTGAACGCGATCCGCAGTCCCCAAAACGGAGCGCAGAAGAAGATTGCAAACCAGATCGCGAGCGGCATCAACAATATGTAGAGCTGCCCGTCCCGGCCGCAGCCTTGCGGCCCAGTCGAGGCCCACCACGGACGCCGGGATGGACGTTGAAATAGGCTCCTCCATGACCGAGTATCGCTTGCGCGACGCCGGAAGCAAGACTGGTCCGCAGCAGCGCCCCTTGTTTCGAGCCCGGTAAGTGTGGAACGATCCGTTCATCAGCACGTCAAGGGGACATCGTCATGGCCAAGCCCGCAGCTCCGCCCAAAAAAGCCACCGCAGTAACGGCACCGAACGTCCACAAGGGCAAGGGGCGCAAAGTCATGATCACATGCGCCGTCACCGGTTCGATCCACACGCCGACGATGTCGCCGCATCTACCGATTACTGCGGCGGAGATCGCCGACGCCGCCATCGGTGCCGCCGAGGCTGGTGCGGCGCTGGTGCATCTGCACGCGCGTGACGAAAAGACCGGCAAACCGATCCATACGCCGGCGGCCTTTCATCCGTTTCTCAAGGTGATCAAGCAACGAACAGATGCGGTGCTCAACATCACCACCGGCGGTGCCCCGACGATGAGCATCGACGAGCGCCTCGAACCCTGCGCCGTTCTGAAGCCGGAAGTCGCATCATTGAATATGGGTTCGATGAATTTCGGACTTTATCCGATGCTGGAGCGCTTCAAGGAGTTCAAGCACGCTTGGGAAAAGCCCTATCTCGCCGAATCAGATGATCGAATCTTCAAGAATACGTTCAAGGACATCGAGAACATTCTGACGCGCTGCGCGGCCAACGACACGCGCTTCGAGATCGAGTGTTACGACATCGGCCATCTCTACACGCTTCGCCATTTCGCCGATCGCGGATTGGTGAAGCCGCCCTTCTTTATCCAGTCGGTGTTCGGACTGCTCGGCGGCATCGGTCCGCATCCCGAGGACGTGCAGCACATGCGGCGCACCGCCGACCGCCTGTTCGGCAAAGATTATTACTGGAGCGTGCTCGGGGCCGGCAGAAATCAACTGCCGATCGCCGCGCAGGCGCTCGCACTCGGCGGCAACGTGCGCGTCGGGCTTGAGGACAGCCTGTGGATCGGGCCCGGAAAATTGGCAGAGAGCAATGCCGAACAAGTCCGCGCCGTCCGCAAAATCATCGAGGGCATGGGCCTGGAAATCGCCACGCCCGCCGATGCGCGCGAGATGCTGCAACTCAAAGGCGGCGACAAGGTGAACTTCTGAAAACGAAAAGGGGCGTGATGCATCATCACGCCCCTCCCGAACTGACCATCAGATTATCCGCTCACTGCAGATAGGGGCACAGGCGACGCTGACCGCCGTAGGTCGTGTACATGCCGCTATCCCATTCGAACGACTTGAAATGACGAGCGCAGATGGTGCGCGGATTGCCGGAGAAGCCAGTCGGATAGTAATAGGGGCCATCGTAGTCGTAGGTGTCATAATAATAGCCGACGCGCGGACGGTAGGTCCGGTTGTAGATGATCGCGCCGGCGGCGACACCGGCGGCCAAACCGACCCACGGCCATGCGCCACCCCGATAGCGCCAACCGCCACCGCCATACGGACGCCCGTAGTAAGGCCGCGCAAAGCCGTAGCCGCCGCCGTATCCGCCGTAGCCACGGCCACGATATTGTACGTCTGTCAGAGACAGGCTCGGCCTGCTTGATACCGCGAGGTCACCCGAAAGCGGGGCGGCTTGCGGCGATGTCGACGACATGGCCATGGACGTTGCGACCAGCACAGATGCCGTCAGGGCAGCGAAAAGTTTTGATTTCATGAGGATCTCGCTCAGTTTGCCACAGGTGTTTGCCAAAGGTGCGTTCTCAGAACGCGATCTTATGTGAACTTCCGTCGGCGCGTTCGACGGCAATGAGCAGATAGCCTTCGCTGCGACATTCGGCAGAAAAACGTTCATTTCCCAAACGGTCGTTCATAATTCAGTAACAATTTGGGTCCATGGTTAAGTTATGAAGGGTCGCACCGCAGATCTTGGTCAGCTTTGCTGACAAGGGATCTAAAGGGAGCGGCCCTTTATAGGTTTTGGCATTCACGTATCGGACCAACGCGTCGACCGAGGGTTGTCGCGAAGCTCATATGTGCGGTTTCACCGGCCAATAACGCCGTGCGAAAGCGACCGTCGCCGGCAGAAAAACCAGATCGCCGACCAGCGACGCGAGCAGCGTGATCGCGCACACACGGCCGAACAGCCGCAGCGACGGCAGTCCCGAAAACATCGTCACTCCCAATCCAAACGCCAACACGATCGTCGTCAAGATGATCGCCGGCCCGACCAGGATGCGCGCTCGGCGGATCGCAAGCTCCGGCGCTTCATCGGAACGCTGCTCCCGGTGCAGCCGGTTGAGAAAGTGAATGAGCGCATCGACACCCAGGCCGAAGATCACGACGAGCGCGATGACGCTCGAAAATTCCAGGCCTTCGCCGAAAACCCACAGGATCGCACCCGCACTGACGATGGGAAAAAGTGCCGGCAACACACTGATCACCGAAACGAACGCCGACCGGAACACGAGCCCCAACAGAACCGCAACCAGAGCCATAGCGATCCACAGCGCTTCGTTGAGTTGGTAGATCAGCCGCGCGCTGTTCCGGGCGGCGATGGCCGGGAGACCGGTCACCGATATCTCATAGGCGGGATGCCGCGTTCGAATGCCCTCGAGTGCTTTATCCAGCTTGTCGACAACCGGTAAAATTTGACTGGAGTCGATATCCGGGAGGCGGCCGGTGACCAATACAGATTTCTCGTCCTTGGCGATGAAGCGCTGCACCAGATGGACGGGGAGCAATCCGACATATTTCTTCACCGTCGCGGTGGAGGTATCCCCGGCTTCGGCAAGCCAACGCCTGAGGCTGTCGAGCGACCACACGTTGCCCAATCCTGCAGCCTTCTCGATCGTGGTGTGTACGTCCGCGATGACGCCGAGAGTTTCGGCATCGTACAGCGCGCGACCGTCGTTGAACTGCACCATCACGTGCACGGGATTTGCACCAGTCAGCTTCTTGTCGAGGCGGTCGGTCGCCTTCAGGGCCTGTTCCCGGTCAGGCACCTGATCGGCAAGACGGTACCTCGGGACCAGGGAAAAATGTGCAATGCCGAACAGGATCGCCAACGCCAAACCGATT
The DNA here is from genome assembly GCA_025359165.1 of Hyphomicrobiaceae bacterium. Taxonomy (GTDB): domain Bacteria; phylum Pseudomonadota; class Alphaproteobacteria; order Rhizobiales; family Hyphomicrobiaceae; genus JABFRJ01. The sequence goes on from JANYHG010000186.1 coordinate 23,604, forward strand.
GCGGACACCAACCCGGCGCGTGCGACGACCCGATCGACGATCGCGCCCACGAACCGGGCGAGCGCCTGCATGGCCGTATCACTGCTGGTGGTGGCCAATTCAGAGGCTTCGGAATCGCGAATCAACAGCAACCCGAGCAGCGGCATCGCGCCCACGACAGCCAGATAGGATACGCACGTCGCCAGCGCGCCAGCTTTTCCGAATGTCTGGATCAAACCGGAATCGGAGAACATCAGCGCAATGAAGGAAACGAGCGCTGTACCATGCGCGATCACGCACGCGGGCCCGACGACGCGCACGGCGAAGCGAATGGCGTCGATGCGGTTGTCGCCGGCGCGCAGCCTATCGCGGATCGCGTAGGTCATCTGCATGCTGTCGGCGAACCCCATAACCATGACCAGCGGCGTCATGACATTGAGAAACAGATTAAGTTTGAAACCGGACCAGCCCAACAATCCCAGCGACAACAGCACCGCGAGCACGGGCGGCAAGGCCGCAAGCAGCATCAGCCGTGCCGAACGAAAGAACAGCCACGCGATCGCAGCGCCGAACGCCAGTCCCAGACCGTTGTAGGTGAGCTGATCACGCTCCACGGCATTGCGGATCTCGAGTTGCATCACCGGCGCGCCGGTCAATTGCACTTTCAAACCAGCTGGTGCCAATTCCTTGCGCAACAACTCGTTGATTCCCCCGATGATCGCCTTGTTTCCCTCGGCACCGACCGCCTCGCGATCGAGCGCCAATACGGCCATCGCCAAGGTCCCGTCGTCGGAAAGAAACTTACCGCTGACGATTTCATTCCCACGAAGCTGCCGGATCAAGTCGTCGTAAGCCGGGCCGTCGGGGAGATCATCGGGCATGATGGGTGGCGGATAGCCGGACGCGTCAGGCTTGCCGCGGGCCGACAACATCGACACCACCCCGGACACGCCATCTGCAAGCTGCAGGTCGATCAATGCCCGGCGGAGTGCCTCGATCTGCGGCTTTTTGAGCAGATCCTTGCCTTCGATGACGACGAGCACATCGTATTCGGTCGACGGAAAGCGCTTGTCGACGAGTTCGTAGCGTTTGAAGTCAGGTGTGTTGGTGCGGAACAGTTCGGAAAGGCTGTCGTCGACCTTAAGCCGACCGAGGCCGAAGGCTGCGACGATTATCATCGCTAAAATCAGCGCCGCCGCAATCCACGGACGCGACAGGGTGGCGTAACCCAGCCGATGGAGACCGAAACTAAAGCTGAGTTCTGATTGCTGAGAGGCTTTATCAGTCAAGCTGGTCTCGATCATCGAAGGGCCGCACCAAATCATAGGAAGTTGCGGTCACCTTACTGATGTCGCCAACAGATCAAAAGGCCAAAGCTGGCAGAGATCAGCCCCTCGCACAGCAAGGTGTGCAAGGGGCCAACTCGTCGATGCGCAGATTATGACGTCGCTTCGATCTGTTTTGCCGCGTCTGACGTGCCCTTGCCGATGGCGATCGTGCGCGGTTTCAGACGCTCCGGAACGTTGCGAACCAGGTCGACATTCAGCAAACCGTCTTTCAGATCGGCCTGCTTGACTTCGACATGATCGGCGAGCTGGAAGCGGCGCTCGAAGGCACGCGTCGCAATCCCGCGATGCAGGAATTTACGATCCTGACCCTCGGCAGCTTTGGTGCCGGTCACGGACAGCGTATTCTCCTTCACCTCAATCGTAATCTCGGCGTCGGAAAAACCGGCAACGGCCATAGTAATGCGATAGGCGTTGTCGGCTAGTCGTTCGATATTATAAGGGGGGAATGTAGACCCCTCGCTCTCGAACCCGGCGGTGCTGTCGAGCATCTGAGCCAGCCGGTCGAAACCGACGGTGGACCGATAGAGGGGAGCAAAATCGATCGTACGCATGTAAGTTCTCCTTGAGAAGCAACTTGGAAGTGCCCGCCCCGAGGGGCCGGACATCGAGCAGCGCACCCCCGAAAGGCATACGCTGTCATTGATTTAAGGAGCCGATTTGGGGCTTCAAGGGGACACAATCGAAAAAACTGTGCGGACTGGCAACAGAAGACGTCGCGATCATGCAACAGACTGCAAATATTTAGCTTTTGGACTTCCGCCGTGGAGCCATTGGCCTCATTCTTCATTTTGCATTCATGCTGCGGCCGTCACCCTGCCGCAGGTGCGCAAGCGAAGGGAGGGAGACCCAAAGCTTGCTGGACGTCTCGGTATCCACCGCCGTCCGCAAAGGAGCCCCAGCCATGACCGCATCTTTGATGACCGCATCGTCGATCTCAGCTCGTTTCAAAGCTCTCCGTTCAAGGATAGCCATCAAGCCTCATATCGCACACCTCATCAGGCCTCTCGGTGCGGCCATCGTGGCCGCCGGTCTCATGTCGGTCGGCAGCCCCGCGTCGGCTGCGGATCTCTACGGCGACGCTCCGCCAGCCTATGGTTCGGCCTACGACGATCCGCGGTATGCCGACCTTTACGGACGCCCTGCGGCCCGCGTCGAGTCGTACCGAACCGAAAGCTACAGATCGTATGAACCTACCCCGCAACCCGCGCCGATCTATCGCGAGCGGTATGCCGAGCAGTGCCCCCCGAAGCACGAGATCAGCCGCATGTTGGAGCGCGACGGCTGGTCCGGCTTCCGCAATCCGCAGGTGATCGACCGGCACATCGCGACAATCGACGCGCAGCGCCCCAACGGTCGTCCGTTCCGGCTTGAAGTCGATCGCTGCTCCGGCGCCGTACTGGCCGAGCGTCCGCTTGATCGACCCCGTTACGGCTATAATGGTGACGGTTACGGCCCCTACGCCGAGTACGGTCGCCGTCCACTCCGCTCGTTCTGATTAGAGACACCGTAGATGTCATTCGCGCCGACTTGTCTGCTTACGAACTTTTCGGGGCAAGTCTGCTTTGCAAGTCGGCGCGACTGACGCTATCTGACGAGGGTGGAATCGAGAACTCGTCATGCGCCCTAAAAATACGTGGTATTTCACTCGCGCGTTGCTCATAGCAAGTGCGCTCCCATGCTTTCACTCGAGCGCATCGGCTCAGATCGCATCGCAGGAACAACGGCCTTACGACGACAAACTATTGCGGTTGTCGGAGGTGTTGGGCGCAGTCCATTTTCTGCGCGAACTCTGCGGTGGCAACGACGGCATGATCTGGCGCGACCGCATGGTCGAATTGATGGACGCCGAGGCGTCCTCGGCGCTGCGCCGCGTGCGGCTGACCCGGGCATTCAATTCCGGCTACCGCAGCTACAGCCGCACCTACACGAGTTGCACACCGACGGCGCAGGGTGCGATCACGAAGTTCATGACCGAAGGCGCCGACATCGCCGACGCGCTCGTCAAAATTCAGTGACGCTATCGTCGTCACATCGGAGAATTTACGCTGAATTGTCGTCGTGTGCACCTGGTGACAGGGCCGTGCTAGGACGCCGTTTGCTCATGCATGACGGCTCGATCGGAATTTCCCGCAGAGCGCAATCGTCGATCAAAGGATTTTTCATATGCGCGCCCTCGGATTGCAATCGAGCACTGACGACAGCCTCCGCGCTTTTCAATTCATTCTCGAAGCCTGGGAAGAAGGTGCCGAGCAGGGCATCGCGCCGGAGCTGATGGCATACGCCGCGCTCTACACAGCACTGACGGACCTCGTCGGTGCCTTCGGCGAGGACAATGTTTCGACCCTGGTGGCAGGTTTGCGCGAGCGTGTGCTCGGCGGCGAGTTCACCGTAGCGTCATTGCCCCAATAGTCCGGCGTTGGTTTAGAACCGCAGGAACGCCGGTTGCTTAACCACCATCTCGCCGATCAACAGGCAGCCGAATCCGATCAGCACCAGGCCCGCCAGCTTGGTGAGTTTGGCCATGCGGGTTTCGTCGAGCGTGTGCCGGATACCGCTGATCAATCGCGAGACCACCAACCAGTACGTGAAGCTACCGCCCATAATGGCCGCAACCATCAAAAGTGCGTCCACATAGCCTTCGATTTCCACGAACGTGGATACGCCGCCGAAGATCGCCACGAGCCCGAGCACTGCGCCGGGATTGGTGATCGTGAGCAGAAACGTCTGAGGGATATCCCACACATAATCGAGCAGTGTCGCGCCGGCCGCCTCCTCGGCCGAGGCAAAGACCGGACGCGTGAAATAGAGCTTTGCACCCGCAAACATCAGTGCCAAACCGCCTACGACCTGGATCAGTGTGCGATAGTTGCGGATTGCGCCCGAGATCGCATTGACGCCCATGGCTGCACAGAGGGCGATAATTCCGTCGCCCAGCATGATCCCCAGGCCAGCCGCCATGCCGCCGAAAAAGCCCCTCTCGACAGCACGTTGCAAGCCGAGCAAATTGACCGGCCCGATCGGCAATGCCAAAAGCACGCCGACGAACAGACCAATGGGCACGATCAACGGATTGGGGAAAAATGCCATTGCGGGGTCAGACCACTCCCAGACAAGCGTTCGCCCAAGCCAGGCCCAGGCGCGAAAGACGGTCCGATACAGTCAAAGGCTATCCTTATTTCAGGACTTGTGGCGCGGTGCCACTATTTTGACGAACATTCGTCGGCAACTCGGCCACAGCTCAACGCAACAGCGCCCCACTTGGCACCAACCACTATGGCCATGAGCAACCCTTCGCAACACCGATCATTAGGTCTAATGGTGGCAGTCGGGCTTGTCCATGCAGCTTATCTGACAACTCCCGTGCCGGGCATCGCGAAAGGCTCGTTGCAAATCCCTGCAGGCAGTGAAACGCCGCCGACAGGCCGCCAGATCGTGAGTGGCAACGCAACTGCCGACGTGTCCACGACCTTGCCGCCGGCCGTGTCCGGCATGCGTGACGCGATCCTGGAAGCTGTCCAATCAGGCCGCCTGGAGGATCTCAAAGCCGCGTTCGACCTCAACGAGTTGAAGCCGGAGCTGGCCGCCGATCCGGTAAGCGACCCAATCGCGTTCTGGCGGGCGACATCGAGCGACGGCGAGGGGCGAACTGTGCTCGACGCCCTCAGCATTCTGCTGGATCTGCCGCACATCATCCTGCCACTGGGCAAAGATCCTGAAAACCCCGGCTTGTATATCTGGCCGGCATTCGCAGACCGCCCGCTGCACAGCCTCACGGCAGCGGAAGATGCCGATTTGATCAAACTGGAAGCTGCCCCGAGAGCCGCGACCATGAAAGCCGGCGGGCGTTACACCGGATGGCGGTTAGTAATCGGTGCAGATGGTGTATGGCATTCGTTTAGGCGCTACGACTGATCTCAGTTTCGGAGTTAAGGCGAGATCCGAAGTCTCGATGCGGGCAACATTTCGCAACACGCTTGAAACCAAAACCGAAATGGCACGTATCGTCATCCAGAGACGTCGCGCTGCGGTAACCATATCCTTCGAGAGCCATCGCGCTGAACGATCCGAGGCGGTATCTCGGCCGTTAAGGACGCAGGTTGCGGAGCGATTTTTGAGCCTTTCCCTACCGCCGCCGTGGTGTGCTCCAAGAAGCAACCGGCGCAAACCGATCTGAAACTTGAATTCAAACACCTGGAGATATGCATGCGGCGTCTGAGTATGGTTGTGTTGGCACTGCTCGTGGGTACTCCACCCGCGCTTGCCCAAACCCGTGAATGGGTGCCGTGGAACGAGTATGGCGGCGGCAAATCGAGTGCGGCTGCCGCTCAGCGCCAAAAACAGCGGGCGTACGAGCAGCGCAGCCGGCGTTCGTCCGACGACGATGACGAAGACGATTACGGCTCGGTGTTTTCGTCCGGCGGTGGTCAGATCCCTTACCGCAAATCTACGGTGCAGTATCCTGCCGTTCTACAAGGTGGCGCGCGTCCGGATATTTCACCACAGGCACCGCAAACGGTGGCGTTCCGCTATCCCTACAGCCAAGGCACGATTGTCATCGATCAGGGTGCGCGCGCTCTGTACTACGTGCTCGGCAATGGTGGTGCATACCGGTATCCGATCTCGGTGGGCCGTGATGGCTTCAGCTGGCGCGGCACCGAGAAGATCAGCCGAGTCGCAGCGTGGCCGGATTGGCATCCGCCCGCAGAAATGCGCGAGCGCGATCCGAAGTTGCCCGAGGTCATGACCGGCGGCGTCAACAACCCGTTGGGTGCGAAGGCCCTCTATCTCGGCAATACGCTTTACCGCATCCACGGCACCAACGACAGCAAGAGCATCGGATATGCCGCATCGTCGGGCTGCTTCCGTATGATGAACCATCACGTCCTCCATCTCGCGACGCTGGCCGGGCCGGGCACCTCGGTCATCGTTGTCGACAAGCTGCCGAAAACCGGTGCCATGAGCCAGGCACCTGCGCTGCCGGCCACACCGGCAAAAGTCAAACGCGCGGGCTGATCTGCGCCACGCAGTACTGCCAAACCGCCGTCAGGAGGCACTCCCGGCGGCGGTTCTGCGTTCATCGCAGGGGCTGAGCGCCTTTGACATTGAGCGCGTTCATCAGGACGAGCGCATTGCCCCCCAACCAGCGATGACCGTCGGCGACGTCGGCGGGTACAGTTTGAAGCCTACCGGGGAAGCGCCGTTGATAGACTTGCAACCAGCCGGCGCGTGCATTGACCGGGCGTTCTTGAGCCACGCCCGCAAGCTTGTCGAATTGCTCTGGTGACGCCAGACCTGAAACCGACAGCTTGATGAGGCGATGCAGTGCCCCGTTTCCAAGCCCGTACCAATCTTCACCCCGTGACGCCGCCAGCTCGGCCATCATGACCAGAGGCACCAGGGCGAACACGTGGTAATGCAGCGCCCGCGACCCACGCGCCATCTCTTCCTTGAGTGTGCCATCGGGGGCGATGTCGCGCGCTGCATCCTGCATGATCCCGCGAGCGATATCGAAGTGCCGCGGGCTATCCGTCGCAAGCCCGACGGCGGCCTCTCCGAGGCCGAGCCAGTACCAATGGTTGTTGCGTTTGTGCTCGGGACTATCGAAAAATGCGCGCGCGGCATCGGCGATCCGCTGAAGCCAAGGCTCGATCACTTGACGCTGGTCCGGCCGCGCGTACGGCCGCACTTTCAGATACGCCAGCGCGACGCCGGCCAGATCCCATTTGCGCTGATACTCGGCCTGCTTCGTCGTCATGGCACCGAGCCAACCATCGCCGGCAGCCCACGTCTCCAGCCATGTCAGCGCGCAGTCGGCAGCCTCG
>JANYHG010000252.1 GCA_025359165.1 Hyphomicrobiaceae bacterium
GCGTTGGGTCTCGATGATCTGCTGCTGCGCACGGGCATAATAGAGCGCGAGCAGGGTCGCCAATGCCAACAGCGGCAGGAGGACGACGACGACGAGCGCATTGAGATAATTGCGAAACCCGCCGCTTGCAGCCCAAGGCCGCGCCACAGCGAAGATGCGGCGCACGCTGGAACTCAACAAACTTTTGATCTGCATGACCACTGGAGACAACGCTACACTCACAAATTTCGTGCATTACCTTGGGTCTTGCGGACGACGCCGAAGTGGGACGCTGATAACGCTGACCTCAACGCGGGTTCAACGCGCTTTTTCCAGCTCTTGCGCCATCGCTTGGTGAACCGCATTGACCGCTTTCAACGGTCGCACCATGACCTTGAAACTCTCGATCTGCGAACCGTCGGCGCTCCAACCGATTATGTCGACGCCGTTGACGACGATACCATCCAACTTCGTCTCGAATTCGAGCACACTCATGCGCCCTTCTGTACATTGACCGAGATACTTGAAGTCCTGAGTATTGAGCACCTGCAGCGCGGCGCTCAAATACTTATAGGTAATGTCCTTACCGATCTGCGGCGAGTGCACGACTGGCGAATGGAATACGACCTGCTCTGCAAGAATCTGACCGAGCCCCGTCAGGTCGCCCGACTTGACGATGCGGTGCCACGTCTCGAGACCCGAGTGCATCAATGTTCTCCAGCCACAACAACCCAGACAACTCTACTCGCGAATATCGGTTCGAAATGTTTTGGACACGACGCGCCAACCATCCTTGAGCTTCAACAGCGTCAGATAATCGGTGAAATAACGCGGATGGATGGAGCATTCGAGCTTTACGAATGCAGTCTCTGGCCCGGAGAGATCGAGAGACACGATGCGATCTGTACGCTTGAGCCCTTTCGACTTGGCGGACTCGCGCCCCTTGACGAACTCGAACCACTTCTCGCGCGGTAAATCCGAAACGCCACCTTCGTGCATGGAATACAAGTGGCTGACTTCGTGAAAGGCGCGGCCGATTTTGGCGGTGTCACCCTCGTAGAGGCCGTCGAGATAGGTCCACACGACCGCTTCGATCGATTTGATATCATCTGACATGAAAGCCTCCGGCAATCTACGCAACGTCGAGACGATAGGATAACGTTTCCTGGATGTCTCAAAAAATGTGAAGCCGGAGTTTTCAATGTTTTTCGACAATTTCACGCTCACCCATATCGAGACGGCCGCCGGGCGATTTCGCCTCCGCCACGGCGGCAACGGCCCGCCTCTGCTCTTGCTGCATGGCAATCCGCAGACGCATGCCATGTGGCATCGGTTGGCACCGGTACTGGCCCAGAAATATACCGTGATCGCGCCCGACCTGCGTGGCTACGGTGGATCGCACAAGCCGCCCGCCAGCGCGGATCATGCAGCCTACGCCAAAACCGTGATGGCGCTCGACATGGTCGAGATCATGAAAGAATTCGGCCATGAGCGTTTTCAAGTCGTGGCTCATGATCGTGGTGCCCGTGTTGCGCACAGATTGGCACTCGATCATCCGGATCGGGTGCAAAAGTTGGCGGTGCTGGATATCATACCGACGCTGGAACATTTCGAGCGCACCGACATGGCGTTCGCGCTCGGCTATTATCATTGGTTCTGGCTGGCACAGCCGCATCCGTTCCCCGAGACGCTGATCAATGCCGCACCCGAGACATGGTTCAAGGCGCATACCTCGCGTGAGCCAAAAGATGATGCCTTCTTCCATCCTGAAGCCTTCGCCGACTATCTCGCGCACGTCCGCGACCCCGAGATGGTCCGTGGCATGTGCGAGGACTATCGTGCCGCCACGACCATTGACCTTGTGGACGATCGTCGCAGCCGCACCGCCGGGCGAAAAGTGGAGTGCCCTCTGCTCGCCCTGTGGGGAACCAAAGGCAAGATCAGCCAGTGGTACGATGCACTTGCCGTGTGGCGCGCGTATGCCGTGGGTCCCGTCACAGGTGGCGGCGTCAACAGCGGACATTACCTCGCCGAAGAAGCGCCGGACGAAGTCCAGCAATGGTTGGAAGGTTTTCTGGACTGAGCGTCAACGATCAGCGGTGCGCCGTGCAAGCAAAAGCGCACCAGAAATCGCATCGCCGGCGGCCGGCACGAGATGCTGACGCACATCGATCGGCAGGTACGGCTCGAACACCGGCGCGAGGCTTCCCATCAAAGCTATCCGCTCGACGCCATGGGCGATCAAAGCATTTGCGAGTTCGGCGATGCCATTTGCCGAGTGCTGGATCAAGGCCGGCGCGGCCGTATCGCCAGTTGCAGCATGGCGCGAAATCATCGGAGCGAATGTCGCGTAGTCGGTCGCGTTCGCACGATCCATCCAATCGACGATGTTGGCGGGATCACCATCGAAGTGTTGCAACACGTCAGCAAGCAGCGGCGTGAGCGCGATGCGTCCGTCGTAGGCGCGCAAGGCCATGCGCAGGGCCGAAAGACCGAGTTCCGCGCCGCTGCCCTCGTCCGAGACCGGAAAGCCGTAGCCTCCGGCCTGCACCGTGCGCCCCGCGACCATACCGAAAGCATTCGACCCCGTGCCGGCAATGACGATGCCACCATCGTTCCCGTTGTGTGCGCCGAGGCAGGCGGTTAACGCATCACCGACAATAGCGAGAGACGCGAACGCATGCGGCTTGGCGAGAAGCGCGGAGAGTGCCTCGCGACGGCTGACGCCTGCGAGGCCGACCGCCACGTGAACGGTGGCAGCGGAGCCGCTGAGGCCGCTAAGCCCGATAGCAGCCGATGCCGCGGCCATCAAGGATGCCCAGGCCACATCGACGCCAAATCGCAAGCTGGCCGGGCCCGACCGGCTTTCGCCAAGCACCCTCCCGTGCGGGTCGACAAGCCGGGCACGACAGCCTGTGCCGCCACCATCGATACCGAGAAAGTAAGTGCGCGCTTCGGACATGACTTAGGTAAGCGGCGAGACGAACCAATCGTCAATATTTGAGTGCGGTGTGCAGCGTGATGATGGACGCGCTCGGGATCGCCGCACCTGTCGGCGACGCCGGATTGGCGACCCCGCCGCTCGGGTTCAGGGCACGCTGATAGTCGAGATCGACTTGCCAGCCGGGAAGGACCTGCGCCTGATAGTTCACCGAGAACAAGCGCTCGGCGGAGCGGCGCAGTCCGCCGCCGTTGAATGCGATGGCATCGGCATCCAATCCGCGGGCTGAACTGGAAACGCGCGCGAGGGCCGCACCGAAACTCAAGGCATCATCGGGACGCTGCGGGATCATGCCGGCAAACACGATGCCGCCATCGACATAAAGGTCGAGCAGATTTCGATCCGCCGGCGTAACGAACCCACGTGCGAATACCCCGATACCCTTGTCCGCCTCGCCGCCTGCCGGTCGCCAGATCTGCTGGTCGATGATGCCATAGAGACCCGAATTGCCGCGACGCGAAAGCGGCGTGCCATTGCTGGCGGGATCGGCGAGTGACCGGCCGTCCGTCCCGAAGCGCTGATCGTCGAAGCGCCCGAAGTGATTCCACGCACCAAATTTGACACTCCGCGCCAGACCAGCGTCGCCTTTGTCTTGATTGGCTCGGAACTGGGCTTCGACGATCGCCAGTGGCGTGTCTTGCACGCGAAAATTTAAACCGTAGCGATTGCGCGATTGCGGATCGCCGGGCGCACTAGCTGGACCAGCGGGATCGCCGTTATAAACTGCAGCCAGCAGCGAGGTATTCTTGTCCGGGTCCAATTTCAAACGCACGCCGGGGGTGGCGAAGGGATAAGTCGCACCACCGCTTGGCAGGTTGGCGGAAAAAGCCGGAGGCGCACCGAAAGCCGCGTTGATGAACTGCGATGCGTAACTCGAGCCGAAAAACTCGACATCCGTGGCAAGCTGACCAAACCGCAGCGAGGCTTTGTCGTTGGCAAATTTCTGTTCGAGCCACAGTTCCGATAGTCGCGTGGTGGTGCGGGCCTCGATATAGCTCGTCGTCATGATCGAGCCGATGTAGTCGCCGGTCAGTCCCTTGCCGTGGATTTGAAAGGCGTTGGCATGAAAGGTCAGCCCCTTCATGTTCGCGAGTTTGGCCAAGTCAAGCTCGACGATGCCTTCAAGGCGACCGATATAGATGCCACCTGTTCGAATGCCACCGGCAACGTTGCTCTGGAATTCGCCGACGTAGTTCAGACCGTAGGTGAAGCCCTTGTCTGCGAGTGACTTTCGGCGGCCATCCGGATCGCCGTTGGCTGGCAAATTGGTAGCGATCGACCCCGGCTGAGCGCCGGTGGCCGGATCAATGACAAGTGATTGCGCATGGGCCAGGACCGGCACAAGTAGCAGCAGTGCGAACGCCAAGGGCACCGTTGCCGCGAGCGCACGAACGCTGCTCATGATGCCAAAGTGTGTCACGCTGAACCCCGATATTACCAATCACCTTCTGCGATATAGAAGCGAAGCAACATTACAAGGCGCTGCCCGCACTTTCGCCACGCGTGTGTCAAATCCGTCAGGCCGCTCTACTCAGGATGCAGTTGCCGCCGCCGGTTTGAGGCCGCCACCGAGGAACAGTTCTGCGATACGCGGATCGGCCAGGATGTTGGCGGCCGTATCCTCGATCCGGGTTTGGCCCTGTTCGAGCACCAGTCCATAGTCGGACATCTGCAAGGCCATTTTAGCGTTCTGCTCGATCAGCAGGATGGTGACGCCGTTGTCGCGCAGGTCTTTGAGAATGGCGAACACCTCCTGCACCATCAGCGGCGACAGACCGATCGACGGCTCGTCGATCAACATCAACTTGGGTTGCAGCAACAGCCCGCGCGCGACTTCCAACAACTTCTGTTGCCCGCCGGAAAGCGTGCTGGCCTGAGCGCCGGCTTTTTCGCGCAGCATGGGAAAACGCTGCATCATCTGCTCGATGCGGTCGCCGAGCCCGGATTGATCGGCAAGTGCCACACCGCCGAGTTCGAGATTGTGTCGCACACTGAGCTCGGGGAAGATATTGCGACCCTGCGGCACATAGCACATTCCGGCATCCAGCATCTGCCGGGGCGACCAGTTGGAGGTGTCGCGACCATCGAAGTGGATCTTGCCGGTGCGGACGGCGAGCAGCCCGAACACCGTCTTGAACAGGGTCGACTTGCCCGCGCCGTTCGGCCCGATCACCGTCGTGATCTTGCCTTTGCGGATGTGTGCCGTCGTGCCGTTGAGGATCGTCATCTTGCCATAGCCGGCAAAGACATCGTTCAAGCTGAGGATCGCATCGGTCGAGGTGGTCATGGTGCTGTTTCCGTCAGTGCCCCAGATACGCTTCGATGACCTTGGGATCTTTGCGGATGGTGTCGGGGTGCCCCTCTGCGATGACCTTGCCCTCGGCGAGTACGATGATGCGGGTGCATAGGGACATCACGAACTCCATATTATGCTCGATGACGACAAACGTCGCGCCGGTTTCCTTGTTGATCGCCTGCAACCGCTCTTTGAGGTTGCCGAGCATGGTGAGATTGACGCCGCCAGCCGGCTCGTCGAGCAGCACCAGTTTCGGGCCGGCCATGAACGCCATGGCGCAATCGAGCAATTTCTGCTGTCCATAGGAGAGCCCGCCTGCCTTCTCGTCCGACAGATGACCGAGGCGGAAGAAATCGATCATGCGTTCGGCGTTGGCGGTAAGGCCCGCATCGCGCGGACCGAACAAGCGCTTCAACCGCGAGCCCTCGTGCTCTTGGCCAGCCAGGATCAAATTCTCACGCACGGTCAGCTGAGGAAACACCTGCAGAAGTTGGAACGTGCGGCCGATGCCGAGCCGGTTGAGCTGTGAGGGCCGGAGCCCGGTGACGCTGGCGCCGCCGACGCGAACCTCCCCCGTCGTCGGCGTCAGCTGCCCGAGGATACAGTTGAACAACGTCGACTTGCCGGACCCGTTGGGACCGATCAACCCAAGAATCTCGCCCTCGCGCACGTCGAAGGTGACGCCCCGCACCGCATGCACGCCCCCGAACGACTTCGAGATGTCGCGGACCTCGAGAACGGTCTTGCCGGTACCATTCATGGTGCGCGCCGGTGCGGTCATCACCTCGCTCATGATTTGCTCCCGGCAACAGTGGTCGAACCTGTACCTGTGCCTAACGTCGGGCCCTTGTCGTCGGCGTGCGGACGGCGCGCCTTGGTCGTCAGGCGCTCGAACAATCCGACGATGCCGGTCGGACAGAACGCCATCAGCAACATCACCAGCAGCGCAAAGATGATGAGATAAAAGCCCTCGGCGAACCGCAACCATTCCGGCAGCAGGACCGAGACGGCAGCACCGACGAACGGGCCGACGAACGAGCCCGCCCCCCCGGCGACCACCATCAAGAGATACTGCAGCGATGCCCCGAGCGCGAACGGCGACGGATCGATGAATTCGACCAGCGGCGCGTACATTGCGCCCGCAAAGCCGCCGTACCCCGACCCGATCGCGAACGCCATCAGCGTATAGCCGCGAACGTCGATGCCGAGGCTTTCGGCACGCACCGAATTTTCACGCAGAGCGGTGAACGCGCGCCCCCACGGGCTGCGCAGCAACCACCACATCATGCCCGTCAAGACAGCGGTCAATGTCAGCACGAGCCAATAATAGTAGAGCGCAGGTCGCAGACTGATGCCGAACAGCACCGGCCGTTTGATACCCTGAATGCCGTTGACGCCACCGGTCAACCATTCCTCGTTGCGAATGACGAGCCAGACGAAGACCGAGAAGGCCAGCGTGACGAACGCCAGATAGTGCTTCTGCACCCGCAATGCCGGAAATCCCAAAATGATGCCGACGAGGAAACAGACGAGACCGGAGGCGATGAAGCACAATCCGAAGGGAAGACCTGCCTTCTGCAACAACGTCGTGGTGAAGGCACCGATCCCGAGAAAAGCCGCCTGCGCCAGCGTTTCCTGACCGGCATAGCCGACGATCAAATTTACGCCCATGGCAGCGACCGCGGTTACCAGCCAGAGAGTCAGAATATAGGTGCCGTAGCGCTTCAGGCCGGTCCACGGAATGCCAAAACCGGTGAGATCGGCAGGACCGACGATGAATATCGCGATCAACAGCACGCCGAGGGCAATCTTGAGTGTGCGGCTCATACGGCGCGCTCCTCTGCACGGCCTAACAGGCCTTGTGGGCGCAGCAGGATGATCAGCACGAGCAACGCCAGCGGCACCGCCTGCCGATAGGTCGAGGACACATAAGCGGCAACCAGGTTGTCAATGATCCCGACGAGAAAGCCGCCGACGATGGCACCGCGCACCTGATTGAACCCACCGACGATCGCGGCCACGAAAGCCACAAGGCCAAGCGTCTCACCACTGGAGAATTTGGCAAGATAGATAGGTGAAATGAGCAGCGACGCCATCGCCGCCAGCGCGCCGTTGATGAGGAACGTGTAGAGCACCATACGCTCCACGTTGACGCCGAGAATGCGCGCGACGGTCGGATTCTGCGCCGTAGCCTGCATCTGGCGACCAGTCTTGGTGGACGCGAGAAACCAAGCCAGCAGCAGGATCGTGCCGGTCGCGACGATCAACACGCCCACCTGATCAGCGGACACGTTGAAGCCGGCGGTGCCGAGGTTCACGTTGGGGAAGAACGAGGGAAAGCGCTGCGCCTCGGCGGAATATGTTTCCTTCACGCCCTCACGCAATAGGATGGCAAGACCGATGGTGGAGATGACAAGCGGCAGCGTGCCTTGCTTCATCAGTGGATCGACAACGGCAAACTTGAAGATGACGCCAAGCACCAGCATCGACAGCAAAATGGCGACGAGCGCGGCAATGGGGAACGGCAGGCCGAAAAATTTGATGCCCGCGAGACAGAAGAACGCCGGCAGCATGACGAACTCGCCCTGCGCGAAATTGATCGTCTGCGACGTTTGCCAAAGCAACGTAAAGCCGACCGCCGCCAGCGCGTAAATCGCCCCCGTTGCGAGACCAGCGATGATGAGCTGTATGAAATCGGTCATGGAACCGTTCCGGAAGATCGGCGCACCTCCCCGTCTCCTCGTCGTTACGGGGAGAAGGTCGGCAAAGCCCGGATGAGGGGCCGCCGCGGGTGCAAAATTTGGGGCTGTCCTCATCCGCCCGTCAGGCACCTTCTCCCCGAGAAAACGGGGAGAAGGGAAGCTGCACTACTATTTCAGTTTCGGCAGCGTCTGGGTGATGACCTGCTTGCCGTCTTTGACTTCGGCAAGGTACGAGATGCGATCGATTTCGCCGGTGTCGTCCCAGGTTGCTTCGATCAGGATGCCCGGCACCTTATCCGGCGTGACCGTCAGACCATGCATTGCGGCAGCGATGGCAACGGGATCAAGCTTGCCCGCCTTCTCGGCAGCCGTCTTGAACATGTAGGCGCCCAGATATCCCTTCATCCCGTTGTGGTCCGGCTTGTACTTGAACTTCGCTTCGAATTTCTTGGCGAATTCCGCGACCAGCGGTGACGGCGCATCGATCGTCAGTCCGACGTGACCCTTGACACCATTCGCGGCTTCCTTGGCCAGATCGATGACCTTTTGACCAAGCAAAGTGGTTTCACCGATCAGCGGCTTGTCCAGGCCCTGCTTTTTCGCTTCGATCAAAAAGCGCGCGCTCTCTTCTTCGTTGAGATAGACGAACACGGCATCGGCGCTGGCAGCCTTGACCTTGACGACGTCCGCGGCGAAATCGGCCTGCCCGGCTTCGATCGAAAGATCGGCTGCGACCTTGATGCCGCGGCTTTCGAGTTCCTTCATGATGGCGTTGCGGCCACCCTTGCCGAAATCGTTATTGACGTAGACGATAGCCAGCGACTTGGCCTTGACGCCGTCGCGCAGATAGTTGGCGATTTTCGGCATCGACACGTTTTGGCCGAACGAGGTGCGGAAGATATACTTCGAACCCTGTGATGTGATGTTGGCTGCTTCACCGCCGATGATTTGCGGGATCTGAGCTTCATTCGTCATCGGCAACGTCGCGTTGACCGAGCCAGAAAATACCGGTCCGAAGATCACGGTCGGCTTGTCGTCGAGCGCGCGCTGGATCGCGGCACGCGCCTTGCCGGGATCGGATGCCGTATCGACGGTTTCGAACACGAGCTTTTTGCCCAGCACACCGCCGGCCGCATTGATGTCCTCGATGGCCATCACGATTCCGTCCCGGAAGTTCGTACCGCTGATCGCGCCAGCGCCGGAGAGTTCGAGAACACCAGGAATTTTCAATGTGTTATCTTGCGCTGACGCAGGCATCGCCCACGCGGCAGCAGCCAATACTGCAGCCACGGTTGATTTCAGGTACATTTGTTTCCACTCCCCTAGGCCCGCGTCGCGCAGGCTCGCTTGTTGCCGGCGCGGTTGCAGGACGGCTCTCGCGTCCCTCCACTCTCGGCATTGCCATTTTACACTGTCGCGCGACAGTGTCGCCGTCAATAACCAAGACAGCAGCAGAAATTAACCTGATGTTACTTTTCGCGGACGCGAACGTGGCTTCACGCGTCCACGGTCCACATTCGTTTGAGCGCGCCCGGATGGATCGCGCATGTGGCCGCGCAACGCCGCGATGAAAGCATCGCAATAGGTTGAGAGGGTCGCGTCTCGCCGGAACGCGATGAAGGTCTGAAAGGCCGCCGGCTCCTCGATATCGAGAACTCGCAGGGTCGGCCAATTGTCACCCGCCAGCGTAAATTCGTCCAACACGGCGATGCCAAGACCATTGGCCACGAGCGCGCACACGGTCGAGCCGAAGCGTGCCTTGATCGTCACGTCGTAAGACAACGATTGAGCCGAGAAAATGCCCGCCATGATCCGCCCGAACGGATCGTTGGGATCGATGCCGATTAAAGGATAACGGGCGATATCGCGCGCCGATACGCTGGAGCGATTGGCTAAGGGATGTGCGGACGGTACGATGCATTTCAGCCGCCCCTCGGCAAGTGGCACGAACGAAAGCATCGGGTGGTCGATACGATAGCTGATCGCCACCGCCTCACCTTTGCCGAGCAGGAGATAGTCGATTGCCTCTTCGATCTTGAGCACGTCGATGTCGATCAACAGGCTCGGAAACTTGCGTCGCACGTCGGCGATGGCGCGCGGCACCATGACGTTGGAAATGCTGGGCACCGAACCCACGCGCAGTTCGGCGTCCATGCCGCGCTTCAGCCGGCGAATGACGAAATGCAAGTCCTCGACTTTGTCGTACACCCCGTTGACGAGGTTGAAGATATCCCGCGCTTCCTGCGTCGGATCGAAACGCCCGCCCTTGCGGCTGAACAACTTGATGCCGAGCACACTCTCGGCATGCTTCATGACGCGGCTGATACCGGGTGACGAAACGTTGAGCAGTCGCGCCGCCCCGCCAACGGTGCCCGTGACCATGATGGCGCGGATGACTTCGATCTGGCGCAACGTCAGCATGACCGGCTCATGCGGCAACCGCGACGGTTTCCGCCGGCAGCAGGTGCGCGAGGGAGTTGGCATAGTAACGGAGCAGGTGCAGCTCTTTCGGATTGGCGACGTACGTTTCGTCGACGAGCGTGATGATGCGGCGTTCGAGCAGCATGCGCAGACCGGTTTGAATAGCATAGTCGCGGTCTTTGCGCGGGACGTGCACGTAGGCTCCACCCGCCTCCAACCGTGTGATAAGATCGAACACCCCGCCCTTGAGTTCGAACTCCGTCAGCGGCTTGCCGGCGGCCCTCAACATGATCGTCGCGACCAGCGGCACGGGCAGCCCCGGTACCACTGCCGCGACCTCCCGCATCAATCGTTCACCAAGCACTTGTATTTCCGCATGCCGCTCTTCGACCGGCAGACTGCGTAGATCGAGTGCGCGCGGTGCCAGCACAGCTTTCAGCGAGATCGGCTTGCCGAAGCTGACGCACGCATAGCCGTAGCGGTGCCATTTGCCGGTCACCCGCAGCCACAAATTCCGTACCAGATAGCGCCCGAGCACCAGCGGGTTGAAGCCGAAACGCGGTGTCTCTCCTGGCGATAGTGCGGCGGCCTTGGTCAGAATACGGTCTTCCAGGACGCGATCGTAATTGAGCCCTACCGGCACGAACACGATATCCCTGGCACCCTGCGGATCGAACCCTGACACCATGTAGGAAAACAGGCCGAGCTTCACCGGTCGCAAGCCGCCGTCACGACTGAGACCACCTTCGGGAAAGATCGCCTGCACCACGCCGGCTTTGGTGGCCATGTCGACGTAGCGCGCCAACACGCGGCGATAGAGAACGTTGTTACTATCGCGGCGGATGAAATACGCGCCCATGGCTGCAATCAAACTACGCAGCCCCCAGATTTGTGCCCACTCGCCGACGGCATAGCTGAGCGCAGACGACGTCGCTGCCACATACGTCACGAGAACATAATCCATGTTCGAGCGGTGATTGATCACGAACACGACGGAAGCATTGGGAGGTATGGCGTCGAGAGCAGGTGTGTCGATGACGCCGAGCCGGACCCTGTAGAGCGCCGTCGAAACCCATCGCGCCGCACGGGTGCCGACCTTGAAATACGTATATGCCGAAAACGACGGTACGATCTCGCGTGCATAAGATGCAGCTTTGCGCATGACGGCATCGACGGACTGCTTTGTCTCTGCTGCCTGGGCCTCGACCGCCGCCAGCACATCTGGATCATGCAAGAGTCGGTCGATCAGCAACTTGCGGCGCGTCATCTTGAACGGCTGAATGCGCAGCTTGAGGCGCTCGTTGAGCTTGTCGATGGCGCGATCGGCGCGCAGGCGCAGCACCCACCGCAGCGTCGGCAGCAGGATGCGGTCGAGCAGTGCTACCGCCGAGAGCAGACTGAGCGTCACGAGGCCCCAGAACGGGATCGCGACATCGCCCCACATGTTCGCCAGATATGCTTGAAAGTCCGCCACTGTCTGCCCCGACCGTGCCTCTACCTGACGATAGAATGCATTTAGCGCGGCGATTGCCAAGCGTGCCGGCGCAGAACGACCGTCGCGGATCACACGTCGATGGCCAAACCCGGCAGCGCGGCGACAAACCGGTCCTGAGCCACCGCGTACTTGGCCAATGCCAAAGCCAGCGCTTCGCGTGGCGCCTCGATGGGTTCGTTGGTCAGCTGAAACGTACCCCAGTGGTGCCCTACCGCTCGACGTGCACCACACAGTTCGAAGGCCTGCACAGCGTCATCAGGGTTCATGTGCTGATCGACCATGAACCAGCGCGGCTCGTACGCACCGATCGGCAGCAGCGCGAGATCTATCGATGGATGCCGCGCGCGCACCGAGCGGAAGATATCTCCGTTACCGAAGCCGCTGTCGCCGACGGCATAAATCGTACGACCGTCGACTTTCAGGACGAAACTGGCCCACAACGCATGCATACGATCGCCAAACCCGCGCGCCGACCAGTGCTGCGTCGGTATCGTGTCGATTTCGACGTCGGCACTCAACGCGATACGCTCGTGCCAGTCGACGGCGGTGACCGCGATGTCACCGACGCCACGCAGTCCCGCGCGGAAGATGGTGTCGTTGCCGAGCGGCGTGATGAAGCGTGGCCGGTCGCGCACAGCCAGCTTGCGCAGCGTCGGCATATCCATGTGGTCGTAGTGATTGTGGGTGACGATGACGGTGTCGATCTTGGGCAGCGCTTCGAACGGCAGTCCGGGAGCGTTGACGCGCTTAGGCCCGGCGAATTGAACGGGACTGGCGCGCTTGCTGTAGACCGGATCGATCAGAATTGCATGACCGGCACCCTGCACCAAGTACGACGCATGACCGATGAAACTCACCCGCACGCCGCGACGCTCGACCCGCGCAGGCGGCTGATCCTGATGCGGGCTCGGAAACTTTTTCGGCCATGTCGCCGACGGCGTCGCGAACTGCCATTTGAGCAGCTGCAGCAACCCTTTGGGATGCGTTCGGCGCGAATTGAAAAACTGTGTGCCGTCGAAATGATCAGATGGCGGACCAGAGTAGTAAGAATTTTTCGCCATCAGTGCTTGGCTCCGGGCGATGTCTGAACTTCGACATGGAAACCAGCGCTGCGCAAACGTGCAACCGTATCGTCGAGGTGAGCACGGTCACGTGTTTCGATCACGACTTCGAGCAGCGTCGCCTTGGCTGGTAGCGAAGAGAACGTCTGCTGATGCGAAACCTCGACGATGTTTGCGCCCGCCGCGCCCAGCAGCGTCGCCACCGCAGCCAACTGGCCCGGCCGGTCGACAAGATCGATCGCCAACTGCGATAGCCGGCCCTCGCGCGCCAGTTCGCGCGTCAGCACCGATGCCAAAAGACGCGTATCGATATTGCCGCCGCACAACACGAGGCCGACATTGCGGCCCTTGAACAGCGCGGGATGCGCAAGCATAGCCGCAAGCCCCGCAGCCCCCGCTCCCTCGACGACGGTTTTCTCGATGGCGATGAGCATCGACACCGCCCGCTCCAACTGATCTTCGGTGACAAGCACGATATCGTCGACGAGTTCGGCAACGATCGCCGTGGTGATTACGCCAGGGGCTTTGACGGCGATCCCCTCCGCCAGTGTATCGCCCCGCATGGGCAATGCCGTCTGTTTGGTCACGTTGTACATCGATGGATACAGCTCGGCCTGCACGCCGACGATGCGCAAATCCGGCTTAAGCCCCTTGGCGGCGACCGCCATGCCGGAAATCAAACCGCCACCACCGATCGGTACCACCAGCGTATCGATGTCCGGCACCGCCGCGAGCATTTCCAGGGCGATCGTACCTTGACCGGCAATAACCAGCGCATCGTCGTAAGGGTGGATGAACGCAAGCCCGTGCTCACGGCAATAAGCGCGGGCAAACGTTGCAGAATCTTCGAGCGTTGCGCCCTCGACAATGACCGTCGCACCATGTCGTCGCGTGTTTTCGATTTTCACCATCGGCGTCCCCACGGGCATAACGATGGTGCTGGGAATCCCGAGCCGTTTGGCGTGGTAGGCGACGCCCTGCGCGTGATTGCCCGCCGACATGGCGATCACGCCCCTGTGACGCTCCTCGACGCTCAAAGCCAACAGTCGGTTGAGAGCGCCGCGTTCCTTGAATGCTGCGGTGAATTGCAGGTTCTCGAATTTGAGCCAGACACGACACGCCAGGATCTCGCCCAGCGTACGGCTCTCGTCGCAATCGGTGTTGAGGACCGAGCCGTGAATGGCCTGAGCCGCCTGCTGCACCATCGGTAACGTCACCGTCGAGGCGTTGAGGGTTGGCATCTTCGGCGGCTGCATGACGAAACCCTCGCTGCACATCTGGTATACGCGCGCGGAGTCGGTGGGGCGGCCGCGCGCAAACTAAAGAGAAATACCGGCGCCTCGAAGTTTGCGATGGAGTCAGAAATTTCTGACCGCCGGCATGAGACGTTCGCCAGTATGGCAGTCTGATGAATGCCGGATGAATGTGCCTTTCACAACACGCTCACCCAAGGAAGTGTACGAACACCTCAAGAGATGGGACGGCGGGCCCCCAATCCGGTCCGTCAGGCCAGGAGCGAGACAGTTGTCCGCTCCCGCGCCCAACAACAATCACGGGTGATCGCAATGTCACTGAAAAATTGTCTGCTTGCCGTTGCCGCCGCTGGTGCGTTCGTCGGTGCCATCGTCATCGCAGCCGGTCCGGAGCAACGCCGCGTCGACTATGCGATGCCGATGTACAGAACTGCAAAGTGACGGAGCCGGGCCGCCGTAGAGCGTCGCACGACGTGGAATATTGAAGTCGCGTACGGCTAGCGCGTCAAGCCGCGTTGGTCATCCGATTCCGCAGATCGAACACCGCCATCATGTACCCGACGCGATCTTCCATGGCCTCGGCCATCATCGAGAAGTAATTCGGCGTCGCCGGCATAATCTCGCCGATGACCTCACCGTACTCGAATTTGAGGTCGGCCTCGTGTTTGCGCGCGATCGCCTGCATTTTGGAATTTTCGGCCAGACAACTCATATAAAGACGGTGAATGCCGCGATTGCGCGCCGAGCGAATGACGCGACCCATCAGCTCGCCCCCCAATCCGTGATCTTGAAACGCCATTTCCACCGAGAACGCTGCCTCGGCTTCGTCGCCCCAGCGGTCGCCGAGTTTACGCAGTTCGGCCGCCGCGTGAACCTGCTGACCTTCGGTGTAGGCGAACACGATGCTGCCCATGTCGTGCATGCGCGCAGCATAATCTTCAATGAATTGGTCCGACACGGAATGGGCGAACCGCATCCGCCGGCTGTCCTTGTCCAGCCGCAGCAAATGATCGCGGAACGCGTCGGTTTCGGTGGGCCAAAGCTTCCTGATCGTGCCATCCAGCGGCTGGCGGTTACTCAAGGATGTCAGGTTCGTCATCGTCATGTTCGTCTCCGTGCTGTGGGCTACAACGCGCAAACCCAGCTTCGGTTGATCCTGACGCTAGCTTATTTCGCTGCATCGCACAATGCGGTCAAAAAGACATCCCTCATGCGGAAATAACATTTGTTTTCAGCGGATTAAAAAATGTGCAAATGCAGCAAACAGCTCGTTTTAGTGAAACCTTGCGACCGAATTGACACGCGATGGCAGACCCTATCGCAGATCAATAAACCAGATAACGTTGCCTTTGCTGATGGAATTGGGCGACATCGCCGCTCCAGGAGCCGATGATCTCGCGGCCCGACGCGCCACTGACTACCATCTGGTGCAGCCGGCGCGTTCCCGATATCGCATGGAACATCGCCAGTTTACCGAACAGGTCTGCACCTCGTGACGATGCTTGTTGCTGCAGCGCAACGAGCACATGCGCCCCGACATCGACAGGGCGGAAACGTGTGGCATCCGTCACCACCAGCCGCACCGCACCGACCGGCTGCCCGCGGAAGTGCGGATTGGGGGCCACATGCGCGATGCCTTGCGGTATGTACGAGGTGGCCGCGAAGTGCACCCCGTCCAGGCGTTTGTCGTTGAGACTGGCTGCGGCCTGCTCCCCCGATAACCACGGGGCACCGAATTGCGTGAACGGTGCCGAGGTTCCGCAGCCCTCGTTGACCAGCGTGTTTCCGACCATTCCGATGCCGGGATAGGTGAGCGCCGACGCGAAGGTCGGAATGTTCGGGCTCGTCGCCACCCACGCCAAACCTGTCGACGGCCACAGTTGCTCCCGAGTCCAGCCGGCACATCGCACCACCGACAGTTGCAGCGTTTGCAATCCGGGCAGCCAACGCTCACCTTTGATCATCGAAGCCAGTTCTCCGACCGTCATGCCGTGGGTGACCGGAATGGGATATTGACCGACAAACGAACGCAGCGCCGGCTCGATCACGAACCCCGCAACAGCAGTGCCGCCGAGCGGGTTAGGCCGGTCCAGCACCACGAAAGGAATGTTCGCCGCAGCGGCTGCCTGCATCGCCAGCCCCATGGTCGAGATATAGGTGTAGGAGCGCACGCCGACATCCTGAATATCGAACACCAGCACGTCGACACCGCGCAGCATGTCCGGCGTCGGCTTACGCGTCGCACCATATAGGCTGAACATCGGCACGCCGGTCTTGCCGTCTCGGATGCTGGCAACCTGCGCGCCAGCAGCGACTGTGCCTCGCACACCGTGCTCAGGGCCAAACAGCGCGACAAGCTTCATGTCGGGAGCGCGCATCAATGCATCGACAAGATGCTCCGCCCCGACGCGGCCGGTCTGGTTGGTGATGAGACCGACCCGCTGACCGTTGAAAAGCGACCAGTTCCCTGCCGCAGCCACGCTTGCGCCGGTCGCGACCCCCGTGCCGACACTAGCCTGCGCGGCGACCGATGTGCTGCAGGCACTGAGCGCCGATGCCCCGAAGCCAAGAAGTGCGTCGCGACGATGCATGACCGTGCCAATGCTTGAAAAGCGTCCGTTCGGATGCATTATCCGGGGTATGCGGCGAAGGCGTGGCTGAAGTCTGCCCTCATCTACGCGTCTCCGCATGTGCCGCTATCCAATCACCACCGGGGTGCTAATCTCAGCCGATCATTGATCGGTCCCAGCCGACAGCCTGTAACGGAGACGACGCATGTCCAAATCCACCGCGCCCACGGCCCTCGACATTCCCCCGACCGCCAAACTAACGCCGCAACTCCAGGCCTATTTCGACAAGTGCCAGGAAAAGCTCGGCTTCGTGCCCAACGTATTGAAAGCCTATGCCTTCGATCCGGTGAAGCTGCAGGCGTTCATCGATATGGTCGACGATCTGATGCTCGCCGACAGTGGCATCTCGAAACTCGAGCGCGAAATGATCGCTGTCGTCGTCAGTGCCGTGAACCATTGCCACTACTGTCTGACGGCGCATGGTGCCGCCGTTCGCCAGCGCGCCAAAGACCCCATCATGGGTGAATTGATGGTGCAGAACTATCGCGCCGCCGAATTGCCGCCGAAGCAGAAGGCCATGCTGGATTTCGCGGTGAAGCTGACCGAACACCCCGCCAAGATGGACGATGCCGATCGCGCCGCGCTGCGCACGGTCGGTTTTACCGATCGCGATATCTGGGACATCGCCGCCACCGCTGCGTTCTATAACATGTCGAACAGGTTGGCCGCCGCAACCGAAATGCGGCCAAATGCCGAGTATCACGCGATGGCGCGTACCAAATCCACGTGATTAACCCTGCTGCCAGTTTCGCGCGACGCCGGGCGCATGAACCATGCCCCAGACTTGGCAGGGGCTGCGGATATGGCATAACCGAGACCTGAACGTTGCCGCGCGTTTACGCGGCAGCGTCTGCACAGAACCATCCGGCAGATCCGGACACATGATAAAGGTGGGGCTTATGGACCTGATTTCTTTGTTGCTGCCGTTGTTCAGCGGCGCTGCCGGCGGCAATCTTGTCGGCGGCATTCTCAAGAATTTCAATCTCGGCTCGCTCGGCAATTCGTTGGCTGGGTTGATCGGCGGCGGGGTCGGCAGCCTCGTCCTCGGCAACCTGCTCGGCATGCCGATGCCGGTGACCGGTGGCGTCGATCCCGATGGCGCAGCCTTGCTGGGACAGATCCTCGGCGGCGGTGCCGGCGGCGGTGTCATGACGATCATCGTCGGCCTGCTGCAGAAGATGCTCGCGCGTCCAGCCGCATAAGCTGCTTACGTTTAGTATCGGCGAGCTTTTATTTTGACCATCGCGTCACCGCGCGCAGATTTTTGTCTGTGACCTAAGAATTTGCGCGCGACAAAATCGCTTGCAGCTTGCGGATCGTTGGGTCGCGCGAATGCTTGACCCAACCTACAAGACCTACAAGGCCATGATTTCTTCGTGTAGGGATTACCCCCTGCTCAAGCCTTTGGCGGTCAGTTCGGCGATATAACCGGCCCAGCGCTCGTCGCGCTCACGATGCAGCACGTCGAGATAATTCCATGCGAACAGCCCCGTGCTATGCCCATCGTCGAACACGATGCGCACCGCATAGTTGCCGACGGGCTGGAGGTCTTTGATCTTGACGTTCTTCTTGCGGCCGACGGTGACGCGCTGATCGGCCGAGTGTCCCTGTACTTCCGCTGACGGGCTCATCACGCGCAACATTTCAGCCGACAGCTGATAGGGCGGTTGCCCCGCGAACATGACCTCCAACTCCGCCCCGCCGTTGCCGATCGTCAGCACCGGTGGCTGCACACGCTTGCCTTGACTTGCTTCCAGCTCCGACCAGGCTTTTGCGGCCAGTTCACGATAGGTCTGGGCATAGACGCTGTCCGGTTCGGCCGCGGTGATCGGCTGGCCGGCATCCGAGCGGACGCGGATATCGATGTGCAGCGGCACGCCACCGAGGAAGGGAATACCGAGCTTTTCTGCCTCGGCGGCAGCGCCTCCGTGGCCGAAGATCTCGTGCCGTTCACCACACTTGGTGCAGATGAAGAAGCTCATGTTTTCGATGATGCCGAGCACGGGCACATCGACCTTGCGGAACATGTTGAGCCCCTTGCGGGCATCGATGAGTGCGAGATCCTGCGGCGTCGAAACGATGATCGCGCCCGCCAGCGGCACTTGCTGCGCCATCGTCAGCTGCACGTCACCCGTTCCCGGCGGCATGTCGATGACCAGCACATCGAGCTCTTTGCCGGGTGAGCCCCAGGCGACTTCCCGCAACATCTGCGTCAACGCGGAGACCACCATCGGCCCGCGCCAGATGATCGGCGTGCCTTCATCCACCATGAAGCCCATCGACATGACTTTGAGGCCGAATGCCTCCATCGGTCGCAACTTCTTGTCCGGCATCGCCTGCGGGCGTCCGGTCAGCCCAAGCAGCCGGGGCTGCGACGGTCCATAGATGTCCGCATCCAAAATGCCGGCCTTGAGGCCGATCGCCTGAAAGCCCAGCGCGAGATTGACCGCCGTCGTCGACTTGCCGACACCGCCTTTGCCCGACGCGACGGCGATCAGATATTTGATGCCGGGCACGTGCGTGAGGCCCCGTCCAGCCGCACCCGCAGACCCTGCGGCTGCAGCGGGTTTTGCCGCCGGTGTTGCGTGACTGTGGCCATGGTGACTGTGATCATGGCCGTGATCGTGCGAATGGGAATGTCCGCCTCCAGCGCCAGCTCCTGCCGCCGCGCGCGCTGCCTGTACCCGCGCACTCTCTGGCACTTTCGCGCCCCCCACCGACTTGACCGAACCGCCCGTTGGCGCATCGGCAGTCAGCACGACAGTCACGCCTTCGATCCCCTCCATGTCCTTGACGATCTTCTCGGCCGCCTGCCGCAGCGGTTCGAGTTCCTCGGCCCGGGCCGCCGGCACCGTGATCGAGAAGTAGGCGCGGTCAGCACGGATCACGACCTCGGACACGAGTCCGAGATCGACGATGTTGCCTTCGAGGTCTGGCCCTTTGACCCGCTTCAACCGGGCGAGGACCTGTTCCGCAGTCACTGTCATTGCAGGCTCCTGAAGCTCTTTCGACTGATCACGGCAGCTTGGGCGCTGCCCAGAAACAGCCATGCCAAGTCGATCGGCCCGCTTGGAGGGCCGATTTAATCGCGCGTACCGGTTGCTCGGACGTTGAATATAGATACTGTGGCAGTTGGGGCGCTGGAAGTCACGCAAAGCCACAGCTACCATACGGCGGCAAAGTGGCATCGATACCGGCAAGCAAGACCGGCGGCATGCCAAGGTGCATCGACATTTGGGCTCTGGGAGGGGACCATACATGGGTGGATTACTGAAATTCAGCCGCGCGATCGACGCGCTGAATACGTGGCTTGGCAAAAATATCGCCTGGGCCATTTTCATCGCCGTGCTGATCAGTGCAGTCAATGCGGTCGTACGCAAAGTGACCGGCTATTCGTCGAACACCTGGCTCGAACTACAGTGGATTTTATTCGGCGCGGTTTTCCTGTTGTGTTCGCCATGGACCCTGCTGTCGAACGAGCACATCCGCATCGACGTCGTCTCCAGCATGTTGCCGAAAGGCGCGCGCAACTGGATCGACGTGATCGGACACGTTTTCTTCCTGATCCCGATCAGCCTCGTCATGATGTGGACGGCGTGGCCGTTTTTCTACCGGTCGCTGCTGCAGAACGAACAGTCGCTGAACGCGGGCGGGCTGCCGCAGTATCCGTCAAAGCTGTTCGTGCCGTTGTGCTTCACGCTCCTGTTCATCCAGGGTCTCTCGGAGCTCATTAAGCGCGTCGCGATCATGCGCGGCGAACTCGACGACGTTTCAGGCGGCGGCCACCACGAGTCGGCGGAGGCCGAAGCATCGCGGTTACGCGAAGCGCTCGCCGAAGAAGCCGAGGCCAAGGCCCGCGCGCAGGCTATTCAGATATCCGGCAAGTCAAGCTGAGCGCGTCGGCGCTCATTGCATCCTGTAAGCGCGACCCGCGCATCCTCTCATCGTGTGGAGCTTCCTCTATGGCCGCCTGGATCGCCCAGAACATGGCGCCGATCATGTTCGCCGCATTGATCGTATTTTTGCTGCTCGGATACCCCGTGGCGTTTTCGCTCGGTGCCTGCGGCCTGCTGTTTTTCGTCGTCGGCGTCGAACTCGCGCCATTGTCCGGCGGTGCGATCTCGCTGTCCTGGCCGCTGTTGCGATCGCTGCCGGAACGAATATTCGGGGTGATGTCGAACGACACCTTGCTGGCCATTCCATTTTTTACGCTGATGGGGTTGGTGCTCGAACGCTCCGGCATGGCCGAGGATCTGCTCGACACCATTGGCCAGTTGTTCGGCACCATTCGTGGTGGTCTGGCCTATGCGGTGGTGTTCGTTGGCGCTTTGCTGGCCGCGACGACGGGCGTGGTCGCCGCGTCGGTGATCTCGATGGGCCTTATCTCGCTGCCGATCATGATGCGCTATGGCTACGACCGGCGCGTCGCGGCCGGCGTCATCGCGGCTTCCGGCACGCTGGCGCAGATCATCCCGCCGTCGCTGGTGTTGATCGTGATGGCCGATCAGCTCGGCAAATCCGTCGGCGATATGTACGAAGCCGCGTTCATTCCTGGAATCGTGCTCGCGATTCTGTATGCAGTCTACATCTTCATCGTCGCCACCTTCAAACCGGAGTATGCCCCAGGCCTGCCGGCGGCTGACGTCGCTTTCAAGGAAACAGTCGGTAGTCCTGCGGAAAACTTCCTGGCGCGTTTCGGCGGGTTGGCTGTCTGTGCGATGGCGGCCTATTTTCTGTACGGAGCACTCCCGAGCCTCGGCAAAATCGTCAGCGGCGATTTCGGCGATCGCATCTGGGCGGCGATCCAGGTCTGCTTCATCGCCTACATCGCCAAGACAGGCGTAGGCTTTCTCGTGCGCGGCAAGGACGAACGCGGCCTTGCGACGTTGCTGGCGCTGGCGCTGGTGTCGGCCGTGGTCGGCGTCGAAGTCATGTCGATGCTGAATGCCAAGAACGCGGCGAAGAAGATCGCAGAATACAAGGGTGCTGATTTCGTCGTCTTGTGCATGGGCGTCGGCATCGTGCTGGCGTTTGCCGCAGCCTGCGTGAACTGGATCCTCGACAAGCTCACCGGCATGCGTTTTCTGTCGCATCTGGCGCAGCAGGTCACCTTCGTGATGGTGCCGCCACTGTTCCTGATCTTCCTCGTGCTCGGCACCATCTTCATCGGTGTCGCCACGCCCACGGAAGGCGGCGCGATGGGGGCCGCCGGCTCGATCTTGCTGGCGATATTCAAGCGCTGGCTTGACAAGAACCCGAAGCGCTTCAACTTCGCGCTGCTGAAGTCGGCCGTCGAAGCGACCGCCAAACTGTCCGCCTTCGTCGTCTTCATCCTCGTCGGTGCGCGCATTTTCTCGCTGACGTTCTACGGCGTGAACGGCCATCTGTGGGTCGAACATCTGTTGACGTCGCTGCCCGGCGGACAGGTCGGCTTCCTCGTCTTCGTCAACATTCTGGTATTCTTCCTCGCCTTCTTTCTCGACTTCTTCGAGTTGGCATTCATCATCATCCCGCTACTGGTGGCTCCTGCGGTCACGCTGGGCATCGACCTGATCTGGCTGGGTGTGATGCTGGGCGTGAACATGCAGACATCGTTCATGCATCCACCGTTCGGGTTCGCGCTTTTCTATCTCCGCTCGGTCGCCCCCACCCAGCCTTACAATGACAAGGTGACGGGCAAACTCACCGACGGCGTCACCACCGGTCAGATCTACTACGGCGCGATCCCCTTCGTGATCATCCAGTGCATCATGGTGGGACTGGTCATCGCATTCCCGCAAATGGTAATGCACTACAAGAAGTCGTCGCCGACGATCGACACCTCGACGGTACAGATCAACATCCCGAACAGCGGTATCCCCGGGCTTCCCGGAATACCGGGCGGCCTGAGCCTGCCGCCACCACCGGCACTCGGTGGAGGCGCGCCGAGTGGGGCAGGTGCGGGTGCGATGCCTGGACTGCCGGGCGGGCTGCCGCCACCACCGCCGTTGGGCGGGGCCCAACCAGCCGCCTCCGCTGGTGCCGCGCCGGCATTGCCAGGGCTCGGCTTGCCGCCCCCGCCACCACTGACGGGGGCGCCGAAACTATAGGGGACCACCAAATCGCTCTTTCCGCTGCCGATCGCATCGGAAAGAGCGCCCCGCATGCGCCGCGTCGACGCCAGCAAAAACGTCCGCTTGTGCTTCGTTTAAGGCGTGGAGTTTGTCTTCCCGATCGGATGCTGCGTTTATGTCGCTGAATGCTGAGGTGCTGAAGTTCAGATCGTGGGCGGAAGCGCGCCCGTTGGAGTCGCGCAACGGTGAGTGGGAATGCGACTATCACGCTTGGGAGGCCCTGCATTCTGAGGCGACAAAGTTTGCTGCCTCGGTAGCGCCGGATCGATGGAGCAACTCAGACGTCGACGATCTGCTCTACGCCATCGCGAGGGACAACGAGCTCGAGCACATCGCCTCGACCATTGCCGAAAGCCCGGATGCATTGCTCAGGCTTGCCTCCGTGTCTGTGCCGACCTCCGAGCATGATGCGAAATGGCAGCTCGCTGCTCAACTGGGACATTTGGCGACACACAAAAAGCAGGCTGAGGCCATCCTGCTTGATTTAGTGGATGACGAAGAGGAATACGTGCGCCGCCGCGCGCTACTGGCGCTTGGCACGCTGCAGTCCAGTCAAGCCGAAGCCTGTGCTGAAAGAGCTTGGAAAACTGGGCTGGAATATCAACGATTGGCCGCCCTGTCGGTCCTCGACGAGATTTCGTCGCCCAAGCTCGACGGTTACATCCAAAGCGCATTCGAAGACGGGCGAGACATTCTCGTGCACAGAGCGGTTGAACTGCAGCGGCAGTCCAATGCGACAACTTAAACGGCGTCAGCGACTGCATGCTACCCATTTGAGGCGGGAGGTGCCGTGCAGGTCACGACGACACCTCAGTCCATCGACACCCAATCACGCGCCCGCACTTTCCTTGTTGCACCCGGCGCAACCAGCGGCAATGTTGCGTGCAGTGCCGCACCGTGAAAGCCGCGTACCCGCATGACCGATCTTGCCGCCCGCGTTTACAACCATACCTGGAAGATCGATCCGATCGTCCGTTCGGTGCTCGATACCGACTTCTACAAGCTGCTGATGGCGCAGACGATCTTTCGGCGGCACGCGGACGACCGCGTTTCGTTCGGCATCATCAATCGCTCAACGCATATACCGCTGGCGCGTCTGATCGATGTCGGCGAACTGCGTGAACAACTCGACCATATCCGCACGCTGTCCCTGAGCCGCGGCGAGAGCACCTGGCTGCGCGGAAATATGTTCTACGGGACGCGCCAGATGTTCGCGCCCGAGTTCATTCAGTGGCTGGAAGGCTTTCGCTTTCCGGCCTACTCGCTGGAGCGCGTCGGCGATCAGTACGAATTGGTGTTCGAGGGGCCGTGGCTCGAAACGACGATGTGGGAAATCCCCGCGCTCGCCGTCATTATGGAGTTGCATAGCCGTGCGGTCCTGCGCGGCATGGGGAAGTTCGAACTGCAGGTGCTCTATGCGCGCGCCATGACGCGGGTGTGGGAGAAGATCCGGCGACTGAAGCAGCTGCCGCATCTCGGCATCGCCGATTTCGGCGCGCGGCGACGGCACGGATTTCTGTGGCAGGACTGGTGCGTCCAGGCGATGATCGAAGGCCTCGGGCCGTCGTTTCTAGGCACCTCGAATTGTCTGATCGCCATGCGGCGGGAGGTCGAGGCCGTCGGCACCAACGCCCACGAACTGCCGATGGTATATGCCGCGCTCGCGGAAACGCCGGCAGCGATGCTCGACGCTCCTTACAAGGTACTGTCTGATTGGCAGGAGGATTACGAGGGCAATCTCCGCATCATCTTGCCAGATACGTTCGGCAGCGCCGGCTTCCTGGCGTCGGCCCCCGACTGGGTCGCCCAGTGGACCGGCATCCGCATCGACAGTGGCGATCCCGTTGCCGGCGGCGAACAGGCGATTGCCTGGTGGCAGAGCCGCGGCCAGGACCCGCGCAAAAAGCTCGCGATCTTCTCCGATGGTCTCGATGTCGAGGAAATCGAGCGGCTGCATGCTCACTTCAACGGGCGGATTCGAACTGGCTTCGGTTGGGGCACACTTCTGACCAACGATTTTCGCGGCCTCGGTCCAGATGGACGCCTCGACCCATTCTCGATTGTCTGCAAGGTGTTGTCAGCCAATGGCCGGTCGACCGTCAAGCTTTCGGACAACCCCCTTAAAGCGGTCGGACCGCCATCGGAGATCGCCCGCTATCGTCGCATCTTTGGGCACGCCGAAGCGATGCACGCGCCGGTGGTTGTTTGAAGGCTCGGAACTCTGCTGCCGCTGGCCGTCGACACACGCCACCTTGAAGGCCGACGACGGCTGCGCTAGGACACCTGTTACGCCTTCATCTGATTTCTGAACATCGCAGCGAGGCACCGAGGCACCATGAACATCGATACCAGCAATGGCCACCCGGCCATGGATTACAAAGAACATATGCGTACGTACAAAGGCTTTTTGCGCGGCGCTGTCGTGATGACTGTACTGCTGTCGCTGCTGCTGCTCGTCATGCTGGTGACGCTGGTCTGATCGTGTTGCAAACGTCAGTCTATCTTTTGCCTTCCTCGACCGATGGATGATGCGTTGTCGGTAGGTGCGCTTACAGCGTATTGTCACCTACGACATCGCAATCGGCGCTTCCACCATACGTCCGCCGATCTCAAATTCGTCTGAAGAACTCGCTTGTTGCCTGCTCGCCCGCTTGCCGTCACCTCCGCACCGCCAGCGGGGTTATCCGAGGCTGTCCATGACCATCATTGCCGTTACCGCTGAAAATCAGATCGAGCCGCGTGTGGCGATCTCGCCCGACACCGTCAAGAAGTACAAGGCGCTCGGCTGCACGGTGCGTGTCGAGACCGGCGCCGGCAAACGCTCGCGCTTTTCCGATGCGATGCTGGCCGCTGCCGGGGCCGAGATCATGCCGACCGCGGCAGCCACGCTGGAAGGGGCCGACATTCTGCTGAAAGTGCGCCGCCCCAGCGCCGAGGAAGCCAAGGCGCTCAAACCCGGCGCACTGCTCGCCGCCATGGTAAGCCCGCACGATGACCGCGCCAATCTGGAGGCGTTGGCGGCGTCCGGAGTGAACGTATTCTCGATGGAGTTCATGCCGCGTATCACCCGCGCGCAGTCGATGGACGTGCTGTCCTCGCAAGCCAATCTCGCCGGCTACAAGGCCGTCATCGACGCCGCCGCGATGTTTGAACAGGCCATGCCGATGATGATGACCGCCGCCGGCACCGTTCCGGCGGCCCGTGTGTTCGTGATGGGGGCGGGCGTCGCCGGCCTGCAAGCGATCGCCACCGCGCGCCGCTTGGGTGCCGTCGTCACCGCTACCGACGTGCGCCCAGCTGCCAAGGAGCAGGTGGCCTCGCTCGGTGCCAAGTTCATCGCCGTCGAGGACGACGAGTTCAAGCAGGCCCAGACAGCCGCCGGTTACGCCAAGCCGATGAGTGCCGCGTATCAGGCCAAGCAGGCCGAACTGATCACCACGCATTTGAAAACGCAGGACATCGTCATCACGACCGCACTCATTCCCGGCCGGCCAGCGCCGAAATTGATCACGGCAGCCATGGTCGACGGCATGCGGGCAGGCGCCGTCATCGTCGATCTGGCGGCAGAACGTGGCGGCAATTGCGAATTGACGACGCCCGACACGGTTACCGATCACAACGGCGTCTCGATTGCCGGCCCGACCAACCTTGCCGGCGAAATCGCGGTCAACGCATCGAACCTCTACGCCAAGAACCTGTTGGCCTTCCTCGACACCATGTTCGACAAGAAGACCAAGGCATTCGGCATCAACTGGGACGACGAAATCATCAAGGGCACACTGGTCGCCAAGGATGGCAGGATCGTTCATTCCGCGCTAAATCCACAGCCGCTGCCACCCGTTGCCGCGGTGTCGTCGGCCCCATCTCCCGCAGTCGAAAAGGGCGTTTGATATGCTCACGTTCAAAAGTGTTGTCTCCGCCGCGTCGCTGGCATTGCTGGCGTCGATGGCACCTGCCCACGCAGCAGGCACCTCGGGTATCGATCCATTGGTCTACGAATTCATGGTGTTCGTGATCGCGATCTTCGTCGGCTATTTCGTCGTGTGGTCGGTGACCCCGGCACTGCACACGCCGCTGATGAGCGTCACCAACGCCATCTCGTCGGTGATTGTCGTGGGTGCCCTGCTCGCCGTCGGTGTCGCGGCGATCACGTCGGGCAGCTATCTCGCCAAACTGTTTGGTTTCCTCGCGCTGATCATGGCGTCGGTGAACATCTTCGGCGGTTTCCTCGTCACCAACCGCATGCTGGCGATGTACAAGAAGAAAGAGCCGAAGAAGTAACGCGCGCGGCAATTGTCGGTAGGTAGTGGAGTTCTGCCTGCCCCCCGGAGCAACATCTCAATGACCGCCACCCTAGCCGTTCGGACAAAGGCTGCGACTTACGCGGACCTCGAGGCCGTGCCGCCGCATCTGGTGGCGGAGATCCTCGATGGGACGCTGGTCACGCATCCGCGCCCGGTGCCACGGCACGGGTCGGCCACGTTTGCAGCGAGCGCAGTTATTGGCGGGCCTTTTCAATTTGGCACCAACGGCCCGGGTGGTTGGGTGTTTGCGGACGAGCCGGAACTGCATCTCGGCCCTCACGTCGTCGTTCCCGATCTGGCGGGCTGGAAGCGCGAGCGGTTGCCATCGGCTGCCGTATCGAAAGCCTTCATCGAAGTCGCGCCTGATTGGGTGCTCGAAACGCTCTCGCCATCGACGGAAAAGTATGACCGTGGCGAAAAGCGTCGCATCTACGCCGAGTTCGGTGTCCGCCACCTCTGGCATCTCGATCCCAGGGTGCGTTGCCTGGAAACGTTCTCGCTGTCAGGCGAGCACTGGCAACTCGACGGTTCGTGGTTCGACGCGGACGAGGTACGTGTCGAGCCGTTCAATGCGATTTCTTTCTCACTCGGCCTGCTGTGGCCATTCGATGATCTTTCAGAACCTGCAACCACAACTTAGCGCCAGTGGTCAGTCGACAGTGGCCGATCGACCGGTCGGCACTGGCGAAAGTTTCGACTGCAACAACGACTGACCGCACGACTAACCACCCACGCCTGACGCTTAATCCCGGAGCATTATTTCCAATGACTGCTAACGTTGCAGCCCTCCTCTATCTCGTCTCCGGCGTGCTGTTCATCATGGCACTGCGCGGGTTGTCGAGCCCCGTCAGCTCCCGCCAGGGCAACCTGTTGGGCATGATCGGCATGACCATCGCCATGGTCACCGCGCTGACGCAGCTCGGCGACATCGACGGTGTCTTCACTTGGTTCCTGATAATCCTTGCGCTCGCCATCGGTGGCGGCATCGGTGCCTATACCGCGCGCACGATCCCGATGACCATGATGCCTGAGCTGGTCGCAGCGTTCCACAGCCTCGTCGGCATGGCGGCCGTCATGGTGGCGGCCGGCGCGCTTTATGCGCCCGAGGCGTTCGGCATCCTGCAGGACCCGCTCAAGCCCGACCTCGGCATCAAAGCCGGTAGCGCCATCGAAATGGCTGTCGGTGTCGCCATCGGCGCGATCACGTTCACCGGCTCTGTCATCGCCTTCATGAAGTTGTCCGGCCGCATGTCGGGCAAACCGATCATCCTGCCGATGCGTCACGCGATCAATCTGGCACTCGGCGCGTTCATCCTTTTCCTGATCTACGAGTTCGTCCAGACTGGCGGCTCGGCGTGGGTGTTCTGGCTGATCACACTGGCTGCGTTGGCGTTCGGCGCACTGATCATCGTGCCGATCGGCGGTGCCGATATGCCGGTCGTCGTCTCGATGCTGAACTCGTACTCGGGTTGGGCCGCAGCGGGCATCGGCTTCACCTTGGGCAATATCGCACTGATCATTACCGGCGCACTCGTCGGCTCGTCGGGCGCAATCCTCTCCTACATCATGTGCAAGGGCATGAACCGCTCGTTCCTGTCTGTTATCGCCGGCGGCTTCGGCGGCGAGACGGCCGGACCTGCCAGCGGCGAAAAGGGCGAACAGAAGCCCGTCAAGCTCGGCTCCGCCGAAGATGCGGCGTTCCTGCTCAAGAACGCGTCGAAGGTCATCATCGTGCCTGGTTACGGCATGGCGGTGGCGCAAGCCCAACATGCGCTACGCGAAATGGCCGACAATCTCAAAAAGGCCGGCGTCGAAGTGAAATATGCCATCCACCCCGTTGCAGGCCGCATGCCCGGCCATATGAACGTGCTGCTCGCCGAAGCCAACGTGCCCTACGACGAAGTGTTCGAGCTTGAAGATATCAACTCGGAATTCTCGCAGGCCGACGTAGTCTACGTGATCGGCGCGAACGACGTGGTCAACCCGGCGGCTGAGGAAGATAAGACCTCGCCCATCTTCGGCATGCCGGTGCTGCAGGTCTGGAAAGCCGGCACGGTGCTGTTCAACAAGCGCTCGCTGGCGTCAGGTTATGCCGGCATCGACAACGCCGTGTTCTACCGCGACAACACCGTGATGGTTCTCGGCGACGCCAAGAAAATGACCGAAGACATCGCCAAGGGCTTCGCCCACTCTTGATTGGACCTCACGCGCGGAAGGGCGCTCCGGTCGGGGCGGGCTAACGCCCGACGCCGGTCGGCTACGTGCGGCCAAGCCGCAGGAGGCTGAAGGATTCGC